>CAZHIN010000015.1:0-6868 GCA_964532575.1 uncultured Acidimicrobium sp.
ATGGTCGTGGTGATTCAGCAGGTCGCGGCCCAAGTAGTGGCCGTCCAAGTGGTGGCCGTCCGCCAGCAGGTCGCGGTCGTCCAAGCACAGGTCGTTCCTTCCGTGATGATGATCGTCCTGTAGTTCCGCAAACCGCCGCGCAGCGCAAAGCCGACGAAGTTCGTTATCGCACCGGTGGTCGAAAGAACGATCGCGATGCATTGCCACGCAACACGCAGTCAAACGAAGTTTGGAAAGACGAAGGTTCAACCCGTCCAGCACGTGGTCGTGGCCCTCGTCGTGAGCAAGAATCAGCACCAATTCGCCTTGAGCGTGACGAGCGTCGTGCTTCAGCAGCAGCAATGGCACATGTTGAGGCAACGGTTGCCGGCAGCATCATTGCAGTTGTCGGTGAGCGTGCATCCAAGCGGTTGATTGAAAAACTCGCATTGGCGCTTGATGCATTCGAGCGTGGTCGTTATCAGGATGCCAAGAAGATCATCATTCCAATCTCGCGCGATTGCCCCGGAGTTGAACTGATTCACGAAATTGCTGGTTTGTCGATGTATCGCATGGGTCAATGGCGCGATGCTGCCGATCACCTAGAACAGGCACGCGCACTTACCTCTGGCTCTACTCTCAATCACCCCGTATTGGCCGACTGTTATCGCGCGTTAATGCGTTACGACAAAGTTGACGAATTATGGAAAGAGTTGAAAGACGCTTCTCCGGATCCGACGATTGTTGCCGAGGGTCGCATCGTTGCTGCAAGCGCGCTTGCAGATCAGGGTGATATTCAAGCAGCCGTTCGTTTGATGCAACAGTCAAAGCAAGACCCAGCCAAAGTGCGCGAGCATCATTTGCGCGAATGGTATGTACTTGCCGATTTGTATGACCGCTCTGGTGATGTTGTGCAAGCACGCACTATTTTTCAGCGCATCGCCAAAAACGACTCAGACTTCACTGACGTGCGCGATCGCCTCGAAACACTCGGTTCTCGCTAACTACTGTTACGCGCGGGTGTTGAGCTCGCGAATCACAAAGCCGGTTCGAAGTTTTGGCGTAAAAAATGTTGATTTTGGTGGCATCAAAATGCCTTCGGTGGCGGTGCGCTGAATTTCGGCAACGCTCACTGGGCGAATCAAGATTGCGGCGATGGCTTGCTTGTGACTCACTGCGTCAACTACTTCGGCTACTCCGTGTTGAAATGAAACTGTGTGTTCAAGATCGCGCAATGCATGCTCGAGTCGAGCGCTGTCTAATGAACGGACGCCAACAAAAGCGTCAGCGCGAGGAGTAAGCCATTTAGTTTGCAAATTGCTGTTAACAAAACACAGACAACCCTCTTTGTCCATGGTTGAGAGTGTGGAATTACTAACAGCAGGGGCATCAGTGATGGTGAATGATTGTTCGAGTGTTGCCAACAACTGCGTTGACGTCACATCGGAATACAGTCGATGAATTGCAGCGACGCTGAGTTGCTCATCGATCAATTCATTGACAAATGTAAGAGTCTGTTCGGCGTCGGTCGAAGTAGATTTTGTGCGAATGCGAGTTTCGTCTCGATATGTGCGACTAATCGCATAACGATGATGACCATCGGCGATGATGACAGGATGCTCACCAATCAGTGAAGAGATGGATGCAATGCGGGATGCATCTTGAACTCGTTCGACGGTGTGCGTAACGCCTTGTGCATCGATATATGAACCAACTATTTGCGCTGGCTCTTTCAAGAGTTCGCTCAGGCCAGAAGCGAGGCTGAGCCCCCACACTGGAGAAAGATTTGCATCTGTCGCCCGTGTCAGATCTAGTCGGTCGGTTTTAGCCTTTGGCGTGGTGCGCTCATGGGCCAATACGCCACCCGCACCTTCGTCGACAACCTCAATTCCGCCCAAAACACCAACAATGTTGCGCATGTTGCCGAGAGTGTCGCGAAATTGCATCCGGTACAGCGTGAACGTTGGTACCTCGTCGCGCACCAGTACGCCTTGGCTGATCCACTCATTGAGCATTTGTGCTGCGGCTAAATATGCATCGTGTTGAGTAGACGAAGCGACAGGTAGATCGATATTGACAATGTTGTGACTATGTTGTGCGACCAAGTTGGCGCGGTCAGTATCACTTAAGACGTCGTATGGGGGAGCACAGGTTGCTGCAAGATCGATAGATGGTGCGTAGCGAAGTGCGCGAAACGGGAGAAAACGAGGCACAATTACAGTGTGCCATCTGCAGCCCCGATTTTGTGTGATTTGGATGGTGTTGTTTGGTTAATGCATCAACCGATCGAAGGTTCTGTTCGTGCGATTGAATCTTTGCGCAAGGCTGGACATCGCGTGTTGTTCGTCACGAATAATTCGTTTTCACTTATCGCTGATCAAGAACGCGCATTGTCGAGTATTGGTATAGATGCTCATGGAGATGTCGTGACATCGTCGCAGGCCGCGGGGTCGTTACTGCGTAACGGCGAACGAGTATTGCTCGGTGGAGGTCCTGGAGCAGTTGAAGCAATTGAACATGCGGGTGCGATCTTGGCAGGCCGCTCGGATGAACACATTGATGGCGAGTTGCTGCAAAGCCCGATTGACCAAAACATTGACACAGTGATGGTTGGCTATCACGCAACATTTGATTACCGCGGTCTGACCAGATTGTCGAATGCAGTGCGCAATGGTGCGCGTCTGATTGCAACTAATGATGATGCAACGTATCCGACACCACATGGTCTTATTCCAGGTGGTGGATCGATATTGGCGGCCGTTGTCGCTGCATCCGGCGTCGAGCCGATTATCGCTGGCAAACCGCATCAACCTATGGCAAATTTGGTGCGACAAGTTTTGGGTGTTGACGATCTTTCCAATGCGTGGATGGTGGGAGATCGTCCTTCAACAGACGGATTGTTTGCTCGTACGGTGGGATGTAAATTTGCTCAGGTTCTCACCGGTATCTCTTCCACACCAAAGGCAGAGCCCAACGTTGAAGTTTTTGCTGATCTGGCTACGTTTGCCACGATGATCATTGCCTCGTAGCCATATGTCCAAAGCACGTGTGCGTCTTGATACATGGTTGGTCAAACAAAAGATTGCAATGGATACCGGTCATGCGAAAGAGTTGATTGATCAAGGTCTGATTTTGGTGAATGGTTCTATCGCTCTCACCGAAAATCGAATGATCGCAAACTCGGATCAAGTATTGCTGTTCTCACCCGATCGTTTTGTTTCTCGCGGTGGAGAAAAACTCGAGGCAGCGTTACTGGCCTTTGGTGTTCAATTGGCGGGTAAGCGCGTGTTGGATGCAGGAGCATCCACGGGAGGTTTTACTGATTGTGTGTTGCAACGAGATGCGACACAAGTGGTGGCGGTTGATGTGGGCAAGGCCCAGTTGCATGATCGACTCGTTCGTGACCCACGAGTAGTTGTGCTCGACTCAACGAATGTGCGTTCATTAACGACAGATATGGCGGGTGATTTTGACGTGATCGTGGCTGATCTTTCATTTATCTCATTGCGCCAAGTTGCTCGTGCACTTTGCGAGGTGCTGCGTCCACATGGAGACATGATCCTGCTGGTCAAGCCTCAATTTGAAGCCGAGAAATCGGAAGTGGACAAGGGCGCTGGCGTGATCAGAGAGAGTGAGATTCACCAACGCACTCTTGCCCAGGTTGCTGATGCATTTTTCACGCTGGGTATGGTGCAGTTGGGGGTCATTGAATCGCCATTGCGAGGCGCCGATGGGAACACCGAATTTTTGCTTCATCTGCGCAGGGATTTGGCAATTGACGCGCACTCTGTGAGTCGGGTTGAGTAGGTTGGCAGTCATGGAGACCAGGCGATGAGCTCAATTTTTGTTGTCGCCCACCACACGCGTGGTGAGATCACTCAATTGATTAGTGACCTTGACTCGTGGTGCAAGAAACATGGTCATCATTTGTGGATGTTGCCCGCAGACGCCATTGCTCGTGGTTGTGAGCATCTTGCCAGTGACAGGTCGGCAATGGATGCAGACATTGTGTTGTCGTTGGGAGGTGACGGCACAGTGTTGCGAGCAGTACATCTGCTGGACGGAGCGCCAGTGCCGATCCTTGGTGTCAATGTGGGCACGCTTGGTTACTTGACCGAAATTGAGCCGTCAGAATGCATCGCCTCGCTGCAGCGTTGGGTCGATGGTAGTGAAGACAGAGATTTCATTATTGACAAACGAATGATGCTCACAGTGTTGCTCAAGCGCGCCGATGGTGGAACCGATTTGTCATGGCGCGCGCTCAATGAGGCGGTGCTCGAAAAGCAACAGTCAGGTCACACGGTGTGGCTTGATGTGGTCATCAACTCCGAACTCTTTGCAACGTATTCAGCAGACGGTCTGATCGTGTCTACCCCAACAGGAAGCACGGCCTATTCAATGTCGGCACGCGGGCCGGTTGTGTCGCCACGCCATCGCGCGTTGCTCGTGACGCCAGTGTCGCCCCACATGTTGTTTGATCGCGCACTTGTACTCGATCCACATGAGTCGTTGTTGATTGAAGTTGTTGGTACCCGACCAGTAGATATGGCACTTGACGGACGCAAAGTGATGAGCCTCACTCAGGGCGACGTGGTGAGTTTTGCTCCAGACACCTGCACCGCAGCATTTCTTCGCTTTAAGACACCAAAATTTCATCAAATTGTGCGCACCAAATTTGGTCTTGGAGATGATTGATGCTGAGTGAGTTACACATCGAAAATTTGGGTGTAATTGAAAAACTTGATCTTTCAATTGGTGAAGGACTCGTGGCTCTGACGGGCGAAACCGGTGCTGGCAAAACGATGTTGGTAGAAGCAATTGATTTGCTCGTGGGCGGTCGAGCAGACGCAACAGTTGTGCGAACCGGATGCGAAGAAGCGCGAGTTGAGGGTCGGTTTGTCACCGACGACAGCGAAGTGATTTTGTGTCGCGTTGTGCCTGTTACTGGAAGGTCGCGAGCCTATGTCAATGGCAGGCTCGCAACAGTTGCGCAACTTGCCGAATACGGTGGCGAACTCGTTGACTTACATGGACAACACTCGCACCAGAGCCTGCTGGGGGCTTCTGCTCAGCGCATGGCTCTCGATCACTTTTGTGGTGTCGATCTCGAACCATTGCGCAACGCTCGCGCCCGATTAACAGAGATTGAGGCATTGCTCGCTACGTTGGGTGGCGACGAGCGTGCGCGTGCTCGAGAAATTGATTTGTTGCGCTTTCAGGTCAAAGAAATTGCCGAGGCCGGATTGAAAAGTGCCAACGAAGACGATGATCTGTCGCGCCAAGAAGATTTGTTGGCCGATGCTGTGGCGCACCGAGAGGCCCTGTATGTTGCGGCAGCAGCGTTGCAAGACGATGACGGCGCTAGTGATGTGGTTGGGCGTGCATTGTCATCGATCGGTCACCGCGACGCGTTTTTGGCGCTTGTGGAACGTCTGAAAAACGTGCAGGCCGAGATAGATGATGTGGCCCGCGAGATGCGCGATTTGGCAGAATCAATCGAAGAAGACCCAGCGTTGTTGGACGAAGTGCGTCAGCGCCGACATCTGCTCGTAGATCTGCGTCGTAAATATGGCGAATCGTTAGACGAGGTCATTGCCTATGGCGCGCAAAGCGAGACGCGACTAGACGAACTCGAAAGTTTTGAGGCTCGCGCGGCAACGTTGGACGCCGAACGCTCGGCTGCCATTACCCAGTTGCGTGCAGCCGAAAAGGTGGTGGGTGATGCGCGTCGCGAAGCAGCCCCACGTCTGGCCAAAGCAGTGCAACAGCATCTGCGCACGCTGGCCATGGCGCACGCCGTTGTGCAGGTTTCGGTTGGAGATGACCCGGGTGATGAAGTGGTCTTTTTGTTGGCAGCCAACCCGGGCTCGCCACCATCTCCTCTTGCAAAGGTGGCGTCAGGCGGAGAGTTGGCGCGCACAATGTTGGCCTTGCGCTTGGTGCTTACACAAGGACCATCGACTTTGGTGTTTGACGAAGTTGACGCGGGCATTGGCGGGGAAGCAGCCGTCGCCGTGGCGGGAGCGTTGGCTCAACTTGGTCTGAGGCATCAAGTTTTGGTCGTGACGCATCTGGCCCAAGTAGCGGCCGCGGCGCACAGGCAAATCAAGGTGTCCAAATCGGTCAAATCCAAACAGACTTATGCGGAAGCCATTCAATTGGCGCACCAAGATCGGGTTGGAGAGATCGCACGAATGCTGTCTGGTGGCATGGCCGAGGAAGCCGCCCTCAACTATGCCTCAGAACTGCTAAAAGAATCGAGCAGCCGATTGAGCAATCGATCGAGCGACCCGAAGCGGTCACGACGCTAGCCACCTCGAGGGTATACTTATCTTCCGTCGTGGAGTATCTGATCCCAGTCGGGGGCGCTCCACACAGAGACGGGAGCAAGTAGTGCCAAAGCATGTTTTTGTAACAGGTGGCGTTGCAAGTTCGCTCGGCAAAGGTCTCACTGCTTCATCCCTTGGTCGTCTGCTCAAGATGCGAGGTCTTCGCGTCACGATGCAAAAGTTGGATCCGTACATCAACGTCGATCCTGGCACGATGAATCCGTTTGAACACGGAGAAGTTTTTGTTACTGATGATGGTGGCGAAACCGATTTGGATCTTGGCCACTACGAACGTTTCATTGACGAGAATTTGACTCGATCATCAAACGCAACAACGGGAAGCATCTACCAAGCAGTGTTGGCAGCCGAGCGTCGTGGTGACTATCTGGGCCGCACCGTACAGGTCATTCCCCACGTCACCGATGAGATTAAGCGTCGCATTCAGCGCCTTGCTACGGATGATGTGGATGTCGTGATCACCGAGGTAGGCGGAACTGTCGGCGACATTGAAATTCTTCCGTTCCTCGAAGCCATTCGTCAATTTAAAAATGAAGTGGGTC
>CAZHIN010000015.1:6878-22711 GCA_964532575.1 uncultured Acidimicrobium sp.
TTGTTATGTGCACGTGACGTTGGTGCCGTTCATTGGCCCGAGTGGTGAGCAAAAGACCAAGCCAACTCAACACAGCGTTACCGAGTTGCGGTCGCGCGGTATTCAACCCGATTTAATTGTCTGTCGTAGCGATGAACCAATCAGTGACCAACTCAAGCGCAAGATCTCTGGTCAATGTGACGTCGATCAAAAAAATGTCATTAATGCTGCTGATGTCAAGAACATTTATGAATTGCCGCTGATTTTGCACGACGAAGGTCTTGATACTCAGATTTGTGAGGTGCTTAAGATTGACGCGCCACTTGATCTTTCGCCGTGGCGTGAGTTGGTTTCTCGGGTTGAAGCTTCGACAGCGCCAGTACGGATTGGTCTCATTGGGAAATACGTACAACTGCAAGACGCATATCTTTCTGTTGTAGAGAGTTTGAAGCACGCAGGTTTTCACCACGGTGCAAAAGTCGAGATTGTGTGGATACAAGCAGAAGACGTGGAAGGTTTGCTTGCTGATGATCGAATGACGACATTGGATGGAATAGTTATTCCGGGTGGATTTGGCCCGCGTGGTATCGAAGGCAAGATCAGAGCGGCGGAATATGCGCGTGAAAATCTGGTTCCGTGCTTGGGCCTGTGTCTCGGAATGCAGGTGATGACCGTTGAATTTGCGCGACACGTGTTGGGGATGTCCGACGCCAACTCCACGGAATTCGATCTTTCAACTCAGAACCCAGTAATTGACATCATGAACGATCAGCGGGATGTCACTGATAAGGGTGGCACAATGCGACTTGGCGCGTACTACGCAGTGCTCACACCTGGCACGCAAGTAGCCAACGCGTATGGTGAGCCAGTGGTCAGTGAGCGGCATCGTCATCGCTACGAATTCAATTCCACATATCGCAGTCGCTTTGAAGAAGCCGGATTCATTTGCAGCGGCACATCACCCGATAAGCGTCTTGTTGAATTTATTGAGCTGCAGGGACATCCGTTTTGGGTTGGCACACAGGCGCATCCCGAATTTAAAAGTCGCCCCGATCGACCGCATCCGTTGTATCGTGAAATGATTGGGGCCGCACTTGCACGTCGCGCATTAACCCAAAGCACTTCGCGTTCTGCCGATCGCGCAGCGGCCGCTGACGCGAAGTCCTAGATTCATCGAAAGCGATTGTTGATGGCGCATTTCGAGCGCATCACACGAACTGTTTTGCACGAATGGGTGTTGTGGAAGCTTGTGCAGAGTCGATTTCGTGCTCCAAACGGTGAAGAGTTTGTGCGCACCTATGTTGAGTCGCCAGGCGCTACGGGCATAGTGCCCATACGCACTAATTTGCTTGGTCAATATGAAGTTGTCATGGTGCGACAGTATCGACCAGCACTCGACGCATACAGTCTCGAGATTCCAGCCGGCATGAGGGACGTGGAGGGCGAAGATCCCCAAGCAACTGCGGAACGCGAACTGCAAGAAGAGACAGGATTTGCTTCAACTGATGTACGGCCATTGGGTCAGATATTGCAGGCACCAGGTATTACCAATGCTGCGGTGCAATTGTTTATTGCCATTGGTTTAACCGAAGTGGCGATGGACAGACACGGACCCGAAGAGAACGACATGTCAATTGAGGTTTTGTTGCTCGATGACGCGCTACACATGATTGAGTCGGGAGAAATCGATAACGCCATGGCGGTTGTTGGCTTGCTTCGTGCCGATCGGCTACTGCGTGCAGATAAACAGCCTCGCTCATGACAAGTTTGACCGAGCGCGAACGCTTCCTCACATGGATGCGCGTTGAGCAGGGTAGATCGGATCGCACGATCGAGGCGTACGGACGCGACATTTTGCAGTATGAGAGCTATTTGTCTCACAGCAAACTGACGGCTCGCAATGTGAAGCCAGCGCAGATCGAAAAATATATTGGAATACTTCGTTCCGAGGAACGAGCACCCAAAAGCATCGCCCGTCAATTTGCAGCAGTTCGAATGTTCCATCGTTTCATGCTTGACGAAGGACTACGGTCCGATAATCCGACTGCATTTATTGACGGCATCAAGGTTCCATCTGGTATTCCTAAAGCCTTGAGTGAGCAGGAAGTTGAATTGTTATTGAATGCTGTCTCTGGAGTGGATTCGTTAGCGCTTCGTGATCGGGCACTACTCGAGTTTTTGTATGCAACAGGTGCTCGTGTGTCAGAAGCCTGTGGTTTGTCAATGAGCGACATTGACATGGAGAGCAGTGTCGCCCGAGTGTTCGGCAAAGGCTCAAAAGAGCGGATCGTGCCGTTTGGAAGACTCGCCAGAGAGGCACTCGAGATGTGGTTTGGAGCAGGTGGAAGACCAATGCTGTGCCCGGAGCAATGGTCGAAGCGCGATCATGCAGATGCGGTGTTCTTGGGCGTACGTGGCACGAGATTGTCTCGCCAGGCCGCGTGGGGGATTGTGCGTAAATATGCGCATCTTGCTGGCATTACAAGCGAGCTCTCTCCACACGTATTGCGTCACTCATGTGCAACTCACATGTTGGTTCATGGAGCGGATTTGCGAATTGTACAAGAATTGCTTGGTCATGCTTCGGTGAGCACGACTCAGGTGTACACAAAGGTTGACAACGAAGTGTTGTTCGAGATGTATCGCGAGTCGCATCCGCGTGCTCGTGTTAAGGCGCCACAATGAGGCATGTCGTTCATCTTGCGAAGAGATTTGTGCTCTCAATGGTGCCAAAACAGGTGCAAGTGATAGAGCAACATTGGGTCGCATCAGTGTTGACTGCACACGAGTTTGATTTATGGAATGAGTTGATGCTGCAAGATCGTCGGCACAGCATTATGGTTGCGCGCCGATATGTTGCGCTCCGACCAATGGCTAATAACTATGAAATAGCAGGTGCATTGTTACATGATGTTGGCAAGTCGGTGTCTCGGTTGGGTACCTTGATGCGAGTCGTTGCCACAATCGTTGGTCCGCGCACAACACGCTTGCGGTTGTATCACGATCACGAAACGATAGGTGCAAATATGTTGCGCACTATTGGAAGTGATTCGACAACAATCGCGATGGTGCAGGGCTCGTGCTCGCCCGAATTGAAGGCACTGCTCGCCATGTCTGACGACTTATAAATGTCAACACTTCAATTTGTCGATAGTGAGGCGCCTACCTGCTGGGGTAGAGACCAATAGCGCTGTGCGCTCGCGCGAGTGTTGCGCTTGCCACTTTGGACGCGCGCTCTTTGCCAAGGGCAAGTAGGTTGCTGAGTTCTGCAGGGTCGGCCATCAGTTCGTGATAACGAGACTGGATCGGACGCAGCATTTCTGCGACGGCCTCACCCGTATCTTGTTTGAGTTTTCCGTACTGGGTGTAGGACGTTGCGAGTGAAGAAGGAGACTCATTGGTGACTGCACCGAGAATTTCGAGCAAGTTGCTAACACCTGGCTTGCGCTCTCGATCAAAGACGACTTCGTTGTCGCTATCAGTGACGGCTCGCTTGAACTTTTTCACTATTGATGCTGGGTCATCGAGAAGGTAGACAATTCCGGCATCACCTTCACCAGACTTACTCATTTTTTTTGTTGGGTCTTGCAAATCCATTACTCGCGCTCCGGTTGGTGGCGTAACTGCCTTTGGCACAACGAATGTTTCACCAAAGCGATGGTTGAAACGAAGTGCGATATCGCGTGTGATCTCGATGTGCTGACGCTGGTCGTCGCCCACGGGCACCTCTCTCGCGTCGTAGAGCAAGATGTCTGCTGCCTGCAGTGCGGGATAAGTAAAGAGTCCTGCAGATACAAAATCGGCTTCTCGTTTGGCAGACTTGTCTTTAAATTGGGTCATCCGACTGAGCTCTCCAAAACTGACCGTGCACTCCATGATCCAGCCCAATTGACTGTGCTCGGGGATATGACTTTGGACGAAAACTGTCGCTATTTGGGGGTCGAGACCTACGGCAAACAAAATTGCTGCAAGTTGCAGGGTTTGTTTTCCGAGTAAGCCTGGTGTGTCGGTGATGGTGAGTGCGTGCAGATCAACGATGCCGTGGAATACATCGTTGTTGTGCTGCCCTGAAACCCAATTGCGCAGAGCGCCCAAATAGTTGCCGAGGTGCACTTCGCCAGTTGGTTGAATGCAGGAAAGGACTCTGGCCACGTCACAACGCTAGTGCAAACAATCGAGTAAAGGTCTGTTTGATATAAACTCGTGCGCGATGGCGTATGAGGTGAACACCCCGGTCTTTGACGGCCCCTTTGATTTGCTGCTGCATCTCATTTTGCAGGAGGAAGTGGATATCCATGAGGTTTCGCTGCTGCGTATTGTCGAGGCGTATTTGGCTGAAGTACAACGGATGCAGACGTTCGATCTTGAAATCGCTACAGAGTTTTTGTTGATCGCAGCAACACTTGTCGAGCTAAAAACCCGACGCCTGCTGCCAGGCAAGTCCGATATGGATCTTGATGAAGAACTTGCCCTTTGGGAAGAACGAGATTTGTTGCTTGCGCGTTTGTTGGATTGCAAAACTTTTAAAGATGTTGCCAGTGTGTTTAGCGATCTCGTTGAAAAAGCAGGTTTGAGTTTCGCACGAATGGCTGGACCAGACGAACGCTTTGCCGAGTTGATGCCCGATCTGCTTGAAGGAGTAAGCCCAGTGCGATTGCAGCGCGCATTTATGCGCGCGGTTCAGCCAAAGCCACCGACAACAATCGATTTATTTCACGTGGCTCCTATTCGGGCAAGTGTGGCCGAGGCACTAATGGAGTTGCTGGATGAATTGCCAAGTCTTGGACGTGTTACGTTTGCGCAACTGACAGAGGCAATCCATGATCGCATTGCTGTTGTGTGTCGATTTTTGGCAGTTCTCGAGTTGTATAAGCAAGGCCGAGTCGATCTAGAGCAGAGCGACAAGTTTGGTGACATTCAGGTGTTGTGGACTGGCGGCAATGACATTGGATTTGAAGCTGTATTTAATATCGACGACTACGAAGGATGATGATTTTATGAAGGGTTCGAAATATGTCTGACAAGAGTTCTGAGGGTCATACAGAGCATGAAGATGCACAGATCAGTGCTGATGTGGTGCGCGCACTTGAAGGCATCTTGCTCGTGGCGATGGAACCCGTTGATCCTGCATTGCTTGCGCAGTTGCTCGAGCAGCCTGTAGCGGTAATTGAAGGGTTGTGCGAACGTCTTGCCTCGGCGTATGCCGATGCTGGTCATGGTTTTCAATTGGTCAAGGTGGCGGGCGGATACCGCTTTCAATCGCACCCCGACGTGTCTGCGTATGTTGAAAGATTTGTTCTTGATAGTCAGCAGGCCCGCATTTCATCGGCTGCTCTAGAAACTCTCGCGATCATTGCATACAAGCAACCATTGTCTCGACAGCAGGTTGCATCTATTCGCGGAGTTGATCCAGATGCGGTGATGCGCACACTGCAGGCTCGCGGTTACATCACTGAAGTGTCACGCGATGATGGACCAGGCCAAGCGATTATGTTTGGCACTACCGCCATGTTTTTGGAACGGCTTGGTCTTGATTCGCTGTCGTCACTTCCACCGATTGCTGATTTTGTTCCTCCGTCCGAAGTTGTCGAGGCGCTCGAGCAGGGATTAAGGATTGTTCCATCTCAGCCGATGGGAAACTCACGAAACGAAGTTGAGGGGTAGCCATCAAAGAATCAGCGCCGGGAGGCGACGAACAATTATTTGAAGGCGAGCGATTGCAAAAAGTTTTGGCTCGCCATGGATGGGGCAGTCGTCGTGCGTGTGAAGAATTGATCGCCGATGAGCGTGTAACGGTCAATGGAACGATTGCGGTTTTAGGTCGTCGGGTTGATGTGCAAGTGGATCTCATCGAGATCGATGGAGCGCCAGTTGGAGTGCGGCCGGATGTGGTGTACTACCTGCTCAACAAACCGATTGATGTCATCTCAACAGCCATCGACACACACGGCCGTGAGACCGTTGTCGACCTTGTTCCTGTCGAACCCCGAGTGTTTCCTGTCGGGCGTTTAGATGCAGATTCGGAAGGTCTGTTGTTGTTAACGAACGATGGAGAGTTGACTAATCGAATCACACACCCAAGTTATGGCCTGGAAAAAGAATATCTCGTACATGTTGAGTGTTCATCTGCTGGCGTAAACAACACAGCGATAAGTCGGATGCGCAATGGCATTGAGTTAGACGATGGAATGACTGCACCAGCAGATGTCAGCCAATTGCAACCGGGAGTACTGCGGGTAGTCATTCACGAAGGAAGAAACCGACAAATTCGACGCATGTGCGAGGAAGTTGGCTATCCAGTTGCGCGACTCGTACGTGTTCGCATTGGGCCAATCGTGGATAGGCATTTGCTGCCAGGTCAGTGGCGACACCTTACAAAAGCAGAGATCAAGTTGTTAATTGAATCGGTTGCTCCATAGCCCACGAGTAGAATTGTTTGCTGTGACACAAAGACGAGCAAACATTTTCGGTCTTGGATTGATCGGAGGGTCTTTGGGCCTAGCACTGTCGAGTAAAGGATGGCATGTCACAGGTTGTGATTCGGTCGCACAAACCGAACAACAGGCTTTGTCTTTGGGCGTCATTCAACAAATTGGCGTTGACAAGAACGCCTCGATCACCTTTGTGGCTACTCCTGTTTCAACAATTGGCGATCAAGTTGCCCGAGCGTTGCGCGAAACATCGGGTTTGGTGACCGACGTTGGTGGAGTGAAAGCACATTTAGCAGACCAAATTCACGATCCGAGATTTATTGGTGGTCATCCAATGGCTGGCAGCGAATTAATCGGATTAGCCGGAGCAGATCCAAAATTGTTTGAAGGTGCGGTATGGGTATTGACCCCGTCTGTTGGCATTGATGATAAAAATTTCGAGAAAGTTGCAGCGGTTGTGACTGAACTTGGCTCAGAGATTGTTGTTCTCGATCCGCAGCTTCACGATCAACTTGTTGCCATCGTGAGCCATCTGCCGCACCTCACAGCGGCTGCGCTGATGGGTCTGGCTAGCGAGAGAGCCCAAGAGCATGTAGCGGTGTTGCGTCTTGCTGCCGGTGGTTTTAGAGACATGACGCGTGTTGCTTCTGGTCATCCCGCAATATGGATTGATATCTGTCGAGAGAATCGAGACGCGATAGTCATTGCGCTTGATGGATTGATAGATGGGCTCGCACAGATGAAACAAATTGTTGTGCAAGGTGATTCCAATGAGTTGACGAAGCGATTGCAGCAGTCTCGGGTTGCTCGTTCTAATTTGCCGAGTCGTGTGCGCGACTTGATGGACGTAGTTGAAGTGCGAGTGCCTATCCCTGACCGCTCAGGCGCAGCAGCCGAGATATTTACGCTGGCCGCAGAACTTGGGGTCAACATCGCCAACTTCGAGGTAGCACACTCGGTCGAAGGGGATCGCGGTGTATTGGTGCTTGTTGTCGAACAGATCAGTCAAGATGTGTTTCGTGGTGGTCTCATTGCCCGTGGTTTTAGGCCGACACTGCAACAAATTTCATGACACAACACAGTGATTACGCAGTTGTTGCAAGAAACAGTGTTCTTGATGCGTTGGTATCAGTGCCCGGCTCGAAGTCGGTTGCTCATCGTGCATTGATATGCGCGGCGTTGGCACGAGGTCAGTCATTCATCAGCGGATTGCCGGACGGCGATGACACCGTTGCAATGTTGCAAGGGCTCACGCTGCTTGGCTCATCAATATCGCTCGATGCCCACAAGGCTCACGTGTCGAGTTGTATCGATGTGGAGAGAGATGATCCGGTGTTGATTGACGCGAACTTGGCGGGTACTACTGCGCGATTTTTGACTGCTGTAGGAGCATTGCGCAAAGGACCATTGACAATGAGTGGCAATGAGGCCTTGCGTAAACGACCAATGAAAGATTTGCATGTTGCCTTACAGCAACTTGGTGCACTCGTCAGTTGGGGCGAAGATGAATATTGCCTTCCTGTGACGGTGCAGCGTGGGAAAACCTGTGCGCCTATTGTGCAAATTGCAACAAACACATCGTCGCAGTTTGTCACTGCATTGATGTTGATTGCTCCAATGTTGGCAGATGGTCTGCGGATTGAACTCGTGGGAAGCATTATCTCGCAGCCCTATATCGCTATGTCGGCTGCGGTGATGAGGTCGTTTGGGGCGCACGTCGATGTCGTTGATGATCGCTTTATCAACATTGAGCCAGGTGGATATATCGGCTGTGATTATGTAGTTGAACCCGATGCGAGTTCTGCGTCGTATCCATTTGCAGCGGCTGCCATCGTGGGCGGTCGGGTACGTGTAGAAGGAATGTCGTTGACAATGTTGCAAGGCGATAGTCGTGTGCTTACGGTGCTACAACAAATGGGTTGTCAGATAGTTGCTGATCCTGGAGGCGTCTCCCTCGTACGTGATGTCAACACACCCTTGCAGGGCATTGATGTCGATATGTCCGATATCTCGGACTTAGTTCCGACGCTGGCTGTCGTTGCACTTTTCGCATCGACCCCAACTCGGATTCGCAATGTTGGCTTCATTCGCAAGAAGGAAAGTGATCGCATCGGAGATCTTGCCAACGAGATGCGTGCTCTTGGTGCGAATGTGATCGAACGCGAGGATGGACTCGAGATTTTCCCCCAGACATTGCACGGCGGCCGCTGTGACACCCATGATGACCATAGATTGGGTATGGCCTTCGGTGTCGCTGGGCTCAAACTTGACGGTGTAAGTATTGGGCAGCCTGCTGTTGTCAGCAAAAGTTGGCCCAAATTTTGGTCAATGCTCGAGGCAATGTGAGCCATCCTCAACTCAGGCACGAGTACGTGAATTTGCCCTTGCCTCGGCGCTTGCACAGTGCGCATCCTCATTTTGCCGAGATACTGAGCCGCCATAGTGCTGCTGTGGCGGCCAACATTCCGTGCTACCAAGATCCTGTATCAGGACTGTCGGTGATGACCGCCGAGTTTTTGGCGTCGCGCAAATATTGTTGTGAGAGCGGGTGTCGCCATTGCCCTTATGTAGTGGACTCATGAACTAGATTGAGTATTTCACGGGATGCAATAAAGGGGTCGAGTTGAGCGAAGAGCGAGAAATAATGACGTGGGAATCCTTCGGAGTTGCGAGCCGAGAACTTGCAGTGATGGTGGCCAAGAGTGGCTACGAGCCCGACATTATTTTGGCCATTGCTCGCGGTGGATTGCTCGCTGCCGGTGCGCTCGGTTATGCGTTGTCGGTGAAGAATACGTACACCATGAACGTCGAGTTTTACACCGGTGTTAATGAGCGTCTCGCGGTGCCAATGATTCTGCCTCCGGTGCCGAGTCTTGTTGACTTAAAAGATTCCAAAGTACTCATCGTTGACGATGTTGCAGATACCGGTCATACCTTGAAACACGTACTGGAATTTTGCAAAGGACAACTCGCAGACACGCGACTTGCAGTGCTGTACGAAAAATCGCAATCCATAATCAAATGCGATTACGTCTGGAAGCACACCGATCAGTGGATCAATTTCCCATGGAGTGATAAAGACCCAGTGGCGCAACGTAAATGGAGCGTCAAGGACGCCTGATTCAGTTACCCCTTGTAGGTAATTGAAGTATCCAAAAATTCGTTATCGGTAATGTCGCTGGCAGTGATGTCGGCAATCTCTAGGCCTTGCTCGCGCAAGATTGGTGTTGCTTTTGCAATGAAGTCATTGACGCGAGTCTCTTCTAGATCGCCAAAAGTTTCTGTCTCACCATTGCCAATAATGCCCAGTTCTTTTTGCGATGCAGCGCCGTTGGAAACATCACCCTCGCTTTGTGTCCACCAACTGTCGTATGTTGCAACAGTCGAAAGGATGATCGCGTTTGCACGCGCTGGATCGGCGATGTAGTCGAGTTGTGCTTGCTGAAAAATTGGAACAATCTTTTCGAGGCAAGGACGTAGTTCTTCTAGTCGATCCTTGCGGATGGCCAAGTTTTGCGCGTACGAGTTCCATCCAGCATCATGAATAAGTTGGTAGCCAGTCGTAATTGCGCCGCTCTCGAGGTTGGCGTATTTGTACGGCTCTGATGTGGCGAAGCCTTGGTGCGCAGCATCCTCCGTGGTGAGCAATAAGTTGCCTTTGTAGTTGGAATCAACTTGTCCTTTTTCGATCAAACCTTGAGCGACGAAATAGCGCATCCACGAAGGGTCGCCATAGACGTAGAAAGTCTTCACAGATTTGGCTGCATCAGCGATTGTTTTGGCTTCCGGATGCTTAGTCGCATCCCACAGCACAACTTGCGGGTTGATGTTGAGAGCGTTAAACACTGCGAGTGTTGGTGCGTCGTTGTAGCGAGTGATAGCAACGTCGGTGCCCACGTAGCCAAAAGTGATTGCATTGTCTTGATACATCTCAGTGACAACAGGGGACTCAAGAAAGGGTCCGCCAGCACGTATCTCGAGATTGACACCCGTTGATTGCTCATTGACCATCAATGATCCAACAACCGCACCCGAGTCTTTGGATGCAACAGCATCGCTGCCCAGAAGTTGAAACAGGCCACCATGTTCTGACTCGGGGAACCAGTCAGTTTGTACGACAACAGTGGCGGGGCAAACTTCTGCGAGTGAGGATGCCGATGTTGATGCTGCAGCATCGGAAGCAGTATCAGTCGTTGCGGAATCGCTACTTGCGCATGCGCCAAGCAGTGCGATACCTAAACCAATTGCAAGGGTTGTGCCGATGATGCTGTTGTACCTACGCATGATATTTTTCTCCGTTAATTGCTAATTACTAGGTGAGTGAGCCTTCGTACCAACGCCCAACAACTATTTTGTTGAGCAAACCGAACGCGATAAAAAGTATAAGTCCTAAGAGTGTGGCAGCAAGAGCTGTGACGAACATTGCAGATGCCTGACTGTTGAGAAAAAATTGCGTAATGAGTTTGCCAAGACCAGGGTCCCCTTTAGCAAAGAAAAAATCACCCACGATGGCACCGATTACTGCAAGGCCCGCTGAAATGCGTAGTCCACCGAAAATGGCTGGACTTGCGGCTGGTAATTGAAGTTTGATCAAGCGTGTAAAGCGATTGGCTTTGTGCAATGTGAAGAGGTCATGCATGTTTGTCGGGGTCGATTGAATTCCGAACAGCGTGTTAGAGATGATTGGAAAAAGTGAAATGATGACCGTAACCAAAACTCGCGCTGCAAAATTGGAACCAACCAGTTTGATCAGCAGGGGAACGATCGCGATAATTGGTGTGACCTGTAGCGCAATAAGGTATGGCCAGATTGAGCGTTCGAACCATCTTGCCTGTGCCATGAAGACTCCAAGCGTGATTCCAGCAAATATTGATATCGCCAAACCAACAAGGGCTGTTTTGAGTGAAATCCAAAATGCAACAATTATCTTGGTGCGCACAATGCCGTGAAAATCTTCAAAGAGCCGATGGGGTGGAGGGATGATCATCGGGGTGTTGGAAGCGGGCGAAAAGTTGTTGTCTAGCGAGTAGGCGAGTGCGTACCAAGCGGCAATAAACATCACAAAAACAATTGTCGGACCGAGATACCGATAAATCAAATGTTTGCGTGTCACGTAGTTTTCATTTCTCGTAGCAGCGATGCGATTTGACCGCAACAGGCAGCGAACTGAGCGCTATATCGCAGGGATGGTGCGCGGGGATATTCGAACGGAATGTTGACCTCATGAGCGATGGTGCCTGGCTTATTTGACATGATCAGCACGCGTTGTGACAGGTAGACGGCCTCGGCGATGGAGTGAGTAACGAATACTGCCGAAAACTTCGATTCTAAAAACAACGAGAGCAGATCATCATTAAGCGATTCGCGGGTAAATTCGTCTACTGCCGCAAATGGTTCGTCAAGCAACAGCAGACTTGGCTCGGTGACGAGTGTACGAGCAAGTGATGCGCGCATTTTCATTCCACCCGAGAGCTGCCGAGGAAACTTATGTCCGCTGTCTCCGAGGCCAACCGCTTGGAGTGCGTGATTGGCTTTCGTCTTTCGCTCGTGCACTGAAGTTCCATTTAACTCGAGCAGCATTTCTATATTGCTCAGTGTGGTGCGCCATGGCAGCAACGTGGCGTCTTGAAAAACGAATCCAATTTCTTGGCGCGACGTTGAGAGTGATCCGCTGGTTGGTTGCACAAGACCACTGAGTACCCGCAACAAGGTTGACTTGCCACAGCCACTTGGTCCAACCAAAGCAACAAACTCGTGTTGTGCGATCTCGAGCGAGAGATTGCGTAACACCTCGGTTGTATCGGGAAACGTGAGACCGATATCTACTGCGGATACGGCAGAAACGAGAGAAGCCGACCCAGTACTTGATCGAGTCGCGTTCGAACTAGGCGTGGTGGAGTTCACCGAAGCGTCGGCTGAGCCGCATCCTCGTAGGGGTCACACGAATAATCTAATAGTGCCGATCATCCAATAGGTGACTTCCACAGACCTTTCTTTTGCAGTATCTGCTTGAGAACAAGCGGTCTATCCGTCATAATTCCGTCGACTCCAAGACTCAGCAGATGTTCCATTTCATCGGGTTCATCAATCGTCCACACATGCACTTGCAAACCAGCGCTGTGCGCGTCGTCAACAAGCCGCTTGTCGGTCAGTGTGATTGGGCCCTGCTTGAGAGGAATTTGGGCTGCCAATGCACCTTCGAACGGTCTGACGACTCCGATCCAACTGCGCACGCGTAGTAAAGCCACCTGCTTTGGCCCAAGTGACGTGCACAGCGGTGAGCCAAAAGTTTGTCGAAGATGGGAAAGACGTTTGTCGCTAAACGAGCCGACGCATACTTTGTCGAGTACGTGAGGCGATTTGAGTGCGTTGATGAGTGGAGCCATAGCGGCATCTGATTTGCAGTCGATATTGATACGCGCATCAGGCCATGCATCAAAAATATCCTGCAACAGTGGAATTCTTTCTTTTCCATCGACTCTGGCTTGTTGTACATCGGAGTAGTCGAGCTCACTGATTTTTCCGGCTACTCCACAGGTTCGAAGTAGGTCGTCGTCGTGAAACGCTAGAAGCACACCATCGCGAGTGGCATGCACGTCGGTCTCGAGGTAGGTGTAGCCAAGTTCAACTGCGCGAGCAAAGGCAGGCATCGTGTTTTCGGGGGCGTCACTCGCGCCACCGCGGTGGGCGAAGGCGATTGGAATGTCAGTATCGAGAAATGGGTGTGTCACAAGGGGTGCACGTCTTAGATACTTCGTCCGGCAGCGGCCCAGTACTCATCTTTGAGCAGACGTTTATACAACTTGCCTGTCGGATGACGTGGAAGTTCGGTACGAAAGTCGATCGACTTTGGACATTTAAATGACGCGAGAGATGCTTTGCAGTGCTCGATCAACGCACGCTCTAGATTTTTTGCGTCTTGCTCTGTTGCAGGCATCACGGTGGGCTGCACGACGGCCTTCACTTCCTCGCCAAACTCGTCATTTGGCACACCGAAAACTGCAACATCCACTACATCAGGATGAGAAACCAAAATATTTTCGGCCTCTTGAGGATAGATATTGACGCCACCCGCGATGATCATAAATGCCTTGCGGTCGGTCAGATATAAATACTTTTCTTCATCCAGATATCCGATATCGCCAAGTGTTGACCAACCTCGCCCAAGAGAATCTTTAGACGCTTGAGTCTTTTCTGGATCATTGTGATATTCGAATTTCGCAGCGCTTTCGAAATAAATGGTTCCTGTTTGGCCAACGTCAAGTTCGTTTCCGTCATCATCAAGAATATGAACGACGCCCTGCAGCGATTGTCCAACCGTGCCGGGGTGAGATAGCCATTGTTCGGAATTGCAGTACACGAAACCATTGCCTTCGCTTCCTGCATAATATTCGTGAACTATTGGCCCAAGCCAAGCAATTGTTTGTTGTTTGATGTCAACGGGACACGGTGCGGCGGCATGGAAAATGTGCGTCAGGGTGGATGTGTTGTATGCGGTTCGCACCTCAGCAGGAAGTTTGAGTAGACGTACAAACATGGTTGGCACGGTTTGCGAATGTGTGACGGCATATTTTTCGATCAACTGCAAATATTCCTGTGCGTCAAAGTGCTCCATGATGACGGTTGTGCCACCAACACGATGTACTGCCAAATTCCAACGCAAAGGTGCTGCGTGGTAAAGCGGAGCCGGTGACAAGTAGATGGTGCTGTCATTCATTGCAAATAAGAATTGACCAAGAGAGGTCACGCCATTGGGCGAACCAAGAGGATTAAGGCCGAGATTGAGCGAAACACCTTTAGGTCGACCTGTCGTTCCGCTCGAATACAACATGTCCGAGCCGTCAACGCGGTTTGCAAGTGGCATATTCGATTGTTGGGCAACAATCTGTTCGTAAGCATCAAATCCGTCGATGGTGCCATCGAGCATTAATCGAAGTGCTGCGTTTGGGATGAGGTTCGCGATTTCGGCTGCTTGGTCGGCTTTATATTTGCTCGTAATAAAGGCCTTTGCGCTGCAGTCATTGATGATGTACGAAAGTTCATCAGAGGTAAGACGACTCGAACAGGCTGTATAAATCAATCCGGCGTAGTGGCAGCCCCATATCACCTCAAAAAAACGAGGATGATTTTCAAGACAAATCGCAATATGGTCTCCAGGTCGCAAGCCGTGCTCGAAGAGCAACTGGCTCAATCGATTGGCGGCTTCATCAAGCTGCTGGTAAGTAATGACTTGCGCAGTGGATGCCATAATGACGGCAGGCTTGTGTGGAGTGACGGCTGCAATCTGTCCAGGAAACACAGCCAAAAGTTAGCCCAAAATTTGCGTCATGCGAGAATCGGTTGGCTGAGCCTGATCAGCGACCGATGACGCTTCTCAACTTCGGGGTTACTAGATTTGTCTGCAACAAAAGGGGGTCTCATGTCGACAGCACAAACACAATCGTTAGCGGACGAGCAGCAAATACTTGATGCGGTTTCCGCGCTGCTTGAAGCGTTTCCGCCACGAAAAACGAAACCTGAAGTTTTTTTAGGCGAGCAGTTTGATCGAGGTCTTGCTTGGGTGCATTTTCCGGTCGGTGCTGGTGGCCTTGGGTTATCTCCAAAGCATCAAAAGATCGTCAGCGAGAAGTTGTCGGCGGCCGGAAGTCCGAATGCTTATGCACGAAATCCAATCGGATACGGAATGTGTGGCCCAACGGTCGTGGAGTGGGGCACCCAAGAGCAACAGGCAAAGTATTTGCGCCCGTTATTCACCGGCGAAGAGATTTGGTGTCAGTTATTTTCAGAACCAGGTTCTGGCTCGGATTTTGCAGGGCTCTCTGCGAAGGCGATTCGCGATGGTGACGAGTGGTTGATAAACGGTCAAAAAGTATGGACGACATTGGCTCACCTCTCGAAGTGGGGACTGCTCGTTGTGCGAACTGACCCCGATGCTGTGAAGCATGCCGGAATGACCGCAGTCGTAGTGGATATGCAAGCGCCAGGCGTCCTAGTTCGGCCTTTGCGACAGATGACAGGTGAAGCCGAATTTAATGAGGTGTATTTCACCGACGTACGTGTGCCCGTTGCCGAAACGCTAGGCGGACCTGGAGATGGTTGGCGAGTGAGTTTGACGACGTTGATGAATGAGCGAGTGGCGATTGGTGGAGCAATTCCTCCGAAAGCCTCTGGCCCAATTCGTGAGGCGATAAAAATTTGGGAGAAACTCCCAGTAGATCAACGCGATACTGCAACACGCGACAGATTGATGCAGTTGTGGATACGTGCTGAAGTGTTGCGTCTTACCAACATTCGTGCTGGACAAAATCGCAAACTTGGAGTGCCAGGACCAGAAGGGTCCATAGGCAAGATGGCCAGTGCTGATCTCAATAAGCAGACGTATGAGTTTTGCCTCGACCTTATGGGTGCACACGGAATGTTGTA
>CAZHIN010000015.1:22819-25910 GCA_964532575.1 uncultured Acidimicrobium sp.
ATGAGTTTCGACTCGGTGCCTAAAGCCTTCCTGCGCGCCCGTGCAAACAGCATTGAAGGCGGCACCTCAGAAGTCATGAAAAACATTCTTGGCGAGCGGATGCTCGGCCTTCCAGGCGATGTGCGAGTCGATCGCGAGATGCCTTGGAGCAAGGTTCCACGAAATTAACAACTCCACGCGCTCATGTGCACATTATTTATGATGTGAGTTTTTGCAG
The DNA here is from genome assembly GCA_964532575.1 of uncultured Acidimicrobium sp. GTDB lineage: Bacteria > Actinomycetota > Acidimicrobiia > Acidimicrobiales > Ilumatobacteraceae > UBA3006. Next base: position 23,037 of record CAZHIN010000015.1, read on the forward strand.
CACAGTGCTGGCGCTTACCGATCGGTCGTCGAGATGTCGACCGCCCAGAAAGTTCCCACCGATCATCACCGTTGATGCTTGTTCTATGGCGTGCTGCAACTGACGAATGTTGCGCGGCGGCGGAAAATATTCGTCTTCGGTGGTGAGGCGTACCTCTTCGACTCCAAGTCGGGGAGCAAGACGCGCCACAACTGCCATCACCAACTCTTCTGGTGCTGAAGCCCCGGCGGTCACACCAACTGTTCCAGAAATATTGTCAGGAATTTCCTCTGCTGAGTTAATGCGCAAAACAGTTGAGCAATTCATTGATTTCGCCAATTTTTCGAGCGCCAGTGTGTTGGACGAATTGGCAGAACCGATAATGATCACCGCGTCGCATTGTTCAACGATCTGCATCAATGCGGTTTGGCGGTTGGTGGTTGCGAAACACAAATCACTCTTGCCCGGCTGCCACACTTGTGGGAATCGAATTTTCACGGCTTGCGCTACCTCTTGCCAATCGCGATGCGAAAGTGTTGTTTGTGCCAGTAGTGCGAGAGGTTCATCTGTTTCTGGCAATGCAGCAACGTCGTCAAGTTGTTCGACACGAGTGGTTGCGTGCGGTGCAACGGCCATAGTACCAACGGCCTCTTCATGGCCTTCGTGGCCGATGTAAATGATTTTGTAGCCTTTATTTGATCGAACTCGCAGTTCGTGGTGCACCTTTGTCACAAGTGGGCATACCGAGTCAACGACATAGCCGCCACGTTCAATTGCGCTGGCAACAACCTCGGGCGCAGACCCGTGTGCAGACAACATGATTGGACTGCCAACAGGAATATCGGCAATGTGGTCGACAAAGATCACGCCCTGAGCGATAAAGCGATCGACAACTGATTTGTTGTGCGCGATCTCGTGAAAGCAATACACGGGGGCAGGAAACGTGCGAACCATCCATGAAAGTGCTTTAATCGCCATCTCGACACCGGCACAAAACCCGCGGGGAGCTGCAAGGAGCACTCGATCAACTTGCGATGTGTTCGTTGCGTGCACAGACATACTTTAGTGCTCATCGTTCTCATGTAAACCGCTTGTACAATGCATGCGTGACTGAACGATTGCCAACCGTAGTAATCGTCGGACGACCCAATGTGGGAAAGAGCACGCTCTTCAATAGGTTTTTGGGCGCTCAGGTAGCAATTGTCGAAGACCAACCTGGTATTACTCGCGACCGCTTTGAGCGCGATGTTGAGTGGATCGGCAAAAAATTTAGTGTTGTTGATACGGGTGGGTGGATGCCTGGTGGTAGCGAACTCGATACCAAAGTAAGTCGCCAAGTGGAAGAGGCTGCTCGCGCTGCCGACCTGGTGCTATTTGTTGTTGATACATGGGTAGGTGTTACTCATGACGATGAGTTGATCGCCCAGTGGTTGCGCAAAATTGACCGGCCTGTACTCGTTGTGTCAAACAAGATTGACTCGGAACGAAGAGAGACTGACCGCTGGGATTTTCTTTCACTGGGTTTTGGAGAACCGATTGCAGTGTCTGCATTGCACGGTCGCAAGTCTGGCGATTTATTGGATGCAATTCTTGAGCGAGTTGAAGCGCTTGACATGGAGCCAGAACCAGAACTTGGCGACGCAATTCGCGCCCCCGGTATTCCTCGTGTATCAATTGTTGGGCGTCCCAACGTAGGAAAGAGCACACTTTTCAATCGTTTGGTGGGCGAAGACCGTTCGATCACTCATGACATGCCGGGTACAACACGCGATGCGATTGACACGCAAGTTGACACCGAAGATGGACCGATGGTGTTTGTTGATACAGCAGGCATGCGGCGCAAAAGCAAAGTTGATGAGTCGGCTGAGTATTACTCGTTCGTGCGTGCACTTCGTGCCGTTGACGAATCAGACGTTGCGCTCCTCGTGATAGATGCCCATGATGGCATTACTAGCCAAGACCAACGTTTGGCCGAGCGCATTGATGCCGCTGGGTGTCCCGTCATTGTGATCCTCAACAAATGGGAAACTCTTGACGCCGAAGGCCGCGAACACATCGACAATGAGATGACTCGCAAGTTGTATTTCATCGGTGATGCTCCCGTATTAAAGGTTTCTGCACTCACAGGCAAGGGCGTGCATCGCTTGCTACCGATCTTGCAAGAGTGCATCGTGCATTATCACAAGCGTGTTCCCACACGTGATGTCAACAAAGTGATGGCCGAAGCACAGCAAAAGCAGCCAGCAGGGAGTGGTGCTCGAGTGTTGTACGCGCTCCAGGGCGCTACTGATCCACCGACGTTTACGTTGTTTGTTAATCGCGAATTGCCCGCTCCATACTTGCGCTATCTCGAGCGTTGTATTCGTGAAAAGTTTGAATTTGGCTCAACACCAATCAAGATGCGCGTTCGCAAACGTTCAGAGTAAACGCATGCCTTGGTGTGAAGAGTGTGCAAAGTACTTGGCGCCAAGCGCAATGTCGGCAGATGGTTGTTGTCCGAAGTGTCTGAAGCCCATTGCGCAGATCAACATCAACGGCGGACTCACCGCCAAATCGATCAATATAAAAAAACTCGCACAGACATCTGCTGATGAAGATGTCTCGGTACCTTGGCATTTCAAGCTGCTGGTAGGCACCCTGATTGTGTATTTGTCGTGGAGAGTTGTAAATCTCTTTCGCTAGGGTAAGACGCGAGATTGCGGGCTGTAGCGCAGCTTGGTTAGCGTGCTTGTCTGGGGGACAAGAGGTCGCGGGTTCAAATCCCGCCAGCCCGACTCATCTACGCGTTTGCCGCATAGCCAACCATTGCTAATGAAAGAGCCGCCAGCACTAAACCAACTCTTTGGCTGTTGTGAAGCTGTTCTTTGTCGAGTGTGATTGCAAGCCCGACGGTAG
>CAZHIN010000016.1:0-11693 GCA_964532575.1 uncultured Acidimicrobium sp.
AACACACCCTCGGGATCGAGACGGTTCCGAACTTCGATATAACGCTTCCATTCAGGATACAGGGGCTCAAGCGACTCCGCTGTCTTGAAATGGATCTTTCCCCAGTGCGGTCGACCGTCATAATCACTCATGATCGCCTCAACCTCACGAAAATATGGCTCATACTTCATGCCCTTAAACACGTGTACCGCAATGTACGCATTGTTTCTGCCGCCACCTGTTGAAAGCGGAATATCATCGCCCGCAGTAAACCGCACTTCAACGGGAAAGTTGAGCAAGAACCCACAATCATCAACCATTCGGCGCACACGATTGAGTGCTTCAACTACAGCATCACGTCGAATTGAATATTCCATCTCGTAGAAACGCACTATTCGCTTGCTAGCAAAAATACGATGACTGGCGTTGACATACTCGGTGCGGCCGCTACTTGGAAGTGCCTTCGACAGTTTTGGTATGAGAAATGGCAGTAATCGTCCCAGATAACACAACGCCCCGAACGCAATATTTTCTAAAAGCATCTTGTTGACCCATGTTTTCACGCGCGCAGGAGGATCAGCCGGTTTTTGAGTGACATTGTTGCGTTTAGTCAACGCCCAACCAGTATGTGGAATCCAGTAGAACTCAAAAAAATCATTCTCCGAAATATGATTGTCAATGTCTGCAAGCAACGCATCTATACGCATTGGTTCTTCAACCGCATGCAAGCGAAATGCTGGAACAATTCGCAGCGTGATCGTGCTCAAAATTCCCAATGCACCAAGACTCACACGGCCACAATGAAACACCTCGGCATTTTCGTTTGCCGAGCATTGCAACACCTCGCCACTGGCAACAACAAGTCGAAACGCGGTGATCTGAGCGGCGAGACCAGTGCGCAACGCGCCAGTTCCATGGGTCGAAGTCGACAAGGCGCCAGAGATTGTCTGGTACGTAACGTCACCCAAATTGGGCATGGCAAAACCTGCGTCGTCCAGATATTTGTTGAGGTCGCTAATCACGATGCCAGACTCAACTGTTACTTCCATGCGCTCTACGTCAAGGCCAACCACCTTGTTGTAGCGCGTCATCTCAACAAGATGATCGGGTGCAACAGCAATGGCTGTAAAACTATGTCCAGATCCCACAACTTTTACTCGTTGATGCAGCGCACTGGCATACCCGACTACTGCGACGATGTCCGATTCGCACAGTGGTCGGTGAACTTTGATCGGATTTGCGGTTTGATTGCCTGCCCAATTTTTCCACGTCATACAGCGACCTTCTGCGCAATAACCTTTCTCGATTTCTTCAACATCACCAGCACCAACAATATTCCAGCCAACAATGTGCCAATATTTGACAACACGTGATACCCAACGGCCTTGCGAATAAAACCGCTCGAAAAACCAGCCAACCCACCGCAAAAACTCATGGTCAAATCTGCAGCGCCTTGTACACGCACGCGTATCCCTTGATCAATCGAATCAACGAGCAGACTTGATCCGCCGATTAAACCAAAACTCCAACCGACTCCAAGCATCCAGAGTGCAGGAAATAGCAACACCGGTGAATCTCCGGCGAGTGATGACAACACCGTTGCACCCATGAGTACCAGAGCGCCAACTTGGATCGTTGCAAAACGCCCGCGTCGATCGGCAAATTTGCCCACCAGCGGACTAAACGCATACATGCCAGCAATATGCAAAGAAATAATATATGCGCTCACCGTTTCGTGATCGTGTAGCCGCAGATGTACTGGGGTCATCGTCATCACTGCCACCATGGCCATTTGCGAGATCACCATTGCAACAACCGCAATTTTGGCATCGCTTGATCCGCGAATGGCGGTAACCGCATCGCTGAATAGTCTGGTTGGCGCGCCTGCCTCTGCCTGCCTATTTAATCCACCTGCCACTTCTAACGGGTCAGGTCGCAACCGAAATGTTGTATTAATGAGTGATGCCACAAAAAACACACCTGCAAATATCCAAGGGCCGGTGTATTGACCCCAACCAAACCAATGCATGCCTGCTTGCTCCGCTGGCTTAATAAGTAATGGCCCAAACACCGCGCCAAAAGTTGACGCAAACAAAATCTGACTCATGGCGCGGCCACGTTGATCTGTTGTTGCCAAATCGGCGGCTGCGTAACGAGAGAGCAAGTTTGATGCTTGGCCATTGCCAAAAACGAATAGCCCGAGCAAAAACACCCAAAGTATTTTCGTTTCTGCACCATAACCAGCGATGAATCCCCCGAGTATCGCCAGCGAATATCCGGTTTGTAAACCATTTCTTCTGCCCCGCACGTTCATTAACCGTGCAAGCACCTGCGACATAAACGCAGTTCCCATCGTCACTGTCGCCGATGCGACTCCACCCCATGCTGTGGTCTGACCAAGGATGTCTTGAATCACGAAAGCACCAACAGTGACCGCCGCCGCTAGTGCTGCCGAACCCGCAATTTGGCTCAAGACCAAAACGCGCAACGTTCGCTTCTGAATAACAGCGATCTCATCAGATGTGTAGTGCGTAACTATTCAACAATCGTAGGTGATACTGCTCCTATGACTGCGACCAAACTCTTGTGTCGAAGAGGGGACTTGAACCCCTACGCCCTTTCGAGCGCCAGCCCCTCAAGCTGGTGCGTCTGCCATTTCGCCACTCCGACGTGGTATTGCTATTACTGAACCTACAATTTGCCCTTTATGCGAGAAGCAAACCTAATGCCACAACCGTAAACACCCACACCAGCGCAAACACGGTGGTGATGCGATTGAGGTTGCGCTCTGCTGCGGCACTACCCAATGCAGCAGATCCGCCCCCACCAAACATGTCGCTCAGACCACCGCCACGACCGCTATGGAGCAATACTCCAACGATCATGGCAAACATGGAAATCACGTTGACAACGATGGTGATGACTTTGATGAACTCTCTCACGGCGTAAATCCTACCGTTACTACTCTGGAAAATGGCAGGCCGAAAGTTGCCCTGTCGGGCGTACGACCAATTGTGGCTCGGTCGTTGCGCACAATTCGGTCGCTTTCCAGCAGCGTGTGCGAAAGCGGCAACCCGAAGGCGGATTAACCGGCGACGGCACATCGCCTTCCAACATTATTCTTGAGCGCGAACGCTCGGTCGTTGGATTTGGAACTGGAACAGCCGACAGCAACGCCTTCGTATACGGATGCGTTGGATGTTCATATATTGACTTCTTATCACCGATCTCTACGATCTTGCCCAGATACATCACCGCAACTCGATCGGCAATGTGCCGCACAACAGATAAGTCGTGAGCAATAAACACATACGACATGCCGAGACGCTTTTGCAGATCGCCAAATAGGTTGACAACACCTGCCTGAATACTGACATCGAGTGCAGAAACTGGTTCGTCCAGCACAATCAGCGCAGGGTCAAGAGCAAGTGCTCGTGCAATACCAACACGTTGGCGTTGTCCACCAGAAAACTCGTGCGGAAAACGCTTTGCATGATCGGCGGCAAGCCCCACCAACTCGAGCAGACTCGCAACCTTGTCTTCGTGGTTGCCCTCAACGCCTTGCACAGCAAGCGGTTCTGCTATTGAAGATCCAACCGTCATTTTTGGATCGAGCGATGCGAATGGGTCTTGAAACACAATTTGCATCTTGCGACGAACCTGGCGCATTTCTTCAAAACTCAACCCACCGAGAGTTTTGCCTTCAAACGAGATGGTTCCGGATGTGATATCGAGCAGCTGCAAAATGCAACGACCGACAGTTGTCTTGCCAGAACCCGACTCGCCAACAATGCCAAGTGTCTGTCCGCGATCGAGTGAAAACGATACATCGGAGACGGCTTGCACAATTCGCTTTGTCTTTCGAATACCGCTATTGGCGCGAAGTTCAAAATTCTTGACAAGATTCTCTACCTGCAGCAGTGGCTGATTCATGACAAGCCTGCTTTCACAACAAGTTCTTCAGCACGGATACATGCTGTTTCAAGATCTGTAAACGCTCGGAGCGATGGTAATGCTGCACGGCATGCATCGGTGGCGTAAGAACAACGGGGTGCAAAACCACATCCCGGTGGCGGTATCAACATATTTGGTGGAAAACCAGTAATCGGTGTCAAGCGCTCTACGCCTTCATGTGGGAGCGAAGCGAGTAGACCACGTGTGTATGGGTGACTTGGGTGATCGAACAACGAGTCGACTCCACCCTTTTCAACATTTCTTCCGGCGTACATCACGTTGACACGATCAGCCACTCGCGCTATCACCCCGAGGTCGTGCGTGATCAGTACGACAGCCGTACCAAATGCCTTCTGAACTCGCTCAATCACTTCCAAGATTTGGGCTTGCACGGTTACATCCAATGCCGTTGTCGGTTCATCGGCGATGAGAACCTTTGGGTTATTGGCAATTGCAATTGCGATCACAACTCGTTGACGCATACCGCCGGAGAACTCGTGCGGATATTGATGTGCTCGTTCTGCTGCTTGTGGAATGCCGACAATATCCAGCAATTCGACCGCACGCTTTGCTGCGTCCTTGTCGCTCAGATTATTTTGGTGCGCTTTCAACATCTCAACAATCTGATCACCAATTCGGTGCACAGGATTAAGCGCTGACAGTGGGTCTTGAAAGATCATTGACATTAAACCGCCGCGCATATTTCGCAAAACCTTGTTCGATGCTCCAATCATTTCTTGTCCATTGAGCATCACCGAACCAGAGACTTTGGCGCGAGCGGGCAACAACCCCATCGCAGCGAGAAAAGTCACCGATTTTCCAGAGCCACTCTCTCCTACCACGCCCATCATCTCGCCGGCATGAACATCGAGGTCAACGCCGCGAACTGCTTCTAAAGGACCAAGTGGCGTTTCAAACGTGACTCGCAGATCTCGAATGGAAAGAACGAGTTCACTCATTATTCGCCTCTTTCCAACCGAGGGTCGGTGGCATCACGCAACGCGTCACCGATGAAGTTAATTGCTAATGAGATCAAGACCAGTGAAAAACATGGAAACACGGCTATCCACCAATAGCCAGACTGCACTGCTCCCTTTGCAGCCCCAACCAGAATGCCCAGCGATGTTCCTCCGTCGCCTGCTTGAGGTCCATAACCGAAAAAGGCCAATGTTGACTCTGCCGTAATTGCGCCAACGACCGCAAATGACAGCGCAACCATGATCGGGCCTATTGAGTTAGGGAGCAAATGCCGTCGCACGATGTACCGACGTGTTGCCCCAACGGCTCGCGCTGCTTCAATAAATTCGCGTTCCTTCAGTGCCAAAATCTGACCACGAACAATTCGTGCAACGCCCATCCAACCAAATATCGATAACAAAAACACAACGAATCGTGCTGAGGACTTATCGCCGATAATCGCTGTCAGCCAGCCGATGCTCCCGATGGTGTTGCGAATGACAAGCAACGCAACCAAGAAAGGAAACGCCAAAAACAAGTCGGTCACACGCATCACCACGTCGTCGAACCTTCCGCCACGAAAACCGGCAACCGCTCCTACGACACAGCCAACAACAGTTGATATCAGTGCGCTAAACAGTCCAATGACCAGCGAAACCCTAATTCCGTAGATCAAGCGACTGTACATATCACGACCAATTTCATCAGTGCCAAACCACGCGAGTTTCTGCGGAGGCAAAAAGGTGTTCGGCGGCTTGCGTACCGACTCATTCACTCCATAGCGAGCAGTAAACGGCGAAAGAATTACAGCAAGAACCATAATTGTGAGCAAGACACAACTGCCAACAGCTGCCTTGTGCGAAAGAAACCGACGCATCGCCATGCGCTTTGGTGAAATAGTTGCAAAATCAGTCAAGACGAATCCTTGGATCTAGAAAAGCATATGAAACATCGGCGACAAGGTTGAACAGCAGTGTCGAAGCAACAACAAGCACCATCCATGGCATCAACAGTGGAAAATCGCCTGTGGCAAAAGCAGAGAGGAAATAGACGCCCATTCCCGGATAATCAAATATATTTTCTGAGATGATTAAGCCGCCGATGATCGATCCAACATCAAGTGCGGCAATGGTGACCACTGGTATTAAGGCATTGCGAACGCCGTGCTTAAACAGAATCTGTCGCTCGCTTATTCCCTTCGAACGGGCGGTGCGCATAAAGTCCGAATTCAGCACATCAAGTAACGACGATCGCATATAGCGGCTGTATACCGCAATAATCTGAATCGCTACAACGATGGTTGGCAATGCCATGTGCTTGAGCATCAGAAATAAATCAAAACCAGAGTGTCCTGGTGGATACACACCCGACGTTGGAAACAAGGTGTGACCAAACCATCTCGACCAATACACCGCAAACAGCAATTGCAAGAGCACAGCGGTGATGTACGGAGGAATCGAGATTCCCAAAAATGCGCCGGTGTTGACTGCAACATCACGCCGACTTCCTGGCTTCAAGGCGGCAAACATGCCCACCATCAACCCAATGATTACGCCGACAAATGTTGCAAGCGATCCAAGACGAATTGTGTTGACGAGCGAATCTTTCAATTCTGGCCAAACTTCGCGGCTTCCTTTAATGCTGCGCGGCCAATTAAATGTCACAAAATTCTTCAACCAATGAAAATACCCAACAACATAGTTAGCCGACAATCCATTGACAGATCTGTATTGCGCAATCTTTGCTCGAGTTGCGCGAGGGTTGGTGCGTAAGTAGCTCTGCAGTGGATCGGTGCCTAAACGCAGCGCAATGTAGACAAGAAAGGTCACCAAAATCAGCGTGGGTATCGCCCAAGTCAATCTCCGTAACGCAAACCTCAACACGCGTGTTCTCCCAACTCTGTTATTGCGGCAACCCGATATGCAAAAGGTGCGCAGACCAAATCTATACGACTTGGCCTGCGCACCTTAAATGCACTTTTTAACTATTTTGCGAGATTAAAGAACCTCTACGGTTGCTTCACCGCTCAGCAAGTTAGTGACTACATACTGACCATCATTGGTCGTTGTGTAGGCACCTGGGCTTACTGGGAATGCGGTTGTCCACACCATCCACGAAGAGTTTGCACACTCCGTGATTGGGTTCAAGCACTCTGGCCACTGTTCGGCGGCGATAACGATTTGACCATCGCCATCAACGTCTGTCCATTGGTCGAAGTTCTTAAACGCCTGATAGTTGTTCAACTCACCGTCGACTGGACCGCCAACTTTGTCAGTGCGCCAGAAACCAGACTTTGGAAACTGGAACAATGGCAACAAGACATGATCCGCTGCCATCAATTTGAGTGCCGACTTAATCTTCTCGGCACGCACCGCCGCATCAACTTCAATGTCTGCTGCGTGCAACAGATCGGATGCCTCAGCGTTACACCAACCGGTGGTGTTCTGACCGATGTTCTGATTTGCTTCTGTTGGAATCAAGTCACACACGAAGGAGCTGGTGAGGTATGCAGGATCTGGTGGTGCTGTACTGATGTACATCGCCATGTCGTAGTCAAGTGCTGGCAAGCGCTTTTGGAAATAGCACGCTGCATCGCAATTGTCTGCTCGCACATCGAAACCTGCTGCTTGCAGCAAAGGAATCAAGTAAGCCTGAGTGCTCAAACGACGACCGTTGCTGACGTTGACGATCCAACGAATCTTTGGAGCAGTTTTTCCTGGTTCAGCCCAAAAGCCGTTGTCGTCCTTTTTCCAGCCAGCGTCTTCCATCAACTTCGCTGCGCCTTCTAGATCGAAGCTATTAGCAAACTCATCTCCATTGCAATACGCACCAGGCGTAATTGGACCACACTGCAACAGTGTTGCGGTGTCAGCAATCGGAATGTAGATCTGCTGAAACAGTGCTTCACGATCAATTGACATCGAGAATGCTGCGCGGAAGGTTGGGTTAGCGAAAGGTCCACACTTCTGTTGGAAGTAGAACGCTTCGTAGTCCCCACCGAATTCGATCTTTGATGCAATGTTGTCCTGCTTCAATGCTGCTGCAGTATCACCACTGTATTGAGGGTACATAAAGTCAACCTCGCCAGCCTTGAGTGAAGCATTTGCTGTATCGCTGTCAGCTTTAGGAACCATAACGATTTTTGGTGTTACAGCCTTGTCAGTGCCCCAATACTTGTCGTTAGGAACATAGACAAGTTGGTCTTTGCTCCACGATTGCATTTTGTAAGGACGACCCGAGAATGGAATCATTTCAGCAAAGTCACCAGAAACGTCAGCGGTGTTTTTCACCGATGCTGCCTTGATCAACCCGCCGAACAATCCGCGCCATGGTGCGTAGACCGACTTCAATGTGACAACTACTTGCTTGTCACTGGTGCCAGCCTCGACCGATGTGATCTGGTCGTAGCCAGATGTCGAAATTGAACCTGGTGTGTTCATTGACGCATCAAATGTTGCTTTGAAGTCAGCAACAGTGATTGGTGAACCGTCTTCCCACACTGCTTCAGGAGCAATGTCGTAGGTCACTTTCATTCCGTTGCCAGTCGCAGCAGGTGCGGTGTAGTCGTATGACACGCTCGCACAATCTTCGATGCCTGCATATGCCGAATCAGCAGCAGGTGCTGCAGAGTCACCTGACGAACTGCCGCCACAAGCCGCCACTACAAGTGACAAGGTTGCGAAACCGGCAGCCAGCAGGCTGAGTTTGTTGGTTTTCTTCACTATCGACCTCCCCGTCGAATTAGGTGGGTTCCCCCATTGATGTGGAAGCAAGTCGCCCCCACGAATGAGACAAGGGTAACACCAGTAGACGCATTACCGAAAAGGCGATTTTGGGAAATATCAGCAACGACTAGCGATGGAGCCTAAATTGAGCGATTCGGGCAAACTCGGCTGGGTCGAGGCTTGCCCCACCCACCAGTGCCCCATCAATATCGGGTTGAGCCATTAACTCGGCAATATTGGCCGCTTTGACGCTGCCTCCATATTGCAACCGCACAGATTCGGCGGCCTTCGCCCCGCTTAACTCGTGAACCTCCGCGCGGATCGCACCAATGACCGCCTGAGCGTCCGATGAGGTGGCGGTTCGTCCGGTGCCGATCGCCCAAATGGGTTCATAGGCAATCACCATCTCGGCAACTTGCTCGGCGGTTCTTCCCGCGAGCGCAGCGCGCACTTGCCCCATCACCTTGTGCGTAGTTTGTCCTGCTTCTCGCTCGGCGAGAGTTTCACCAACACAGACGATTGGAGTCATCTTATTTTTTTGAATAGCCGTGATCTTTTTTGCTACGTCTTCGTTCGACTCTCCGAAAATTTCTCGCCTTTCGCTGTGCCCGCAGATCACATAACGCACATTGAGTTTGCTCAGAAATAGCGGGCTCACTTCACCGGTGAAAGCACCCTTTTCTTCCCAGTGACAATGCTGAGCACCAAGAGAAACTTTCAATTCGTCGGCATCAATCAAAGTTTGGACACTGCGAATATCGGTAAATGGTGGGTGCACGCTCACGTCACACGCTGCGTAATCTTCTTTCGTCAATAGGTACGCAAGCTTTTGCAGACACTGAATTGCTTCAAAATGATTGTGATGCATTTTCCAGTTTCCACTGATGAGTGGCTTACGGCTGTGTTCATTTGACACGTGGTGCTCCTCGCAACGCTTCAAGACCAGGAAGGTCGCCTAACTCTAGATACTCAAGCGACGCACCGCCACCAGTTGACACGTGATCAACCTGATCTTCCAGTTTGAATTGCGCTAAAGCCGCTGCAGAGTCGCCGCCGCCCACAACAGTAAAAGCCTTTGTGTCGGCCATCGCTTGCGCAACTGTTTTGGTGCCGTTTGCAAATCTTGCGTCTTCAAACATTCCCATTGGACCATTCCAAAATACCGAACGTGCATCCATGATGATGTCGGTGAAGGCTGCCGCAGAGCCAGGACCGATGTCGAGACCTTTTGCTCCTTTTGGCAACCGAATGCCATACGTCGCATACACGCCATCTGCATCTAGACCAACGATGTCTTCTGGTAAATGAATCGGCACGTTGCCGTCCAAGAGTTTTTTGCAGACATCAATCAACTCTGGCTGACAAATTGAATCACCAACCGAATATCCCTGAGCAGCGAGAAAAGTAAAACACATACCGCCACCAATAATGAAAGCATCTACCCGCTCCTGCAGCGCTTCGATCACACCAATCTTGTCGCTTACCTTTGCTCCACCAAGCACTGCTACAAAAGGCCGTTTAGGTTTCTCGCGCAATGCGCCCAACACTTCTATTTCGCGCTGCAGCAATCTTCCAGCCGCAGATGGAAGGGTTTTTGGTGGCCCGACTATTGATGCATGTGCACGATGAGTGGCACCAAATGCATCATCTACGTATAAATCAAAACCTGCAACCAACTCTGCAGTGAATTGGGCATCGTTGGACTCCTCGCCTGGATTAAAACGAAGATTTTCAAGCAGCTCAACACCTGGCGCAAGTTCGGCTAAACGAGATCTGACTGGAGACATCGAATACTTCGCAGTCGGAGCCCCCTTTGGTCGTCCCAAATGACTTGCGCATACAACCGTCGCTCCGCGATCAGTCAGATAACTGATCGTTGGTAATGCTGACACAATCCGAAAATCGTCAACGATGATCCGAGCATCATCGGGTCCTGACATAGGCACATTGAAGTCGGTACGAACAAGAACGCGCTTGCCACGTACGTCTCCCAAATCCTCCAAGAGAGGCAATTTACTCATCAACAGATTGTGCTTTGTTAACTATTTTGCTGATCCGACATGGCGTGTCAAATCAACCAACCGATTTGAATAACCCCATTCGTTGTCGTACCAGCCAAGCACCTTCACGAGAGTGCCCATGCTCATCGTTAGATCGCTGTCGAACACGCAACTATGCGGATTGGTCACAACATCGCTCGACACGATCGGAGCCTCGGTGTACTCAAGAACGCCCTTCAACTCGCCTGCTGCGGCTTTTTTGAAAGCAGCATTGATCTCATCTTTTGTTGCGGCCTTTTTTAACACAGCAACAAAGTCAGTGATCGATCCGGTTGGTACTGGAACCCTCAACGAGGTTCCATCCAGTTTGCCCTTCATTGACTCGAGCACAAGTGCGGTTGCTCGAGCTGCTCCCGTGCCGGTTGGCGTGATATTGATTGCCGCACCTCGCGCACGACGCAGATCACTGTGCGGTCCGTCAACGAGTTGCTGGTCACCCGTATACGCATGCACAGTCGTCATCAAACCTTGCTCGATACCGAATGCGTCGTCAAGCACCTTGACCATCGGTACAAAACAATTAGTCGTGCAACTTGCATTAGAGATCACTGTATGTTTTGTGCGATCAAAGTCTTTGTGATTGACCCCATAGACAAAAGTCGCATCTGCTCCGTTGGAAGGTGCAGACACAATCACGAGCGGAGCACCAGCATCCAAATGGGCGGCGGCCTTATCGCGATCAGTAAAAAAACCAGTCGACTCGATGACCACATCTACACCAAGTGACTTCCAGGGAAGATCCTTCGGGTCACGAAATTGCAGCACCTTCAACACCTTGCCATCCACAGAAATTCCATCTTCTACAGGAGCAATTTCATTCGGAAGTATCCCGAGTACCGAGTCATACTTCAAAAGATGGGCCATCGTCTTAATAGACCCAAGATCGTTCACTGCGACAATCTCAATCGGAGCGTTCGCCGCATTTACTGCACGAAAGAAATTGCGACCAATTCTTCCGAATCCGTTAATACCAACTCGTATAGGTGTCTGTGCCATAGCGCAAGATATTAGCGCACGA
>CAZHIN010000016.1:11793-25395 GCA_964532575.1 uncultured Acidimicrobium sp.
AGCGCCTACCTGAAGATGTCGCGGTGGGTCACCCTTGGTCGCTGACCGCGCGCCGTTAACCATGACCCAATGGCCTCTGTCACAGCAACCGATCGATGCCGACCACCCGTGCAGCCAATCGCCACGGTGAGATAACTTTTCCCTTCCGCCTGATAAGCGGGCAACAAGAAGTCGAGCATTGCGTGCAGTTTGGCAAGAAACTCTTGCGCCAACGGTTGATCCACGGTGAAAGCCTTTACCGCTTCATCAAGACCAGAGAGTTCTCGCAGATGCTCATCCCAATGAGGATTGGGTAAGAAGCGCACATCCAACACCATGTCCACATCCAGTGGAATGCCGTGTTTGAAACCAAATGAAACGAGTGACAACTGCATCACGTCTTTGTCTCCAGATGGTGAAAACAATTCGACAATTTGTGACTTCAGCTGATGAATATTGAGGCTCGACGTGTCAATCACCAGATCAGCGGCACCCTTAACGGTCTCGAGCATCGAGCGTTCTTCGACAATCGCTTCTTCAACGCTTGAGTAGCGAGATGCGAGTGGGTGCTTTCTTTTTGTTGCACCATAACGTCGCACGAGTTCTGGAGTGGATGCATCTAAAAACAACACACGCACACGATGCCCCGCATCACGTAAACGATGCACAATGACGACTGCATCGGTTTGATTGTTTGCAGAACCCACGACTAAAGCAAGTTGCGACTGCTCGCCGGTTGCAGCAAGCTCTACCACTTTGTCGATAAGTGCAATCGGCATGTTGTCGACAACGAACCAACCAAGGTCTTCGAGATCATCCGCGGCCTGAGAACGACCAGCGCCGGAGAGACCTGCAATTAAGAGGATGTCAGCCACTGATAGAGAGGCTACCGAGGATCAGCAGCAGTTCAAGTTTGATGCAAAGCGTCGTATACAGCCTGCGACACAACTTGCGGAAGACCAGATTGTGTGCGAATTTCATCGACGCTCGCGCCCCGCAGAGATTGCACTGTGCCAAATACTTTCATCAGCTTCTCTTTACGCGCAACGCCAAGACCAACAATTCCATCCAATCCGCTCACCTTCATCCGCTTGCCGCGCAGTTGTCGATGGAATGTGTTGGCAAAACGATGTGCTTCGTCGCGTATCACTTGCAACATAAACAACGCTTCGCTTCCGCGCGGCACATCAATGGGCATCGCAACATTGGGCACAAACACTTCTTCTAGTCGTTTGGCAAGGGATGCAACAGGTATTTCATTCTCTAGACCGAGTTCATTCACCACATCAATGGCCACACCAAGTTGACCCTTGCCACCGTCTACCAAGATCAACTGCGGCGGATAGGCAAATTTGCCGGGCTTCTCACCACGCTCACTGATTGGCAGATCACGTTCTTTTTTATAAGCACTGAGGCGGCGCATCAACACCTCGCGCATTGCTGCGTAGTCATCATTACCTGGCACATCTTTGATTTTGAAACGGCGATACTCGGACTTTGCTGGAAGGCCATCTTCTAACACCACCATCGAACCTACATAATCAGTTCCGTGTAAATGCGCCATGTCGTAACACTCGATGCGCAGAGGAAAGTGAGGAAGTTGCAACAACCGTTGCAGGTCGTTGAGTGCCATCGTCCGACTCTGTTGATCAGCCGAGCGCTTAAGTCGATGGCGAGCAAGTTCTCGCGTTGCATTAATGGTGACAGTCTCTTGCAACTCCCGTTTGTCTCCGCGCATTGGTACGCGAACACTCACCTGAGTTGTGCGAACGTCGCTCAACCAGTTTTCGATGGCCTGATGACTCTCTGGTAGCACTGGAACCAGCACGTGTTTCGGAATTCCAAGCGCTGGCTCGTCGCCGTAGACGCTTTCCAGAATCCGATCCACCAACAATTCGGTACTGACATCTTCAACCTTGTCTAAGACAAAACCTTTGCGTCCGATCACCCGGCCTTTGCGGACAAAAAATACTTGCACAGATGCAGTGATTTCGTCCTGTGCAATGCCGATGACATCGATGTCATCCTCTTGCACTCCCACCATTTGCTGTTTTTCAAGCACTTGGTGTATCGCTGCCAATCGGTCCCTCACTTTTGCAGCGCGCTCAAAATCGGTGGCATTGGAAGCAGCGATCATTTGCTTCTCCATCGTTGCAACGATTTCAGTGTTGTCGCCGTTCAAAAATTTCATTAAGCCACTGACATGTGTGTCGTAGTCGTCTTTGGAAATTTCACCGACACACGGACCACTGCACTTCTCAATATGAAACAATAAGCATGGACGACCCAAGCGCTCATGCTGCTTAAATTTGGAAGCCGCACAAGTACGAACAGGAAACGTGCGCAGCAATAACTCCAACGTGTCTCTGATGGCACCGGGATGAACGTATGGCCCAAAGTATCGAACGCCTTTGCGTCGTTTGCCGCGAAACATCATGGCTCTCGGCCATTCTTCATCCGTGGTGATTGCCAAAAATGGAAAACTTTTGTCATCTTGCAAGCGAATATTGAATCGAGGCTTGTGCTCCTTGATCAACGCATATTCAAGTAGTAACGCCTCAACCTCGGTACGAACTTCAATCCACTCCACTTTGTCGGCAAAACTCATCATGCTCGCAGTGCGTGGATGCAACGTCGATGGGTCGGCAAAATAACTTGAGACTCGAGAACGCAAGTTGATTGCTTTACCTACATAGATGACACGACCCTGTGCGTCTCGAAATTGATACGAACCCGGAGTGATCGGAATTGGCCCGCTCGGTCGAAGCATGCAGATCAGTCCTTGGTGCTTTTGCTACTTCGTCGATTTCAGCAGTGGGGCCAAATACTTGCCCGTGTAACTTCCCTTAACTTTGGCAACAGTCTCCGGAGTTCCCTCCGCAACGAGTTGTCCTCCACCATCTCCGCCCTCAGGACCAAGGTCAATCAGCCAGTCAGCGGTTTTGATCACGTCAAGATTGTGTTCGATGACCAATACGGTGTTGCCCTGATCGACGAGTCGAGCCAACACTGTCAACAGTCGGCGTACATCCTCAAAATGCAAACCGGTAGTGGGCTCGTCGAGCAAATAGATCGTGTGACCTGTACTTCTCTTTGCCAACTCTGCAGCCAACTTGACGCGTTGTGCTTCGCCACCAGAAAGAGTTGGGGCCGACTGACCGAGTCGCACGTATCCAAGACCCACGTCAACGAGTGTCTCCATGTGCCGCGAGATGCGCGGTTGCTTAGAAAAAAACTCAACTGCTTCAGAGATTGGCATGTTCAAAACATCAGATATGTTCTTGCCCTTAAACGTGATGTCCAGTGTGTCGCGGTTATATCTAGCGCCTTTGCACACTTCGCATGGCACATACACATCTGGCAAAAAGTGCATCTCAATTTTGATCGTGCCATCACCGGCGCACGCTTCGCAACGACCACCTGGCACGTTGAAGCTAAAACGCCCTGGCATATACCCACGCACCTTGGCCTCGGGGGTTGTGCTAAAAAGTTTGCGAATGTCGTCGAACACACCCGTATATGTTGCGGGGTTCGAGCGTGGGGTTCGACCAATCGGCGATTGATCCATATCGATCACTTTGTCAAGATGTTGCACACCATCAACTGCGGTGTGCTTGCCAGGTGCATCTTTTGATTTGTAAATCTTTTGCATCAACGAAGGCAGCAAAATGTCTCTGATCAAACTGCTCTTGCCACTTCCAGACACACCGGTTACGGCAACGAAGCATCCGAGCGGAATTTTGACGCTCAAATTCTTGAGGTTGTGCTGGCGCGCGCCTCTGATCGATAGCCATTCCTTGCTTGGGCTTCGACGATCCTGAGGAACGGCAATCGAACGCTTGCCGCTCAAGTATTGACCAGTGATCGAAGCCTTCACCGCGTGCACTCCCGGCACAGGACCGCTGTACACGACCTCGCCACCGTGCTCGCCAGCACCTGGTCCTATGTCGACCAACCAGTCGCTCGCATTGATCGTGTCTTCGTCATGTTCGACCACAATCACGGTGTTGCCCAGATCTCGCAGCCTCATCAGCGTTTCAATCAGTTTGTGGTTGTCGCGCTGATGCAAACCAATCGACGGCTCGTCTAATACATAGAGCGTGCCTACGAGACCTGAACCGATTTGGCTTGCCAACCGAATTCGTTGCGCCTCGCCGCCTGCAAGCGTGCCAGCAGCACGAGAAAGAGTCAGATAGTCGAGACCGACATCGAGCAGAAAACTGAGTCGCGCATTGATCTCTTTTGTCACGCGCTCGGCGATCATGCGGTCACGTTCGCCCAACACCAATTTTGATAAAAACATTGCCGATTTGGCAATTGACATGTCACACACGGCGCTGATGTGCTCGCCGTTAACCAGAACGGCCAGCGATTGCGGTTTCAGTCGTGCACCCCTACATGCCTTACATGGCACTTCACGCATATAACTCTCAAATTGCTCGCGCTGGGTATCGGTCTCGGCAGATTCGTGTCGACGCTTGATCCAAGGCACCACACCTTCGTACGCTGTCGAATATTCACGGACGCGGCCATAACGATTTTTGTACTTGACCATCAGTGCATCACCAGCACCATTCATCACGATTGCTTTTTGCTTGTCGGTAAGTTTTGACCATTTGCGATTCATATCAATGCCGAATTCGTCTGCAACCGCTTCGAGCATGCGCGTGAAATACTGCGTGTGCGCAGAGCGCCATGGAGCAATCGCTCCTTGGTTGATAGCCAACTCTGGGTCGGGCACAACAAGATCAGGATCAACTTCGTAACGAGTGCCAAGTCCGAGGCAAGTCTCGCACGCTCCGAAAGGCGAGTTAAACGAAAAGTTACGTGGCGCCAATTCTTCATAGCTCTCGCCGCACTTTGGGCAACCGAGGTGCTGACTGAATGTGATGATCTCGCCGTCAATGTCAATATCGGCGACGCCTTCGGCGAGTCGCAATGCAGTCTCGAGACTGTCTGTAAGTCGACGTTGAATGCCAGCCTTGCGCACCAGCCGATCTACGACAATCTCGATCGTATGGTTTTCATAGCGCCCAAGTTTTTGATCAGACTTTAAAAATTCGGCAATATCTACAACTTCACCGTCGATACGAGCACGCGAGAAACCTTGAGCCGACAAATCGGTCAACAGTGATTCGTACTCGCCCTTGCGTCCGCGAATGACCGGTGCCAATACCTGAAATCGCGTGCCTTCCGGTAGGTCAAGAATGCGGTCAACAATTTGCTGCGGCGTCTGACGCTGTAACTTCGTTCCGTCTTTCGCGCAATGTTGCACGCCAATACGAGCCCACAACAAACGCAAATAGTCGTACACCTCGGTGATCGTGCCTACCGTCGAGCGTGGGTTACGAGAAGCAGATTTTTGATCAATAGAGATGGCCGGTGACAGACCTTCAATAATGTCAACATCCGGTTTATCCATCTGTCCAAGAAACTGCCGTGCGTATGAACTCAGACTTTCGACGTATCGTCGCTGACCCTCGGCATAAATTGTGTCAAACGCCAAACTTGACTTTCCAGAACCCGACAAACCCGTAAACACCACGAGTTGATCGCGCGGAAGATCGACACTCACATTCTTGAGGTTGTGTTCACGCGCACCTCGTACCGAAATGTGACCAGCATTCAGCACAGCCGATTTGGCTTTGGCATTTGATTTTTTGGCAGGCTTGGCTGCCTTTTTGATCGTAGACATCAGCAAGCAGACTACAAGTCAATTACTTTGCGTCGCGCAGTTCTCGCTTCAATTCTTTGACTTCGTCTCGTAAACGGGCGGCATATTCAAAACGCATCTCAGAAGCAGCGAGTGACATCTCCTCTTCGAGCGTCAAAATAAGAGCCTCTAGTTCCTGCTGAGGCAACGACTTGAGTTCATTGAGAACCTTGTCACGCTCTCGATTTTTGCGATCACCCAGTTTTGGAACCTTATTGGTCTCGCTGGGTCGCAGCACCGACAAGATGTCGCCCACGGCCTTACGAATGGTTTGGGGATCAATGCCGTGCTCCAAGTTGTACGCAATCTGCTTTTCGCGGCGCCTACTCGTTTCGTCGATTGCTTTATCCATCGCAGCCGTGCGATTGTCGGCATACATCACAACCTGCCCGTTGACGTTTCGTGCAGCACGCCCAATCATCTGAATCAACGACGTTTGACTGCGCAAAAAACCCGCCTTGTCCGCGTCCAAAATTGCAACAAGTGAAACTTCTGGCAAGTCAAGACCTTCGCGCAGCAGGTTGATACCGACCAACACATCAAATTCACCCAGACGCAAAGCACGCAAAATCTCAATTCGCTGAACGGTGTCAATGTTGGAATGCAGATATCGAACTTTGAGTCCTTGTTCAATTAAGTATTCACTCAGGTCTTCAGCCATCTTTTTGGTCAGTGTGGTGATTAACACGCGGTCACCATGAGCGACTCTGCCATTGACCATCTCGATAATGTCGTCGATCTGCCCTTTTGTCGGCCGAACGATCACCTCGGGATCTATCAAACCCGTAGGTCGCACAATCTGCTCAACAACTTGACTACTTAATCCCAATTCAAATGGCGCTGGAGTTGCCGACAGAAATACGCATTGGTTGATTCGCTCCATTGTCTCTTCAAAACGCAACGGACGGTTATCGGCAGCCGACGGCAGGCGAAACCCGTGTTCAATCAATGTTGCTTTGCGATTTTGATCTCCTGCGTATTGTCCATGCAATTGTGGAATCGAAACATGACTCTCGTCCATCACCATCAAAAAATCGTCGGGAAAATAATCCAGCAATGTAAACGGAGGCTGACCATGCACGCGACCGTCAATGTGCATCGAATAATTTTCAATGCCATTGCAATACCCAACTTCTGCCATCATCTCTAGGTCGTACTGGGTGCGTTGCTTCAATCGTTGTGCTTCTAATAATTTTCCTTCTAACTCAAATTGCTTCAGTCGGGGCTGCAACTCAGCCTCTATTTGGTGCATGGCTCGCTGCATGCGTTCGTTGCCTGCCACATAGTGCGTCGCAGGAAAGACCATCGTTTGTTTGAGATCCTGCAAAGTTTCACCAGTCACCGGATCGACAATGGTGATGCGCTCCACCGTGTCGCCGAACATCTCAAAACGCGTCACAGTTTCGTCATAGGCAGGATGCACTTCAATGGTGTCACCGCGAACTCGGAAATTACCTCGACCAAGAGTGAGGTCGTTGCGGTCATATTGCAAATCAACTAACCGCTTCAAGATGCTGCGCTGGTCGTAATCAACACCAACGTGTAACTCAAGCAAATTTCCGCGGTATTCATCTGGGTCACCCATTCCGTAGATGCAACTCACTGAAGCAACGACGATCGTGTCTCTGCGGGTCAACAATGCAGCCGTCGCAGAATGTCGCAACCGATCTATCTCGTCATTGATCGCGGAATCTTTCTCAATGAACGTGTCACTCGAGGGTATGTACGCCTCGGGTTGGTAATAGTCGTAATAACTGACGAAATACTCGACCCTATTTTTTGGGAAAAACTCTTTCATCTCTTGGGCCAGCTGAGCAGCGAGACTCTTGTTCGGGGCCAAAATCAACGTGGGTCGTTGCACCGCTTCAATTGTCCATGCCATCGTTGCCGACTTGCCCGAGCCAGTGATGCCAAGAAGTGTCTGAAAACGATCTCCGCGATTGATGCCTTTTGCCAGGGCTGCAATAGCGGCGGGCTGATCTCCGGCTGGGCGAAATTCAGAGACAACTTCAAATCTATTGACGACAACTTCGTCACTGCCACTTACTGTTTTGGTCACGCGGTTTCTCCAGCATCTGGGCCTGCATTCGGCAACACTCGCATCCACTCCCAGACGGCATCAACTTGTTTGACCAAGTCTTCTCGAGAACCAGAATTATCGAGCACACGATCGGCTATCGCCAATCGAGCCTCTCGTGAAGCCTGTTTATCAATACGTGCTTGCACATCTGATGCTTTCATGCCACGATCACGCACAACTCGTTGTAGTGCGATTTCAGGATCGACATCCACAACTATCACACCAGACAATCCTTTACGAGGTGACTCGGCCAACAACGGAAAATCGAGCACTGCAATTGCATCCGTGTCACGTAGTTCGCTAATGCGACGCATCATCTCTACACCGATTGCTGGATGCACGATCTTGTTTAGATCAGTAAGCGCCTGCGCATCAGAAAACACCAGTGAAGCGATCTTGGCTCGATCCAATTCGCCGTCGGCAGCAACTACATCGCCGAAGCGTTCAACCATCGCTGCAAACACAGCAGTACCAGAGCGCTGCAATGCGCGTGCAATGGCGTCACCATCAATAATGATCGCACCACGATCGGCCAACATCTGTGAGACCGTTGACTTACCAGAGCCAATGCCACCGGTCAGACCAACAAGAATCATGAACTACACGCTGTCAGGTGGTGGCCAAGGTTGTGCCACCACTTCAGATCAAACGGCTGGAGTCTCACCTGCAGGGGCTTCTTGCGCCTGTGCATCTGGCACTGTTGCTGTTGCGTCTATCGCTGGTGCACTTGCGTCGAAGTATTCCGACCATGCTGCTTCGCGAGTTGAGTCATCGCCGCCAACCCAGTTGCCCTGGTCGTCAACCTGAAACTGACCGCGATACTCTTCGGCCAACTCGCCGCCTTCGGCAGCTTGCTTGATCGACAGGCTGATGCGTCGACGAGCAAGATCGAGATCGATGATCTTGACCCACAACTCTTCGCCTGGGGTGACAACTTGCTCAGGAGCCTCAACATGGTGAGTTGACATTTCGGAAATGTGCACGAGACCTTCGATGCCATCTCCAACTTGCACGAAGCCACCAAATGGAACGAGCTTGGTAACGCGACCGTAAACGAGCTGACCAACCTGGTGACCGCCAGCAAATTCTTGCCATGGATCTTGTTGAGTGGCCTTCAATGAAAGACTGATGCGCTCGCGGTCCATATCAACTTCGAGAACCTTGACAGTAACTTCGTCACCAATTGTGACTACGGCACTTGGGTTGTCAACATGCTTCCATGACAATTCGGAAACGTGAATGAGTCCGTCCATGCCGCCCAAGTCAACGAATGCACCGAATGCGACGACGCTCGAGATACGACCCTTACGGATTTCGCCAACCTTGAGGTTGCCCAAGAAGTCGTCGCGCTCTCCGCGCTGGTTGGCTTCGAGCAATGTGCGTCGCGACAACACAACGTTGTTGCGTGTGCGATCCAACTCGAGAATTTTTGCAGTGATGCGTTGGCCAATGTAAGGAGCGAGATCACGAACGCGACGCATCTCAACAAGTGAGGCCGGTAAAAATCCGCGCAAGCCAATGTCGACGATGAGTCCACCCTTGACAACTTCGATAACAAGACCTTCAACCGTGCCGTCAACTTCTTTGACCTTCTCGATGTCGCCCCATGCACGCTCGTATTGAGCACGCTTCTTTGACAACAACAAACGACCTTCTTTGTCTTCAAGCGTGATGACAAGTGTTTCAATCTTCTCACCCAATTTGACGATGGTGTTTGGATCAACGTCGGCGCGCATCGAGAGTTCGCGACCAAGGATCACGCCTTCTGTTTTGTATCCAATCTCTACAAGAACCTCGTCACGCGTAATCCGCACGACTGTTCCGGTAACGAGTTGGCCATCTTTTAGTTCAACAAGCGTGCCGTTGATTGCATCGGCAAACGACTGGGAGAGATCGCGCTCAGTAACTTGGCGCGGTGTGTACGTACCTTCTGCGTCGAAGGTGCCCATTGGAGGACTTTGCATTAATTGAAGATCAGACATGATTCGGTAACTTTCGGTGGATGGGATCGGTTGCACCTCTTGCGAAGCGGCCCTACCTGCGGCAAGGCACGATCACGCTACCAGTCAGTTTCTTGAGATCAGCCAGCGTTACGAGACGGCGTTATTAACCCTTGGCGCTCGCCCAAGACGAACCCCATGCGCTGTGCACCTCAAGTGGCACTTTAAGGCTCGCGGCATTCTTCATTTGCGTCAACACGATCTCTTCAACCGCGGCCTTCTCAGCAACAATCGCATCAATAATCACTTCATCGTGTACCTGCAAGACCACCCGACTCTGCAATGCGGCCGCCTCGAACGCGTCGCTAATTCGCACGAGTGCGATCTTGAAAATATCTGCAGCAAGACCCTGAATACCTGCGTTCATGGCCTGACGCTCGCCAGCCTGACGAATGCGAAAATTGCTGCTATTGAGTTCTGGAATCGGTCTGCGTCGCCCAAACAGCGTCTCGGTATAGCCACGTTTACGAGCCTGTTCGACTGTGTCATCCATGTATTGCTTCACATTTGGGAAGGCAACAAAATACGCGTCCAAGATTTCTGAGGCTTCGCCGACACCCACGCTCAGACGTTGACTGAGCCCGTAGGCCTCCATTCCGTAGGCAAGACCGTACGACACCATCTTGGATTGCGATCGCTGCTCACTCGTGACTTGCGATTCCTTGACACCAAACAACTTCGATGCCGTTGCACTGTGCACATCTATGCCTCGCGTAAAAGCGTCGATCAAGCCTGGATCATCTGCAAGATGAGCAATGCACCGCAATTCAATTTGGTTGTAGTCGGCGACCAAAAACTCGCATCCCTTTGACGGCACGAATGCGGTCCGAAATACTTTTCCTTCATCGGAGCGAACCGGAATGTTGTGCAGGTTTGGTTGATCACTTGACAACCGACCGGTACGAGCAACTGTCTGATTAAACGTTGCATGAATTCGGCCATCGCTACCAACAGTGTCCAGCAAACCCTGACCGTAGGTGGATCGCAGCTTTTCAAATTCTCGGTATTCCAATAGCGGGTCGATGAACTCAGGCCACTGCTCTCGTATCTTTTCTAAAGTCGCGGCGTCAGTGCTGAATCCCGTTTTTGTTTTCTTGCCTGGTGAGAGTTTTTTTTCTTCAAACAAAATTTCTCGCAACTGTGTGGGCGAGTTGATATTAAATGGCCGACCTGCAAGATCTTGCAGGACTTTCGTCAAGCGCGCGACATGCGCTTTCAAGTTTTCATTGATTTGACTCAGCTGTTTTACGTCGACAGCAACACCATCGCGCTCCATGCGTGCCAACACCCGCACGAGCGGCATCTCTACTTCTGTAAATAGATTGCCTATTCCCTGACCTTCAAGTGCCCTCACAATAGGCTCGGCAATCAAACCTACGGCCAACGCTTCATCGCAGATGCGCTGCGAGTTGTCAGAGTTCGTTAACCCAAAATCAAGTTGTCCCGATTGTTCAGCATCACCTACGTTGAGAGTGAATTTGGTGTAACGCTCCAACACCTCGTGAATTTCAAACTTGTTGTCACTGGGGTCCAGTAGATAAGCAGCAATAGTTGTATCGAGCATCACTGAACGCAGATCGACACCGTGATCCATTAACCACCTGAGCAGGGGTTTCGCGTGGTGCGCACGAATCTTTTTTAGTGACGCCAAGCCAGCAAGCACTGCGTTGTCCTGAAATACTTCAACACCAATCCAGGCCACGAGGGCGGCACCTGCATCAACAACGATCGCGATACCGTCGAGCGCGCTGCGACCTGGATCGCCATTCCAACCGACGCCAATATCGACACAATCGAGCTTGGCAACCTTGGCAAAAACTGCAATTGCTGCTGTAACACTTTCGCAGCGTTCAATTGTTGCCTTGATGCAGTCATTACTGCTCTCGACATTTACAGGTGTCGATTGCTGTTCGCCAAAGACCGACTTTGCTCGGGCAAACATAGATTTAAATTCGAGCGTTTCAAACATTGTTTTTAACTCGCCCATTTTTGGTTTGGGCGCTGTTTGCATGATGTCAATAGATACTGGAGCATCGCGACGCAGCACCATCAGTTGCGCATTGCGCAACACCCGCTCGCGACTCTCGAGCAAACCTTGGCGCAGTTTTGGTGTTTGGTCATCTGCTGCGTCAAACACCGAGACAATGTCTTCATACTTCGTCATCAGTTTGGCTGCTGTTTTTTCGCCAACACCCGGCACCCCATCCAAATTGTCGCTTGGGTCGCCACGAAGTGCTGCGTATTGCGAATATTGGGCGGGAGTTACGCCAGTGCGCTCGACAATCCCCGCTTCGTCATACAACGCGTAATCGCTCACACCGCGCTTGTTATACAACACACGGATA
This sequence comes from uncultured Acidimicrobium sp., assembly GCA_964532575.1. Lineage (GTDB taxonomy): Bacteria > Actinomycetota > Acidimicrobiia > Acidimicrobiales > Ilumatobacteraceae > UBA3006. The sequence continues at coordinate 23,911 of CAZHIN010000016.1, forward strand.
TACGGATCGCGCACCAACTGATATGTATCTCTGTCGCCAGTCACAATCAGCAGGTTCACTTTCTGCTGCTCCGCTTTTTCGGCGATGGTCGCGATCAAATCGTCGCCCTCAAAACCAGCGGCATCAATGGCGCTAATCCCCATCACCTCGAGCATCTGTTTAATGATGTCCATCTGTTGATACAAAATGTCGGGCTGAGCTTCGCGTTGCGCCTTGTATTCAGGCGCAGCAACATGTCTAAAGGTTGGCTCTTTCCTATCGAACACCACAATCACGCCATCGGGCTTATGGTCTTTCATCAACGTCATCAACATCGAGCAAAATCCGTACACCGAGTTGGTGACCTGACCGCTAGCGGTCGTCATGTCGGTCGGTAGAGCAAAAAAGGCTCGATATGCAAGCGAGTTACCGTCGAGCACCATTAACTGCATCAGATGTCCGCCTGGCTCATGCCACGACGATAACCGACAACTACGGAGTGAGGTGTCCGCTCAGGATTTGGTTGGCCACATCCACCATTTTTGTTCGTGCCGACATCGCATTTTTCTGAATGAAGTCGAAGGCAGCTTGTTCCGTCATGGAGTACTTGTCAATCAACAAGCCCTTTGCACGGTCGAGTAATTTGCGCAGTTCTAATTGTTCACCAAGTGCATCGCGTTCGCCGCTCAATGTCTTCATTTCTTGAAAACGCCCGATAGCCAGTTCTATAGCCGGAACAAGGTCGGTCTTTTGAAACGGCTTAACCAAATAAGCGAGTGCACCAGCGTCTCTCGCCTGCTCAATCACTTCTCGCTGACTAAACGCAGTCAACATCACAACCGGGCACAATTTTTCTGCGCTCACTGCGCGAGCAGCATCAAGGCCCCCAAGACCTGGCATCTTGATATCGAAGATTGCAACATCCGGACGATGTTGTCGCACTAATTCAATCGCGGTGTCGCCACGACCGGTGTCGGCAACCACTTCGTATCCCTCTTCTTCCAATGTTTCACGCAGATCAAGTCGAATAATTGCTTCGTCTTCAGCGATCACAATTCGGGTTTTTTGAGTACTCACGTCTATCAATATTTCGATCTATCGACCGAGTCTGTCGAGCAAGTCATCCTGGCGACTTTCAAGATCGGCGATTGATTCACGTAAATGATCACGATGCTTAATCATCGCTTGCATGTGACGCATCGCTTCGCGAAATTCGGCATCTGCAAGTGGGGTCTCCGACACGAGTGCTCGCACTTCAAGATCGTGTACTTCTTCAGAGAAATGTTGCACCTGTTCTTCAGTCACGCTGAGTTCATTTCGCAACGCACTCAACGACTGAGTGCCGCGACGCAAACGTCGCTCGGTCAGGCGGCTGTTGATGCCCTTGTTCGCCACGTCGATGAGTGTAGGTGTGTCCATGTGTAGAGTGCCCGAGGTGGGAGTCGAACCCACACGCCCTTTCAGACAACGGATTTTGAGTCCGTCGCGTCTGCCATTCCGCCACTC
>CAZHIN010000017.1:0-23549 GCA_964532575.1 uncultured Acidimicrobium sp.
CGATGGTGCCGATAACAAATAACAGCGTTGTAAGAGTGAGCACCGCTTTACGCATTTCTAGCAATCTATCGGAGTTGCTAACTTGAGGAGACGCTAAAGGGTGTAGAACACAAAATACGGGAGGGTTATGAAGGGTTTGATGCAAGAGACACCACTCACGCTGGTGCATTTGTTTGAGCGTGCCGAGAAGTATCACAGCAGTAAAGAAATCATTACAGCGACTGCAACGGGTCGCGATCGCACAACATACGGAGAGTGGGCGGCACGCACTCGCCAACTGGGCGGAGTGCTTGACAAGTTGGGTATTAGCAAGGACGGTCGTGTTGCGACGTTTGCATGGAACACTGCGCGCCACCTCGAGTTGTACTTTGCTCCACCATGCACTGGTCGTGTTGCACACACGCTCAACATTCGTTTGTTTCCCGAGCAGTTGACCTACATCGCCAACCACGCCGAAGATGAAGTGATCTTCATTGATCGTTCACTTTTTGGTTTGATCGCTCCGCTCTTGCCAACGTTTACAACCGTGAAACATCTCGTGATCATGGACGACGGCAAAGGTGATGTTCCAGATTCTGTCAAGGGTTTCGAGATGCACGACTACGAGGCGCTGTTGAAGGGCACTCCTGGTGTTGAGTTCACTATCACGGACGAAAACTTGGCGGCAAGCATGTGTTACACGAGCGGCACAACGGGTAATCCGAAGGGCGTTGTGTACAGCCATCGCTCCACATACCTCCACACATTCGGTGCGATGACCGCAGATTCACTCGGTGCTCGCGAGAGCGACATTATTTTGCCAGTTGTTCCGATGTTTCATGCCAATGCATGGGGTCTTGCTCACGCAGCAGTTGCAGCAGGAGCAACATTGGTGATGCCTGGCCCGGATTTGTCGGGCAAAGCAATTGCCAATTTAATTGTTGAAGAAAAGGTGACGGTTGCTGCTGGCGTGCCAACAATTTGGATGGCTGTGTTGCCAGAGTTGAAGGGCCGCGACACATCTTCATTGCGCGCAATTCCATGCGGTGGCTCGGCAGTTCCTAAAGCGTTGAGCGAGGGATATCGCGAACAGACAGGCTTGCCAATTTTGCAGGCGTGGGGAATGACAGAAACAAGTCCGATCGCTGCCGTGTGCACACTGTCTGCAGCCGATCAATTGCTTCCGCAGTCTGAGCAAGCCGAGTTGCGCACAACTGTTGGTCAAATTGCTTTTGGTGTTGATGCCCGAGTGGTCGTGCCTGGTACCACTGACCCAGTTGCATGGGACGGCGAAACAAGTGGAGAACTGCAGTGCAGCGGAAACTGGATTGCATCGACCTATTACAACGATGCTCGTGCAGGCGAAAGCTTTACAGCCGACGGTTGGTTGCGCACTGGAGACGTGGCTTCGGTTGATGCGCAGGGTCGCATTCGACTTGTTGATCGCACCAAAGACTTGATTAAGTCGGGTGGCGAGTGGATTTCATCAGTTGAGATCGAGAACGAATTGATGTCGCATCCAAAAATCAAGGAAGCGGCAGTTGTCGGCGTGACGCACCCAAAGTGGTCGGAGCGACCGCTCGCATGCGTGGTGCTGAATCCTGGTGAGACATTAACTAAGGCAGAAGTGCTCGATTATGTCCGTCCGCGGCTTGCCAAGTGGCAGGTGCCAGATGACGTTGTATTCATTGATGAAGTACCTAAGACAAGCGTTGGCAAGTTCTCGAAAAAGACTTTGCGCGAGCAGTTTGCCGATTACGTCTTGCCCGACGCCTGAAAATAGTTTTACTAATAACTAGCCGCGTAGGCGGCCGGCTGCGATCACGCGCTGCAAAAACTGTTGCGTGCGTGGATCTGACGGGTGCGAAAATATCTGTTCTGGTTGGCCCATCTCGGCAACAACGCCTTCTGCAAGAAAACACACTCGGTCACTGATCTCGCGAGCGAAACCCATTTCGTGAGTGGCAAGCAACAGCGTGATGCCACTGCCTTTAAGTTCACGCACAACGTCGAGCACTTCGCCCACCAATTCTGGGTCGAGCGCCGAGGTGATTTCGTCGAGCAGCAACACTTCTGGGTTGAGTGCAAGCGCCCGAGCTATGGCCACGCGTTGTTGTTGGCCGCCAGAAAGCCTGTCGGGGTACGAGTCAATTTTGTCAGATAAGCCAAACCGTGCGAGCAAGTTGGATGCCGTTTCGTTTGCTGCATCGGCTGACATGTCTAAAACTTCGGTGAGCGCAAGCGTGACATTGCGACGAATGCTCATGTGAGGAAACAGATTGAAACTTTGAAAAACGATGCCGATGCGGCGACGAATTGGGTTTGGGTCGAGACCCACGGCAGTGATCTCGGTGTTGTCGAGCAGGATAGAACCGTTATCGATTGTTTCGAGCAGGTTGATGCAGCGCAGCAGAGTTGTTTTGCCAGAACCACTGGCACCGATGAATGAGACAACTTCTCCAGTATTGATCGTCAGGCTGATGTCGCGCAGCACATGGTTGTCACCAAACGATTTGGCAACCGAGTTGAGCGTGAGTTTGGAGTTCATGATCTTGTGCTCATCTGACTTTGCTCGCTCCTGTACGGTCACGTTCGCGAGTGAGCAGCCAATCGGTAAATCGAGTCAGTGGAATAGTGATCGCAAGAAAGATCAGTGCAGCGCCGACAAACGGTGTGAAGTTTGCAAACTTGGCTTTGTCGATGCCGGCTTGTCGCAGAATTTCTATTGGGCCGATGAGACTCACGAGCGCAACGTCTTTTTGCAAACTGACCATGTCGTTCATCAGTGGGGGAACGACGCGACGAATTGCTTGAGGCAATATCACATGGCGCATAGTTTGCGAGCTCGAGAGTCCTAGTGAGCGAGCAGCAGCGCGCTGACTTTCGTGCACGCTTTCGATACCAGCACGAAATACTTCGGCAACGTATGCGCTGTACGTCATTCCCAATGCAACTGATCCCCAGATCAAGGGTGAGTTCCAAGGTCTATCCAACCCGATTCCAGGAACACCAAAACCAACGAGGTAGATCCACAAGATCACTGGCACTCCACGCATGATGTCGGTGTAAGCGATCACAAAAATGCGCACGGGAAACAGTGCTGGCGCACGCGTGCTGCGGGCAATGGCAATCAATACTGCTGCGATCAAAATGAATGGTGTTGTCCAGGTAAAAATTTTGATATCAAGCACAAACGCATGTAGAAGTCGTGGAAAAGAAAAAGTAAGTCGGTCCCAATTGAAAAACGAATTCTTCACTCTGTCCCAACGTGGCATGCGCGGAACGAGAAAAATGACCAACGCAAAAACGACGGCAGTGCTCAGTGCAGCAACGGTATTGCTGCGCCGGCGCTGCCGTCGTTCAAACTCCTTACGGTCTGTTTGAAGTTGCGTACGTTGTCCTTATCCGACTTCGATGACCGGAGCACTCGTCTTGTCAGCAAGCCACGTCTTTTCAATTGCGGCAAGCTCACCAGACTCTTTGATTGATGCGAGTGCGTGGTTCACACAATCGACCAACGGGTTATTGAGATCGAAGACCATTCCAAACTGGTCGGCGGTCGTGCCTTCCGGAGCTGGAAACTGCCCAATGACTTTTGAGCCTTCAATTTCTACTGCACTGATGTAGAACGCAGTTGGCAAGTCGACGACGATGGCGTCAATTTGCTTGGCTTCGAGGGCGGCTTTTGCAGCCACATTGTCGTCGTATACATACGGTGCTGCAGTTGGGTGAATGACATTGTTGACGAAGTCAAGACTTGTTGTTCCTGATTGCACGCCGAACTTGAGGGCTTGCAACTGGGCAAGTGTCGCTGCATTAACAGCGGCAGAGTCTGCAAAACCAACGATGGCCTGGTTGGTGGAGTAGTACGGATCGCTAAATGTCACAGTTTGCTTGCGCTCGTCAGTGATCGAGTACTGCTGCAGGTTGAAATCGAAACTCTTTACGCCTGGCTGAATCGCTTCATCAAAACTTGTGCGCACCCAAGCAACATTTGCTTTGTCGTAGCCCATTGCGGTTGCAACTGCATAGGCAACGGCTGCTTCAAAACCTTCGCCCGATTCTGGTGCATCGTTTTCAACCCATGGCGAGAACGCAGGGTTACCGGTGCCGATAGTGAGCGTGCCCTCTACAAGTGTCTTTCCTGCTGTGCACTCGTTGCCAGTGCCATTTGCAGTTGCTGCTGCGGCAGTGGTGTCGGCTGACGAGCTACTGCTTCCGCAGGCGCCCAAAGTAAGGGACCCGATTGCCACGAGGGCAAGAAGGGTGCGTTTGTGTGCTGATTTACGCATAATTTTGAACCTTTCAGTCTTGGTGTGCCCAACACTAGTTGAGCCTCGGGCCGTGTCATAGGCTGAGGGGCATGACTATTACCCACGCTTCCAACGAGGAAATCATCGGCCGTTCAGAAATCAACGATATTGAGGCAATTCTCAGTGTCGTCAATACCGATCCGAATGAAGTGCAGCACAGTGTGAAGGGTGGTGGTGACACCATCTTTACGTGGGACTACTCGCTTGCTCGTCCGCAATTGCGCAAGTTGTACGAAAAAGCAAAGACTGGTCAATGGAATGGTTCAACTGATCTCGACTGGAGTACATCGGTTGATATTGAAGCAACGATCACAGCGGACCAAGCGCTGATCGGCAGTGGAATTGATCCTTCGCTCTATGCACACACGCCACTCGCCAAGTGGGGCGACAAAGAATGGCTCGAGTTCGGTATCGAAGGTCGACGCTGGACGTTGTCACAGTTTTTGCACGGCGAACAGGGTGCACTCATCTGCACAGGCAAAATTGTGGAGACTGTGCCGTGGTATGACGCAAAGTTGTACGCCAGTACTCAAGTAATGGACGAGGCCCGTCACGTTGAAGTGTTTGCACGTTATCTCGACGAAAAAATGGGCGGAATGTATCCCGTTAACGCGCACTTAAAAATGTTGTTGGACGACATTATTAAGGACAGTCGATGGGACATGACGTACTTGGGTATGCAGATCATGATCGAAGGACTCGCACTCGCAGCATTTGGTTACTTGCACGAACTGACCGGTGAGCCATTGCTCAAAAAGTTGTTGCGTTATGTAATGAGCGACGAAGCACGTCACGTTGCATTCGGCGTGCTCAGTCTGAAAGAAGCATATGAAGACATGACCGATGCAGAGATCAAAGATCGTCAAGAGTTTGCTTTTGAAGCAAGCATCCGGATGCGCGATCGCTTCTTGCAACAAGAAGTGTGGGAGCGCATGGGCGTCAAGCCACGCGATGTTGTACCAATCGCAATTAACGACCCAACCCGCAAATTCTTTCAGCAATTGCTGTTTGCCAAGATTGTTCCTAACTGCAAAAAGTTGGGCTTGCTCGATCGCAACGACAAATGGCTACGTCATCGCTTCGAAGAAATGGATGTCATCCAATTTGAAGATCACGAGGACACAGGCGAAGAGTTCACCAAGTTTGAAATTGGTGCGCCACTCGCCACTGTTGGCGAATAGTCTTTGAAGCATGGCGAGGTTTGGTCGAGTACTCACAGCAATGGTTACTCCGTTCGATAAGAACGGGGCACTCAACCTGGATGGTGCAAGACGCCTTGCAAAATGGTTGCAAGACAACGGCAACGACGGTCTCGTCATTGCTGGCACGACAGGCGAGTCGCCAGTTCTTACCGACGATGAGCGTTTAAGTCTGTTTGCGGCAGTCGTTGAATCCGTCACGATTCCGGTCATTGCTGGCACAGGCACCAACGACACTGCGCATTCGGTGCACTTAACCAAAGAAGCAACGAAGTTGGGTGTCGCTGGTATTTTGGCGGTTACTCCGTATTACAACCGTCCATCGCAGGCGGGAATCGAGGCACACATGCGCGCAATGTGTGCTGCAACATCACTGCCTGTTGTTGTGTACGACATACCAGTGCGCACGGGGCGCAAAATCTCGACACAGTTATTACTCAAGCTTGCTCGCGAAGTAAAAAATGTGGCTGCAGTGAAAGACGCTGCAGGTAACCCGGCAGAGTCTGCGGTGTTGATGTCGCAAGCACCTGCTGGTTTCGAGTTGTACAGCGGCGATGATGGTCTCACACTGCCGTTTATGGCAATTGGTGGTTGTGGCGTGATTGGCGTGGCCACGCACTGGACCGGGCAAGATCATCAAGAAATGTTTGATTGTTGGGCTAAGGGCGATGTAGATGGTGCTCGCCGAGTGAATGCTCGCATGCTCGAGAGTTTTGCGTTTGAGACAGGCGACGACAATCCAAACCCATTGCCGAGCAAAGTGATGATGAACTTGTTGGGTCTTGAAGTGGGCGAGGCAAGATTGCCGATGGGTCCGCCTCCTGCAGGCCTCGAAGAGCGTGGCAAGAAAGTGCTTGAAAACTTGCGCGCTGCTCGCTTGGCACAAAAATAATGGCAGCGCCAGTCCGGATTATTTTTCTTGGTGGTTTAGGTGAGATAGGTCGCAACTGCATGGCGATCGAGCAAGACGATCGACTGTTGCTGATCGATTGCGGATTGATGTTTCCCGATGCAGACATGCATGGCATTGACTTGGTGTTGCCCGACTTTACGTATCTACGTGAAAATGCGCACCGCATTGAAGCATGTGTTGCGACGCATGGTCACGAAGATCACGTAGGCGGCTTGCAGTTTTTGCTGCGCGAACTTTCGTTTCCTATATATGGTTCGCCGGTCACACTTGGTCTCGCTCGCAACCGCATCGAAGAGGCTGGGCTATTGGGAAAAACCGAACTGATTCCGGTTGTTGATAACGAACGTCGTCGCATCGGGCCGTTTGATGTTGAGTTCATTCCCGTGACACACTCTGTGCCCTTTGCCCACGCAATTGCGCTGCACACACCGCAGGGAGTGATCATTCACTCTGGCGACTTTAAGATTGATCTCACCCCAGTTGACGACCGACGAACAGACTTGGCCCGACTCGGTGCATTAGCGGCGGGCGATGGAATTCGCTTACTCATGCTCGATAGTACGAACGCAGAGGAACGTGGTTCGGCGCCGAGCGAGCGCAGTGTTGGTGTGGTGTTGCGACAATTGTTTGCCGAACACAAAACAGAGCGCATTATCACCGCGAGTTTTGCGAGCCATATTCACCGCGTGCAACAAATTGCCGAGGCAGCGATAGATGCGGGCAGAGTAGTGGCCACACTCGGCAGGTCGATGATCAACAATGTGCGCATGGCGCGCGATCTCGGCATTATCAAATTGCCCGATCATGCGTTTGTCAACATCGAAGATATTGACAATTATCCGCCAGAAAAAGTGTGCGTCATTTCGACTGGTTCGCAGGGCGAGCCAATGGCGGCGCTGTCTTTGCTGGCGCGAGGCGACAACAAGTTCGTCAAGATCGGGCCAAAAGATCTGGTGATTTTTTCAAGCCACGCAATTCCTGGCAATGAAAGCAATGTCAATCGTGTGATCGACGGCTTACTGCGTGCTGGCGCCGACGTAGTGCATTCGGGCATCGCCGATGTGCATGCAACTGGTCATGCGCAGGCCGAAGACTTGAAGATGTACTTGTCGATCACTGAGCCCGAATGGTTTGTACCGATTCATGGCGAGTATCACCACATGGTTGCCAACACCCGACATGCCAGCACCATGGGCGTACCCGAATCGCGCATTGTGTTGTGTGAAGACGGCGACGTTATTGAGATCACCGACAACGGCATTGAACTTGCGGGCAGAGTGCCGGCAGGAATGTTGTATGTAGACGGCATCGTTGGCGATGTCGGTCAGGGTGTGTTACGCGACCGCAAGGTGCTTGCCGAAGAGGGCGTCGTCGTTGTGGTGGTGACAGTTGATGTAGATGCAGGGCGCGTGCTCGTTGGCCCAGAAATCATTACGCGTGGTTGGGTCTATGCGCCCGAGGCAGAAGACTTGATTGATGAAGCGGTAGAGACGGTGTCAAAGGCTGTTGAAAAAGCACTCAAGGCAGGCACTCGCGATGTGGATCAACTTGAAAAAGAAGTGCGCCGTGCTGCAGGCAAGTTTGTGTCGGAGCGCACCAAGCGCCGGCCAATGATTGTGCCGATCGTGATGGAGGCATAGGCCCAATTTGGGTATGCCCCAATTGGGTAGTACCCCATTGGTAAGTTTGATCTATGGCAACCAAGCCCCGTAAGGGGTCTCAACATTCGCGCGCCCAATCGCGCGCTAAATCGCGCCCAGCCTCGCGCGGCGACGCCCAGATCAGGCCGCTACGCAGCCATAAACCGATCGACCCCGACGAGATGCAATTTAGGCGCGCACGCCGCCCGTCGGTGCTGAAGTCAGTTCTTGAAGGTCGTGGCCACGAATTTGGTGGCATCGCTTTGGTGTGTCTTGGCATCTTGTTGTTTATGTCGGTGTATGCGCACATGGCAGGCCCCGTTGGTCGCGGGCTTAACACGCTCTTGTCGTCAGTCATTGGTGTCGGTCGCTACATCATTCCGGTGTTGGTCATTGGCGCTGGCGTTGCATTCATCAAGCGCACCGAAGTTCAGCATCGTGTGCGACTCGCTTTTGGTTGGACCGTGTTGTCAACAGCGCTTCTCAGTGAGATTCATATTCTTAAGGGTGGCGGTTCGATTCACGCCGAAGTAAATGCGCTTTCGAGTGCCGGCGGGTGGATGGGCTGGTTGATCGGTGAGCCGTTGCGACAAAGCATTGGCGGTATTGCCACAACAATCTTGTTGCTCGGGTCGATGCTTGGCGGTGTGCTGTTGATCACTGGTAACACGTTGCCAGAGTTGTACCGACGTATTTCGGCTTGGGTCAATGGCGTATCAATGCCGCAAGGCCGCCGTGATGCCAGTCGTGATAGCAGTCGTGATCTGCAATTTGATGAGTCTGACGAACCGCAATTTTATGACATCTCATTAGACGACGAAGACGTGGTAGCCAATGAGGATCAAGACGCAGAAAATCGCGACGAAGAAGAATACGAAGAAGAATTTGAAGAAGTAGTCAAGCCGCGTCGCGAACGCAAAAAACGCAAACCAAAACTTTCACAAATTGATGTTCCAACATCGGCGCCTTCACCAACGGCTGCAGCAATTGTGAAGGGCATTGCTCAGCAGATGCCTTTGGGGCCTGGAGCAAACCCAAGCAGCTGGTCGTTACCAACCCTCGACATGTTGACAGTTACTCGTCACGAAAAAGCAGATGAGCGCGCAACACAAGAGCGTGGAATGAAACTAGTTGAAGCACTCAAAGAGCACAGCGTTGAAACAGATCTCGTTGGGTACACGCGCGGACCAACCGTGACACGATTTGAGTTGTCGTTGGGTGGTGGCGTCAAAGTTGCCAAAGTGACTTCGCTATCACGCGATATTGCCTACACAATGGCCGCAACTGATGTGCGTATCTTGGCCCCGATTCCTGGCAAGTCGGCGATTGGTATTGAAGTACCAAACGCCCAACGTGAGTTGGTTTCACTTGGCGACTTGATGATGTCGCAAGAGGCACGTGCTGCAGGGCATCCACTTGATGTTGCGGTAGGTAAAGACATCGCTGGTCGGGCAGTGTTTCTCAATATTTCTACAACGCCACACATGTTGATAGCCGGTACCACGGGTGCCGGTAAGTCGAGTGCGATCAACTGCATCATCACTTCGGTGCTGATGCGCTCAACTCCAGATCAAGTGAAGATGATTTTGATTGACCCAAAGCAAGTGGAAATGGCGCAGTACGCACGATTGCCACATTTGCTTACGCCTCCTGTAACAAACCCAAAGAAGGCAGCAAACGCGCTGGGCTGGGCAGTCAAAGAGATGGAGCGTCGTTACGACCTGTTGGTCGAGGCAGGTTTCAGAGACATTGTCGGTTACAACGCTGCATATGACCGTGGCGATTTGTCGGAAGAGCAAAACACCGACCAGAATTTTGATCGCATTCCATACATCTTGATTGTGGTTGACGAGTTGAATGACTTGATGATGGTTGCGGCTCGTGACGTAGAAGACTGCATCACACGCATTGCGCAAAAGGCCCGTGCGGTTGGCATCCACCTCATCGTTGCAACGCAGCGACCAAGCGTCAACGTGATCACCGGTGTTATCAAAGCCAACATTCCTGCGCGTATGGCGTTTGCTGTGTCGAGCCTGACCGATAGCCGAGTAATTCTTGATCAGCCAGGCGCAGAAAAACTGATCGGCAAAGGTGACATGTTGTTGTTGCCAGGTAACACGTCGGTGTCTCAGCGAATTCAGTCGGCATGGGTAGATGAAGCAGAAGTGCGCAAGGTTGTAGGCCACTGGCGTCGCCAAGCACCAGAGGTTGTCTATGTGTCTGGTGTAGATGGCGAGAAGAGTGGCGGCAGCGGCTCAGATTTGTTTGGTGGCACCACAGGCGACAGCGATGACGACGAACTCTTGCGCCAGGCGATGGACTTGGTTGTGCGCACGCGTCAGGGCTCTACCTCGATGCTGCAGCGCAAGCTCAAGATCGGTTTTGCCCGTGCTGGACGCATCATGGACTTGTTGGAGAGCCGTGGCATCGTTGGCCCGAGCGATGGCTCAAAGCCTCGCGAAGTGCTGATGACATTGGAAGAACTCGAGCAACTGCAACAAGCCAGTTAGTGGCCCGAGTGCCGCTTATGCGGCTGGTGTATTGCCGATCTACAGTCTGATCCATGGCTGAATTCACCGAAATTACATCAGGACTTCGTTTTCCAGAAGGACCAATCGCTATGCCCGACGGCAGTGTGATCTTGGTCGAGATGTTTGGAAAAGTAATCACGCGCGTGCTGCCCGATGGCAGCAAACAAAAAGTTGCTGACACACCTGGTGGCCCAAACGGAATCGCCATTGGTCCTGACGGTGCAATTTATTTGTGCAACAACGGTGGGTCGTTTTCTGAAGTTGATTTTCTTGGCTTGACTTTTCCTGGTCCGTTTAATCCAGACAACTACATCGGTGGTCGCATTCAGCGTGTTGACATTGCAACGGGCAAAGTGACCGACCTGTATACAGAGTGTGATGGCATCAAGTTGCGCGGGCCAAACGATTTGGTGTTTGACAAACAGGGCGGCATGTGGTTTACCGATCATGGCATTCGCGAGCACCGCACAGCCGACTTCACAGGCGTGTACTACGCCAAGACCGACGGCTCGATGATTAAGGAAGTGATCTTTCCAACAGAGTCGCCAAACGGAATTGGCTTGTCTCCAGATGGCACGAAGTTGTATTGGGCAGAGACTCATACGGGTCGCGTGTATCAAGCAACGATTACTGCGCCAGGCGAGACAACGCCGTTTTCACCGATTGACCCATCTGGATTGTTGTGTGGCTTGCCAGGATTGCAGTTGTTTGATTCACTTGCGGTGGATGGCGACGGAAATGTGTGTGTTGCCACACTTGGTCTACAAACTGCTGGCATCACGGTGATCTCGCCAGAAGGTGTAGTGCTCGATCAGATATTGACAGGCGATCCATTGACAACCAACATCTGCTTTGGCGGACCCGATTACAAAACTGCGTACATCACGCTGTCTGGTACGGGCAGATTGGTGTCGATGCCGTGGCCCTACAAAGGACTCAAGCTCAATTACTAAACGGGCGAGCAGTAGGCTTGATGCCTGTGCAGCAACGTTTTTATGTCGAGACGCTTGGCTGTCCAAAGAATGATGTCGACTCCGACAAAATTATCGGCACCTTGATTGCTGATGGACTAATTGCCACTGAAGATCCGTCGCTTGCGGACTTAGTCGTCGTAAACACGTGTGCGTTTATTGAAGACGCCCGCAAAGAAAGTATTGAGACCGTGCAGGCGCTTGGCAATCAGCGCAAAAAAGGCGCACGACTTGTGGTGACTGGATGTATGGCCGAGCGATATGGTGCCGAACTCGCCGAGGCGCTGCCTGAAGTAGATCAAGTTGCTGGTTTTGGTGTGCCAGTGCAGATGGGTCGCAAACCAATTTCGGTGTCGGCTGCGCCGATCCCGTCATTTGATCTACTCAACCTGCCGCGACCAAAGAGCACTGCGCCATGGGCGTATGTAAAAATTGCTGAGGGCTGCGATCGCACGTGTGGTTTTTGTGCGATCCCAAGTTTCAGAGGTCCGCAACGCAGTCGCGATATTGCATCAATCTTGCATGAAGTAGATGAGCTTGGCGCAAAAGAGATCGTGTTGATCGCACAAGATCTTGCAAGTTATGGCAAAGATCGCCCAGACGAACTTGGGGCCGGTTCGATTGTTCCGCTCGTACGCGCAGTTGCCGCCAAGGTCAAGCGCACACGATTGTTGTATCTGTACCCAAGTGACTTGAGCGATGAGTTGATTGCCGCAATTCTCGATACTGGTGTGCCGTATTTTGATCTTTCGCTACAACATGTGAGCAAAACTCATTTGCGCCGCATGCGCAGGTGGGGTGATGGTGAGCGCTTCCTCAAGCGCATCAACGACATTCGCGCCTTGTCACCCGACGCCGCATTTCGCAGCAACTTTATAGTTGGGTATCCGGGCGAGACCGAAGAGGATCACGATCAGATGTTGCAATTTGTGGAAGATGCGCAGTTGGATTGGTGTGGATTCTTTACATTTAGCCCAGAACTTGGCACACATGCAATGACATTGCCCGATCACGTGCCAACCGGGCTCATGAACGAGCGCATTGCCGAGTTGCGCGAGATGCAAGACAACATCACCGCAGTTCGACGCGATGCATTGATTGGTCGCACAGTCGAAGTGCTTGTTGACGAAGTGGGCATTGGTCGCACACACTGGGAAGCGCCGTCCATTGACGGCATCGTGCACGTGAGTCGTGACTTGCCGGTTGGAGAGTTTGCCAGTGTTGTGATTGTGGATGCAATGGGGCCAGATTTGGTCGCTGAGGGAAGCTCGGTAGAAGATAGTGACGATGCAGAAGGGGATTTTTAGCCGTGCCCGTTGATCCAAGCGCTATTCGCACATGGGCCAATGCTGTAACAGTTGGCCGGTTACTGATTTCGCCGTTGATGTTTGCAATTATTCCCGCAGACAATGTGGGTTCGTGGATCGCAACCGGATTGTGGTTTGTATTGTGTCTGAGCGATCTCATTGACGGCCAACTTGCGCGCAAGCACGGCACTACTCGCAGCGGCGCATTTCTTGACCCATTAGCCGACAAAGTGTGTGTGCTCGGATCAATGTTTATTTTGGTGAGCCGCGGCATGTTTAGCCCGTGGCTTGTGGGACTGATCGCAGCGCGTGAAATTGCCATCAGTTTGTATCGCGTGTTTGCTGGTGCCAAAGGTGTGAGCGTGCCTGCAAGCAAGGCCGCAAAATTTAAGACATTTGCGCAGCAGGTATCGGTTGGATTTGCAGTGTTGCCGTGGAGTGCTGCCGACTACAACTACCTTGCCAAAGGATCGCTTGGCATTGCCACCGTGCTCACGTTGTACAGCGGCTTGCAATACGGCGCTGTCGCTCTCAAAGCACGCAAGCAGGCCTAAGCGATGCGTTGTGATGTTGTTGCTATCGGCACCGAATTGTTGCTTGGGCAAATTGTAGACACCAACTCTGCGTGGCTAGGAGAACAACTGTCGGCCGCCGGCATTGACTCGTGCTTGCAAGTCAAAGTGGGCGACAATCTTGAACGAATGGTCAAAGCAATTCGCACGACACTTGCCGACGCAGACGCGGTCATTATTTGTGGTGGGCTTGGGCCCACACACGACGACATCACGCGTGAAGCAATTGCCCAAATCATGGGTGTCGAGCTCGAGTTTGATGATGCAGTTGGCATGGCAATTTCTGAAATGTTTGCCTCACGCAATCGGCGAATGCCCGAGATCAATATGCGTCAGGCAATGGTGCCAAAAGGCGCTGCGATCATTGAACAACGCCGTGGCACTGCGCCAGGGTTGATCTGCCCAGTTGGCGACAAGGTGATCTATGCAGTGCCAGGCGTGCCATACGAGTTGTATGAAATGTTTGAGCGCGCAATATTGCCCGACTTATTAATTAGATCTGGTTCTGCATCGGTGATCTCTAGTCGCGTATTGCGCACGTGGGGCGAAAGCGAGAGTGGATTGAATGAGCGCCTCTTCGGCGTGATCGAACAACTCGAGAGTGTTGGTAATCCAACCCTTGCGTTTTTGGCGAGTGGATGGGAAGGCATCAAGGTGCGACTGACCGCAAAATCTTCCACCCAAGCCGAAGTGGCTGCGATTTTGGATAAGTGGGAAGAGACAGTTCGCAGCGCAATCGGCGACATTGTGTTTGGCATTGACACCGACACGATGGAGTCAGTTGTATTGCAGATGTTGCGCGAGCGCGGGCTTACGCTTGGAGTTGCCGAGTCGGTTACTGGAGGTCTTGTCGCAGGGCGTCTCACTGGTGTTGAAGGTGCAAGTGAAGTGTTTCGTGGTGGAGTGGTTTCATACGCAACCGAGGTCAAGCACTCGGTACTTGGGGTACAAAGCGACATGGTTGTCAATGAAGAAGCCGCGATCGAGATGGCGGTTGGTGCATGCAAAGTGCTTGGCGCAAATATTGGTCTTGCACTGACTGGGGTTGCGGGGCCGGCCTCGCAAGAAGGTGTCAAGCCAGGCACATTATGTGTTGGCGTGTGCTTGCCAGACGGCACAACGGCTTCAGCAACGTATTCTTTGCCCGCAGTACGCGATCAGATGCGCCAACTTTCGGTCATCAGTGCACTCGACTCTTTGCGTCGACACATTCGCGAGTTATAAAAACTCGCCAGTGTGCTCACTAAAGAACGAGCGTTAAACCGCCGTCGACCACAAAGATTTGGCCGGTTGCATATTTCGTGCGGAGCAAGCCAAGTGTTGCCTGCACGCAATCTTCCATGGTGGCCGAGCGATGGAGTGGTGTAACTGCCTTTACGGCATCGTGTTGATTTTGCCAATCCTTTGTCCAAGGAGTTTCGACAAGTCCTGGTGCGACTGCATTGATGCGCACTGGTCCACACGATTTGGCAAGTAACACCGTCATTTGATTGAGAGCAGCCTTGGTCATGGAGTATGCAATTGAACTACCAATTGGCCGCACGCCGGCAACAGAAGTGATGTTGACAACATTGCCATCTTCGCTTTGCTTGAGATGTGGCATGGCGGCTTTGGTGAGCGTCCAAGTGCCCCACACATTGACGGCAAAGGTCTGCTGAAATATTTCATCTGTTAGTGCTTCTAAATCATGATGTGCGATGAGTTTTGTCCAACCAGCGTTGTTGATCAAGATGTCGAGTTGGCCAAATTGCTTGAGTGTTTTGTCGATGAGGCGTTGCCCAGCAGCCTTGTCGCTAATGTCGGCTTGCACATACATGGCGTTGTCTCCAAGAGAAGCAGCAATTTGCTGACCGGCCTCTACCGATGACGATGAATTGATGACCACTGATGCACCAAGCGCATGCAGCGAGCGGGCAATGGCTTCACCAATGCCACTCGATGAACCCGTAACGATTGCTACTTTGCCACTGAACTCAGTCAATTGACTCATGGGTTTGTTGCCCGAAGTAATGGAGCAGTGAGGCATGTTGGTCCGCCGTCGCCCTTGACGGCAACATTGTCGCCATTAAAAAGGTGCACTTCAACGCCTGCTGCCCGCAATTGGGCTTCGATTACTGGGTTGCCCGCAGCGAGCACCACAACATTTGGCCTAATGGTCAAGATGTTGCTGCCCTGAGTCAGCATTTCTTTTTCGCTCACGCTGAACCACGAGATGCCACGGGATTCTAGAAATTGCAGCAAGCGCACTGGTGCGAGTGGTTCGTATACAACTGCTTTGTCGTGTGCGATAGGCGAGAGCACGCTCATGAGGTGAAGTACTGCGCTTGGTCCTTCGTAGTGAGGCAAATCAAACGAAAAAACATCGACACAATGAGGTGCGAGAAGGGAGCGCACTTGATCAATGCCAGCCTGATTGGTGCGGTAGCCATGACCAATTAATAGAGTCTTTGCGTCGAGCCATACTTTGTCTCCGCCGTCGGCAAACGCAGGGTCGGTAAGTTGCCCCAAGATGGGAACACCAAGCCGCACAAGATCGTTGCGGAACTCGGCTGGCTCTGGAGAACGAACCGGCTTTGCCATGCGCAACAAAATTGCGCCATGGGGTGTCATGATCATTGGGTCATGCATGTAGACCGCATCGACGAGTCCGTCGACTGCTGACGCAATATCAACTGTGCATCCAAGACTTTCAAGCAGTGCAGTAAAAGATTTGTGTTCGGTGAGTAGTGCCGAAGTATCTGGTTGGCGCCAGAACCCTTCTTCGACAAACTTTCCAACTGTCGTTGGCGTGCGCACAAGCACTCGCTCGAGTTGTGAAACCATGTCGGGAGTGCCCCATTGAGTGTTCGGAGGTGTAGTCATGAGCCTCTAAAAGTAGCAATATTTGGCGTAGTATTTGTTAATGGCACGCAATAAAGTCCACCTTTTACGACACTCAAGTGCGCTGATTGCGCTGGGGATGGTGTTGTTGTCGGCTTGCGCGGTGAGTAGTACTCCAAGCGCTTCAAGCACATCCGATGAAGTCACCACTTCATTGTCTACACCTGATTCGACCCCGCCAGAGACTGCTTTGCCCGTAGCCCAAACCACGGTTCCTGTAACAACAGTTTTAGAAACAACCACCACGTTGGCGGCTCTCGACATCATGTGTATTACGACTCTGAAGTGCCAGTTTGCAAATCTGGTTGGTGTTGATTATTCGCTACTCAAACTTGAGTTCACTGACTTCAGTGTGGCCAACTTGGCTGGTGCGCACTTTGTAAGAGCCAACCTCAAGCAGACTCAGTTCATTCGAGCAAATGTAACTGGGGCAGACTTCACGGGAGCCAACCTGGCCAGCGCTAACTTCACTGGAGCCGTTATTGCCGGGGCAAACTTCACAAATGCCAACATGCTGAGCACGGTGATCTGCGGTTGGGATCTCGAGTCAGTTGTCGGAATCTCAGCAAAGCAGCTTTCCGAAGTTCAAGTATTTCGAACGAAGGGCAATCTGTATTGCCCATGATGGTGCAGCGCGCTGTTGATCGCACGCCAGTGCCGTGGAAAAACGGTTTAGGTGTGCAGTACGAAATCACCTGTGATGGATCGCTTCCCGATGAATGGACTTGGCGGCTTTCCACCGCCGATATCACGCAAGATGTTCCGTTCTCATCGTTTCCTGGAGTAACTCGAGAGTTCTGTGTCGCCGATGGCAATGGAGTGGTGCTCAATGTCAATGGGGTAGATCATCGTTGTGAGCCAGGTTCCATCACGACGTTCCGTGGAGACGACGTGGTGTTCGCAACTTTGATTAACGGCCCAATGCGAGCGCTTAATTTGATGGTGCGCGACGGTGCAAAAAGCAGATCATTGCGTCTTGGCACTGTGGGTCAAAGTATTGATTTTTGTTCGGTGGTTATTGCATTGGGCTCGACTTCAACTTCAAACCTGGTCGTAAATAGCGATCAAGTTTCTTTGCAAAAGTTAGATGCTTTGATTTTTGATTCGCTAACAACGCTTCAAGTTGCTGATGGTGTTGTCGCAACGATTTAAGTGTTAGGTGTCACTAATTTGCGTTAGGTGTCACTATTTATTTTTAATGCACCACTTATGTGACTAGATGCAAATCGTCACATCAGAACAGAACTGCGTAATTACAGAGAAATACGCTGCAACTCTCTGTGCATGAAAGCGCAACCATCTGGAACTTTTTCGTACTCTTACATCCACGCGAGAAAGGCGAGAACTATGTCAGATACCTCAGCAGGATCAGCAGATCAAAAGAATGAATCATTCCTAGCCAAGTCAGTTGTCGGTCTTATGTTTGTGGCCGTTTCAATTTGTGCACTGGTGCTCGGAGTCGTTGCAGTAGTGGCGATTAGCAACAACAATGGTGGCTCGTCAACTTCAAGCTCGGCGTCAGCGGCAACAGCAACCATCGTGCAGGTGAGACTGACCGAGTTTGCGGTGACGATGACCCCAGCCACTGTGCCTCCGGGCGAAGTCACTTTCCAGGTTGTCAACGGTGGCACTCTCGAGCACAACTTCGCAATCCCAACACTCAACAAACGAACTCCGTTTTTGAAGGCAGGAGAGACTGCGCAACTTGTCGTTTCTGGTCTAGAAGTTGGCGAGCAAAAGATCATTTGCGAAACGCCGGGTCACGAAGCATCTGGCATGAAAGCAACATTGACTGTTGCAGAGGGTTCATCTGCGATGGCTTCGACAGATACCTCTCCAATGGCTGCGGTGACGTGGCAACAAATGGACAAGATGATGGATGACGTTGCCAAAAAGTATCCAGCAAAGACTGAGGGAGTTGGTAACCAAGAGCTTGAATACACGATGTCCGATGATGGCTACAAAGTTTTTAATCTTGACGCCAAGATTGTCAAGTGGGAAGTTGAGCCAGGCAAGTTTGTAGATGCGTGGACATATAACGGAATGGTTCCTGGTCCTGAAATTCATGTTTTCACGGGCGACAAGGTACGCCTCGTATTGAAAAATGATCTTCCAGAGTCGACGTCGCTGCACTTACACGGCATTCGCGTGCCAAATGCAATGGACGGTGTAGACCCATACACGCAAAAGCCAATTGAGCCAGGCGCGACGTTTACCTACGAGTTCACTGCGCTTGAGCCATCAATCGGCATGTACCACTCGCATCACAACGCACAAGTACAGATTCCTAATGGAATGGCTGGTGCATTAATTATCGATGACTGGAAAGCCATCGCGATGAAAGCAGCAAAGGGTAAAACAGGTGATACCGACGGCAAGGCTGAGCAAGAAGTGGTGATGGTATTGAACGATGCCGGCAATATTGGCCTCTCGCTTAACGGTAAGTCATTTCCTGCGACCGCTCCCTACACACTCAAGGTTGGCGAGACCATGGTTGTGCATTACTACAACGAAGGATTCATGACGCATCCAATGCACTTGCATCAGCCATCAGGATTGGTGGTTGCACGTGACGGACATGTGCTTGACTCGCCGTACTTTGCCGACACTGTCAGTATCGCGCCAGGCGAACGCTGGACGGTGGTGTACACGGCCAAAGATGCTGGCGTGTGGGCATGGCATTGCCACATCCTCACGCACGCCGAGACTCCGCAGGGCATGCGTTACATGGTGACTGCACTGATCGTCAGCTAATTGATTTACCCTTCGGGGCTGTGTAGCGAAGGAAACTTCGGTACACAGCCCTTTTGGTATTTATGGGGCGATTCGCTCAGTGGGTGGTTGAAGCGAGATACTTGTGAGATGGCAAGTAAGCAGGCGGCAAGCAAGCGGGCAACAGATCTCACCAAGCGCTTGAACGCAACTACGGGCGGCCGCGAGTTTGATCCAGCAGATCTGGAGCGTGTTACGCGAGGATTTATTGCTGCACGTACTGAAGATCGGATTGTTGACGACAAGGGTCGCAAGGTAATCGATACTGCTGCATATGACTTTTTACGAGATGGTCGTGGCGCACCAGACACGGTGAATCCGCACT
This sequence comes from uncultured Acidimicrobium sp., assembly GCA_964532575.1. GTDB lineage: Bacteria > Actinomycetota > Acidimicrobiia > Acidimicrobiales > Ilumatobacteraceae > UBA3006. Next base: position 19,403 of record CAZHIN010000017.1, read on the forward strand.
TGTGGCGTCATGCAACACTCAACGCTCATCACGGTTTGTTTGAAGTAGCGGATGGTGTGTGGCAGGTGCGCGGATACGACATTTCGAACATCACGTTTATTCGCGGCGACAAAGGTTGGGTTGTCATTGACCCTCTGACGAGCGACTTCACGGCTCGAGCATCTCTCGAACTGATTAACCAGCATGTTGGCGAACGTCCGGTTACCGGTGTGATCTATACGCATTCGCACGCAGATCATTTCGGCGGAGTACTCGGAGTTACAACGCGAGCAGATGTTGATGCTGGCAAGTGCGTAGTCATTGCACCTGAAGGTTTTTTGTATGAGGCGATTGCTGAAAACGTAATTGCTGGACCTGCAATGGGCAGGCGAGCGACATATCAATTTGGGCCACTACTTCCAGCAAGCCCCGAGGGCCATGTTGACTCAGGTCTTGGCAACTCGGTGCCAACAGCGGCACCGTCATTGGTGGCGCCGACACATGACATCACATTCACTGGCGAAGAGTTGGTTGTAGACGGTGTGCGAATTGTGTTTCAGATGACTCCTGAAACCGAAGCTCCAGCCGAAATGAACTTTTTCTTTCCAGACTTCGGTTGGCTGTGCATGGCGGAGAATTGCTCGCACACTATGCACAACCTCGTGCCTATTAGAGGTGCGCAAGTACGCAATGCATTGAGTTGGTCGAAATATATTAATGAGAGCATCGAGTTGTTTGGCGCTGACGCAAAGATTTTGTTTACGTCACATAATTGGCCGCGATGGGGGGTCGAAGATATTCGAGATTTCTTAATCTTGCAGCGCGACTTGTATCGCTGGATCCATGACCAAACAATGCGTTGCGCAAATCAGGGCATGACACCGCTGGAAATCGCCGAATTTTTGAAAATGCCAGACGAGTTTTTGGCCAACGAACACACCCGTGGTTTTTATGGCGATCTTGTTCACAACTCGAAGGCTGTGTATCAGCGTTATCTCAGTTGGTACGACGGCAACCCGGCCAACCTCAATAAGTTGCAACCAACCGATGCGGGCAGGCGGTACGTAGAACTTGCAGGTGGAATGGATGCACTTTTGGCGTCTGCACAGAAGTCTTTTGACCAAGGTGAGTATCGCTGGGTGGCGGAACTTGTTAATCACGCAGTGTTTGCTGACCCAACCAATATCAAAGCCCGTGAGTTGCAAGCAGACACACTCGAGCAACTTGGTTATCAGGCTGAGTCTTCAACCTTCCGCAATGCGTATCTCATGGGTGCGCAAGAACTACGCAATGGCCCGCCTCCGCCAGTAGAAGTAGGTGCGCGAGCGCGTGGAATGACGCGTGCGATGACAATTGGTCAAGTGTTTGACACGTTGGCGGTCCGATTGATGCAAGAGCAGGTTGGTGGGCTCTCGACCACGATTAATTGGAACTTCACTGACATGGCGGGAACACCGGATCATTCCTGGATATTGGCACTCTCAAATAGGACGCTCGTGTCGACCCAAGGACGTCACGATGATGCCGCCGATGCGACAGTTCATATTAAAAGAGAAACGCTGTTAGACGTCATAACGCAGGCAACGACTTTTATTCACGAAATGACCGAGGGCGCGATCACGGTAGACGGTGATGCCGGGGCGCTCTTGACAATCTTTGGCAATTTAGAAAAGTTTGTAACGGGCTTTGCGATAGTTGAGCCCTAACTCGCGTTTTTCTAATTAGTGAAACCGTTAGCGGACATCATCTTTCGATAGGAGAGCGCAACTCCATCAAATTTCATATGCAGTTCGCTCGTGATGTCGAACGGCACTGACTTCGGTCGTTGTGACTCGACAATTACTTTGTCTTGATTGAAAATTACGTCTTCAAAATCGCGAATCACTGAATCTGGTTGATCAAAGTTGTAGTTGCGACCAATCGTCAAAAATCCCCGTGAGTATTCGTTGCCTACGGGTTGCGAGACAAAGAAGTAGATCATTCCCTCAGCCCCGCCCCAACCGAGTCTGAGCAGCAACGTGAATGGTGCATGGATCTCGTATCGAGAAGTGCGCATTGGGGCTGTTGTGTTTGAATTGGCGAATATTGGAAAGTCGTCGCTGTTCGGTGCTTCGGGTCGCACGATGTTGTAGTGCACAACATGCCCCGTTGTGCTTACGTCGCAGTCTGGAACAACGGGTCGATCAGGATCGCCAAGCAAGCCAGGGTGCACCCAGGGAAAGTGTCCAAAGTCGGTGAAGTTTTCGAGTTGACGAGATGATCCTGCATTCCATTCATAAGGACCACAGTTGACCCATTTCCAGTTCGCATCATCCATCTCGTCAATGAGTGGAATTTCGAATCGAGGAGTAGCGAGGGCAACCCACACCATGCCATTGCATTCAACGCATTGATACGCAGGAATCTTTGCTTTTGGTGGGACTCGTGACGGGTCTTCGAGTTGTGGAATGTGAACGCAAGTGCCAGATGAATCAAATTGCCAGCCGTGATATGGGCACATGATGTTGTCGCCCTTGACGCATCCACCTGAAAGCGCTGTACCGCGATGGATGCAGATATCGCTGGACGCGTGTGGGATTCCACTGCTGTCTCGCCAGATCACAAGAGGGGTATCAAGCAAAGTCGCAGCGACTGGTTCGGTCGACAACTCCTGCGAAAAAACAACGGGGTGCCATGCGGAGCGCAGTGCATTCATATACAAAGTCTTACATGTGGCAGGCAATCCGAAGCATCATGATTTCAGTGTCACCGATCTGGGCAATTACTCTGTTAGGTAAGCGAAACGGAGCAGGGACATGAATAACGACATGATGAATAAGGTTCGAAGCGGCAAGGGTTTTATCGCGGCACTTGACCAGAGCGGTGGCAGTACACCAAAGGCACTCAAGCTATACGGTGTCCTGGAGTCTGAATACTCCGGTGACGAGCAGATGTTTGACCTTATTCACGCCATGCGTTCGCGCATCATCAAAAGTTCGGCATTTTCTGGCGAGAGAGTTCTTGGAGCGATCTTGTTTGAAATGACCATGGATCGCACGATTGACGGCAAGGGCGCTGCAGAATTTTTGTGGGAGAACAAAGGCGTCGTGCCTTTTCTAAAAATCGATAAGGGCTTAGCGGATGATCAAGATGGCGTGCAGGTGATGAAACCGATGCCTGAACTCGATGCATTGTTGGCAAAGGCCAAGAAGCACGGTGTGTTTGGAACCAAAATGCGTTCGGTCATCAAGTTGGCAAACGAAAAGGGAATCAACGATGTAGTCCGTCAGCAGTTTGAAGTCGGCAAGCAGATCCTTGCGGCCGGACTCGTTCCGATCATCGAACCTGAAGTGGATATCAATAGCCCGCAAAAAGCTGAGGCCGAGGTGTTGTTGAAGGCCGCGATTTTGTCTGAGCTCAATAAGTTGAATGCTGATCAAAATGTGATGCTCAAGTTGACCCTGCCAAATCAGGATGGATTCTTCGCCGAGTTGGTAAAGCACCCGAGGGTTGTGCGAGTAGTTGCGTTGTCGGGTGGCTACAGCCGTGAAGACGCTAATAAACAGCTTGCGAAGAACGCTGGAGTAATCGCGAGTTTCTCGCGTGCACTAACGGAGGGTTTGTCTGCGAAGCAATCTGATGCAGAATTTGATGCGTTACTCAATACGGCGATTCAAGGAATCTTCGACGCGTCAAATACATGAGTGTTGGGAAATGAGTACTGCTCAGCAACCAGTGGAGTGGTCGATCGTCGCGCAAAATCTGCCAGAGCATGCGCGTAATCCAATACACACAGATGCTGGTGCGCAAGCTGCTGGGTTTCCGCGAGCGTTGGTTGCTGGCGTAACGACGTATGCGTACATGACCCACCCGCTTGTCGTTGCGTGGGGAGAAGATTGGCTTACTCGCGGTGGTGGAGAAATTCGTTACCGAAGACCAGTGTTCGACCAAGATGTATTGCGATGTGTGCCAGTCTTCGAAGACAACACAGTTCTAGTTGAAGCAATCACGAGTGAACCAGAACAGCCACGAGCTATCTTTCGTGCAGTACGAGATGGTGGGGAAGTGAAGCCATTGCGCGATGGCGAGGTTTTGCCATCGAAAGAATTTCAGTTGATCGATACATTTAGTTGCGACTATGGCTCGCGCGCTGGCGACGAGTTTCCTTTCTACGCCGATCGCGGGCTCG
>CAZHIN010000018.1:0-4505 GCA_964532575.1 uncultured Acidimicrobium sp.
TCACCCTCTCAAGGTGGCGGCACGGGTTCGAATCCCGTTGGGGCTGCTCATTGCTTGACCGAAGTAATTACAGAGCTTTCATTGCGGGGCGGCGGTGCGCCCAGGGCATTGCAACTTCGAGTTGTGATGCAACTTGCAGCAACAAATCTTCGCGGCCGTATGCAGCAACTAACTGAATGCCGACCGGAACACCTTGGGGTGTCCAGTGCAGTGGCAAACTGATTGCAGGTTGACCACTCGTATTAAATGCGGCAGTGAACGCAACGAAGTCACCAGCAGCTTTCATGGGTTTCATCGGGTCTTTGGGATCATTCGCAAATTTCCCAATCTTGAGTGGCACGCGACTGACTGTTGGGGTGACGAGAATGTCCCAGCCATCTGCCCACCACTGCTGCACCGCACGGCGGTAATGCGACGTTGCAAGGATTGCACTCGCATAAGTCGTTGCCGACGTGTTCTTTGCATACTGTGCCATTGTCCAATTGACGAGTTCGAAATCTTCACTCGTCACTTCTCGACCAAGTAGTGCTGCAGTTGCTTCGCAAGCCACAGACATATTGGTGCCCCAGATGGCGGTGAAGCGCGGCGGAAATGATGCATCTTCAAGAGCGGTTGGCCACGAGGCAAAGTGGCCGAGTTGCTCGAGTTGCTTGGCGACAATATGAACACCCTCGACACACTCGTGATCGATTTCTCCTGCAAGTGGGCGATGATCGAGAAAACCGATGCGGAGTTGCTTAACAGGCGCGCCAACTTCGCTCAAATATGGGCGTGATGGTGGAGGTGCGATAACTCGGTCACCGACGCCTGGCCCGTGTGTTGCATCGAGCAGCGCTGCGCAGTCGCGCACAGTGCGCGTAACAACATGCTCGACACCCAAATTTGTTTCATCTCTCATAGGGGCAGCAGTGATGCGACCCTGGCTTACTTTGAGTCCAACAAGACCGCAACACGATGCAGGAATCCGAATGGAACCGCCGCCGTCGGTGGCATGCGCGGCTGGCACGATGCCTGCGGCAACTGCTGCACTGCTGCCGCCACTAGACCCGCCAGAAATTCTGCTGGTATCCCACGGCATGCGAGTTGGACCCCACGCTTCTGGTTCGGTTGTGGGAACACTTCCAAACTCTGGTGAGTTTCCGCGACCAAAAATAACAAGGCCTGCTCGGATAAACCGCTTGACATGTTCGGTGGTGTAGGTAGAAACGTGATTGGCATTTTTTAGTGCAATGTTGCCGTTGGAAATCGGTTGGCCTGCAAGAGTTGCATTGAGGTCTTTCAAAATAAATGGCACGCCACGAAATGGCATTGACTTGTCATTTGCAAGCGAAGCTGCGACCTTACGAGCATCATCGTCCCATCGATACGTAAGTGCGTTGATAATGGGGTTGAGTCTGTCGGCGCGTTCGAGTGTGGCATTGAGCAGTTCAAGTGGCGTCACTTCACCATCGCGCACAAGTTGCGCTTGGGATATTGCGTCAAGCCACTGTGTTTCATCGGTGATTGAAGACATAATTTCCTCTAGTGTTGACTGCTTATGAGCGATTCTTCTGAGACAACCCAACTTACAGCACGCGATGTACTGCGCTTTACAAACGTGCGGCGCATGTTGGGCAGCAGTTTTGCATTTCATATTGGTGTGTCGTTGCAGGCAGCCACGCTAGGAAAACATATTTTTGACATTACGGGTCGCGCTATCGACATTGGGTGGCTGGGTCTGGCCGAGTTTGGACCAATCGCTCTGCTTGTTTTGGTGAGCGGAAGCGTTGCCGACCGATTTAATCGCAAACACGTTGCTGCACTCGCGCTTGGTGGAGAGATGTTGTGTGCGATTGCGCTTGTGGTCTATTCGCTTTCGGAACCAACGGCCGTGTGGCCGTTTTTTGCAATAGCAGTTGCGTTTGGCATATCGCGCGCATTTTTGTCGCCAGCAACTCGCGCGATGTATCCAATGGTTGCGCCAGATGGTGGACTGCCACCAATTATTGCGATGTCTTCAGGTGTGTGGACATCGGCGATGATCGTCGGACCAGCAGCATCTGGATTTTTGTATTCGGCTGCTCCATGGGTTGCGTATGCAACGACCACCGCGTTGATCTTTATCGGCATCATCGGAATCATGCGAGTGCAGTTTGAACGCGAACCAGCACCACGTGACCCAGATGAGAAAGCAACTCTGCGCTCGGCAATGGAAGGTCTGTACTTCATCAGGCGCACACCTATTTTGTTGGCTGCAATTTCGCTTGATCTTTTTGCAGTGTTGTTCGGCGGAGCAATTGCGTTGCTACCGGCAATCGCCGAAGAACAATTGCACGTAGGCGATGTTGCTTACGGGTGGCTACGAGCATCTGCCGGTATTGGTGCTGCAACGATGGCATTATTTTTATCGTTCAAACCTCTGCGCCGAAATGTGGGTAAAGCCTTGCTGATTGCAGTCGGCGTGTTTGGTGCTGGCACGATTGTGCTGGGTGCAACACACACTTATTGGATTGCATTTGCAGCAGTATTAATTCTGAGTGCAGCCGACATGGTGAGCGTGTTTATTCGTGGGTCAATTGTTCCTTTAGTAACTCCAGACTCAAAGCGAGGCCGAGTGTCGGCTGTAGAGAATGTGTTTATTGGCGCAACAAACGAACTTGGGGCCTTTGAGTCTGGCGCGGCTTCGCAAGCATTCGGTACCCCCGCGGCAGTGATTGGTGGAGGTGTCGCTACTCTTGGTGTCGTGGCTGTGTGGTGGTTTGGTTTTAAACCGTTAAGAGACATTGACAGGTTCAGTGATTTGGATGCGCCAGAAAATCCTGTATGAAAGTCATCACCGCTTGTCCGCTTGATTGCCCCGACTCGTGTTCGCTTGAAGTAACCGTTGAGCTAGGCAAAATTGTTGACATTGATGCTGCGCCAATAGGCGAGCAGGCAAACCCATTGACCGACGGATGGATCTGCAAAAAAGTGAAGCATCATGCGATGCGCGTGTATTCCAAAGAGCGCATCATGACGCCGTTAATTCGCACTGGCTCAAAAGGTAGCGGTGAGTTTCGTCGCGCGTCGTGGGATGAAGCGGTTGCACTCGTGGCCGACAAAATTGCGAGTGCGATCAGCGAAAATGGACCCGACAGCGTGTTGCCGTATCTCTACAACTCATCGTCGGCGCGCATTGACAAAAAGCGTTTGATGCCACACCTGTTTGAGCGACTTGGGTGCCCCGAGATTGAGCACACTATCTGCGCCGGAACTAGTGCCGCCGCGTGGGAGCGAGTGTTTGGAGACATGTTGTCGAGTGACCCGATGGATTTGGTGCATTCAAAGTTGATAGTGGTGTGGGGAGCGAACCCCGGTGCGAGCAATACACATTTGCAGCCGATCATTACCCAAGCAAAAAAGAATGGCGCTGTTGTAGTGGTGATTGACCCACGACGCACGAGTGCTGCTGCTCGAGCCGACTTGCATATTGCGCTGCGGCCTGGCACCGATGTGGTATTTGGATATGCGGTTGCGAGGTGGATTAATGAACACAATCGAGTCGACCACAACTTTATTGCACGGCATGTGAGTGGTGCCGAGCAATTTATGCTGGCCGCCAACGATTGGACTCTTGAACGCGCGAGCGAAATTTGTGGCGTGCCTGCGGCCGACATAGAACACTTTGCTGATCTCGTGACAACCATAAAACCTGCGACGTTGCGAGTTGGTTTAGGAATGGAACGCAATCGCAACGGTGGAAGTGCGTATTTGGCTGCATTCGGAATGTGGGCGCTGACCGGCAACTTTGGAACGTTGGGAAGCGGAATTTATGGTTCGACATCGGGAGGTTTTCCCAACAGTGTGTTGGCGCAATGGCCGCAAGGTGTCGCTCGACCCGTGCAAAAGAAAATGAATATGAACCGAGTCGGTCGCGTATTGCGCGGCGAGCCTGGTGCGTGGCATGTGCCTGCCAAGGTGCTGGTGATTCAGGGCGCGAATCCGGCAGTAACAGCAGTAGATCAGCAGGGGATGCTTGAGGGATTAGCAAACGAAGACGTTTTTGTAGTGCTGCACGAACAGGTGATGACCGACACTGCACTGTTGGCCGACGTGATATTGCCAGCAACTACACACTTTGAAATTCATGACGTTGTTGGCTCATACGGGGCGTATGTTGTGCAAGAAAATCGTCGTGTAATTGAGCCGGTGGGCGAGTCGCGAAGCAACGGGCAATTGGCAGAGGCGCTCGCTGTGGCACTCGGCTTTTCGGCAGACGAGTTTGATGCGTCGCAACAAGCAATTGAAACTCTCGTTGGCGAATCGATGTGTGGCACGGCTCCAGTGCGGCCCGAGGGTGGCACGATTCAATTTCATGACGTGTTTCCATCGCTGAACGAACAACGAATGCGAATTTGGGAACCGGATATCGAAATGCCTGGACCGAAATATGATCAGTTGATTGATGAGACACATCCGCTCACGCTGATCACTCCCTCAACTTCGTTCACGATCAACTCGATGTTTGGAGACACACTGCCGCCGCC
>CAZHIN010000018.1:4605-21882 GCA_964532575.1 uncultured Acidimicrobium sp.
AATCAAAAAAGTTTGGCATTGTCCACGAATTTAAGTTGTTTATCAATCGCGGCAGCGTGGTGGACGTGGCTGTTGCGTTTGTGATGGGTGCTGCTTTTAAGACCATTGTTGATGCAGTTGCTGGTGATGGCAAAAATAATCAAGGCGTGCTTGGTGGCCTTGTCGGTGCTGTATTTGGTGGTTCGCAACCAAACTTTAATGACAAAGGTTTCACATTAAACGGAAGTTTCATTCCGGTTGGGTCGTTATTTACTGCATCGCTCAATTTTTTAATGGTTGGTGGTGTGATGTTTTTTGTGATTAAGGCATATGGCAGATTTCGATCGGGCGATAATGCGCACTCTGTCGAAACAACCAATGAGTTATTGGCTTCAATCCGAGATGAGTTGCGCAAAAATCGCGTAGAATAAAACAAATGTTTCGCCCAACCCCCCTGAGGCGCCGAGTGCTGCAACTTGCCGCATTGGTCTGCGCTTCAAGTCTGATCGTGACCAGTTGTGGCGTTGTTAACTTTTTGACGAACAAAAGCAATGTCGTTGATGGGGTCGGACGTATTCCTGGCGGAAATTTTGCAAGCCTTGTGACGTTGCCAGAAGGCGTGACGATTGATTTTCCAGAACTACTTGGTCCGATGATGGGGCCGCAGGTTGGTGGACCGCGAGTGTTGATGATCGGCGACTCGATTATGGCGAGTACGTCAAGTCGCTACGGAAACGAGATGTGCGACACGCTGACTCAACTGGGTTGGAAAGTGGAAGTAGAGGCGCAATCTGGGAGCTTCGTTGACTTTGGTTTGAAGGTATTGGGCCAACGATTGGAAGAGGGTTGGGATACTGCAGTTGTATTTTTGGGCACGAATTATGACGGCAATCAGGCGAATTACGAAAACAAGATGCGCCAGATATTTGAGGGTTTGTCGCCCACGCCTTTTGTCGTTCTCACCACAGCGCTGTTTAAGCCCCGACAACAAGAAGTGAACGACGTGATCATGAAGTTGGCTGGAGAATTTCCTAATGTCACTGTGCTGGACTGGGGATCCATTGCTGCCAACCATGGATTAATTGGCAAAGACGGGATTCACCTGACTGCAGACGGTAGGTCGGTGTTTGCCACAGCAATTGCGCGAGCCCTTGAGTTTGCACCAACACGCGAAGGTGAATGTCTGCCGATTTATTTCAAAACTGATGCACCGGTACCAGGTGTAATGCCAGACGAAACTACTCCTGTCGGAACAGAAACAACGGTGCCAAGTGGTGCGCTGCCAGTCACGTCTACGACTCTGCCGTAGAGAAGAACTGCCTGTAGTTTTGTTGCATGACAAATCGCATGAATATCGGAATATTTGGATCAAACAACGACAGCACGATTGATGGTGTGGTCGCAGAAGCCGCTCAGGCAGAGCGCGACGGGTTCGCTTCGTACTGGCAGTCACAAATTTTTGGTCTGGATGCACTTTCGACGTTAAGCGTTGTCGGTCGAGAAGTGCCACGCATCGAACTCGGCACCAGCGTGATCCCCGTGTATCCACGTCACCCGATGATGTTGGCTCAGCAGGCCCTCACAGCAAACCAAGCAGCAGGTGGTCGACTCACTCTTGGTATCGGTCTTGGACACAAGGTTGTTGTGGAGGGTATGACGGGCATGTCGTTTGATAAGCCTGTGCGCCACATGAAGGAGTACTTGTCGATTCTGATGCCTCTCATTCATAATCAAAAGGTTTCATTTGCTGGTGAGGCACTGACTACTCATGCCGAGCTAACGGTGGGCAAGCCACAAAGTTGTGGCGTAGTTGTTGCGGCCCTCGGCGCGCAGATGCTCAAACTCGCTGCAGCGTTTACCGAAGGAACTCTGACATGGTGCACTGGACCTGAAACATTGCGCACACTCACTGTGCCAACGATTGTGCAAGCTGCTAAAGAACTGGGCCGTCCAGCACCGCGCATTATTGCGGCGCTACCAATGTGTGTGACAAAAGATGTTGCTAGCGCAAAAGCACGAGCCGCAAAAACTTTTGTGGTCTACGGACAGTTGCCGAGCTATCGCGCGATGCTCGACCACGAAGGCGTGGCTGGCCCCGAAGATGTAGCCATTATTGGTTCGGCAAGCGAAGTGTTTGACAGAGTGGCTGCGCTACAAGAGTTTGGTGTAACCGACTTTGGTGGAGTGGAGTTTGGTGGAACACCAGACGAAGCACATGACACACGTGAAGTGCTCAAGAGCCTGCTCAAGCGCTAATTAGCGAATATTTATTTGCACGCCGCTTGTGGCGTTGACCGCATCAAAAAAATCATTGCCCTTATCGTCGACGACGATAAAAGCGGGGAAGTCATGAACTTCTATCTTCCACACTGCTTCCATACCCAACTCGGCGTATTCGAGTACTTCTACTTTGGTGATGCAGTCTTGGGCGAGCCTGGCTGCTGGGCCACCGATTGAGCCAAGATAAAAACCGCCGTAGGTATTGCATGCATCGGTAACTTGACGAGAGCGATTGCCCTTTGCGAGCATCACAAAACTTCCACCAGCCGCTTGAAACTCGGCAACGTAACTGTCCATACGACCAGCCGTAGTTGGACCAAATGAACCAGATGCCATTCCCTCTGGCGTTTTAGCGGGACCTGCGTAATACACACAGTGATCTTTCATGTATTGCGGCAAGCCCTTGCCGGCATCTAAGCGCTCTTTGATCTTGGCGTGCGCAATGTCGCGTGCCACCACCATGGGACCTGTGAGCATGACGCGCGTCTTGACGGGGTACTTCGACAGCGTGTCGCGAATCTCGGACATTGGCTGATTGAGATCTATCGCAACGACGTCTGAATGTAATTGTTCTGTTGTGACTTCTGGAAGAAAACGCGCTGGGTCGGTCTCGAGTACTTCTAGGAAAACTCCATCTGCAGTGATCTTGCCGAGCGCTTGACGATCGGCGCTGCACGAAACGGCCATTGCAACCGGGCAACTTGCGCCGTGACGTGGAAGACGAATGACTCGCACATCATGGCAAAAGTACTTTCCGCCGAATTGTGCACCGATGCCAGTTTGTTGTGCAAGCCTGAGCACCTTTGCTTCAAGTTCGATATCGCGAAATGCGTGACCGGTTTTGCTACCCGAAGTAGGTAATGAATCGAGGTAGTGAGTGCTTGCAAGTTTTGCGGTCTCTACTGCATATTCGGCAGACGTGCCACCAATAACGATTGCTAAGTGATAAGGCGGACATGCAGCAGTGCCAAGTGTTTTCATTTTGTCAAACAACCACGGCAACAATGTTTTTTCATTGAGCAATGCCTTGGTCTCTTGAAACAAATAGCTCTTGTTGGCTGAGCCACCGCCCTTGGCGATAAACAAAAATTTGTATTCATCACCGTCAACTGCAGCAATTTTAATTTCCGCTGGAAGATTGGTGTCGGTATTGACTTCTTCAAACATGGATAACGGTGCAAGTTGGCTGTAGCGAAGATTGCTGGTTTGGTAGGTGTTGTAGATGCCATGGCTGATGGCCGCATCATCGCCACCACCAGTAAACACTCGCTGACCTTTTTTTGCCTTAACAATTGCCGTGCCTGTGTCTTGACACATTGGCAAGACGCCACCCGCGGCGATGCTCGCGTTTTTGAGCAAGTCGAGTGCAACGAAACGATCGTTGTCACTGGCTTCTGGGTCTTTGAGGATGCTTGCTAATTGTTGCAAGTGCGACGTGCGCAGCAAGTGAGCAATGTCGCGCATCGCGTGTTCGGTGAGGTGCGTGATTGCTTCTGGAGAAACTTTAAGAAATGTTCCTTCGCTCGTCGAGAATGGAGAAACTCCATCAGTCGTGAGCAGTCGGTATTCGGTGGTATCCGGACCGAGAGGAAGTAACTCTGAATGTGCGAACGGCTCTTGGGGAGGCTTGGCCATACCTACACGCTACGCATGACTTACGCCAGCGCTGGGGTGCCCTTGAATGAGCCTGGATCGCCTGCAACCGGGAACAAAGGCTGCTGCCACTGCACGACTTGTGCAATATGGTGAGCGACCGTGCGCCACGATGCTGGGCTCCAACCTTCGGCTGCTGCTGGCACGGTGCCATCGCTTTGAATGAAGACGAAAGCTGGCAAATGGCTGAGGCCGAGCTGTTTGATCATGATGCGATCTGGATCTGAAAAGGTGAGGAACTGATCGGCGAGTGGTCCGAGAAATTGTTTTGCTTGGGAAGGCGAACCAGCAACGATGAAGTTGACACGAACTGCTGCATCGGAAAACTGGTGCAAGACACGTGCTGCGGTTTCGAGAATCCATGCACTTTCATTCGTGAACGGATCGATGACGACTGACGCAAGATGAAATGTGGTGAGCCATTCGCGAAGTGGGCGGGCCTTGCCGGTGAGCGGTTGGAGCATTGTGTCGAGAGAAGGTGCAGTTGTCACGCATTTGACGGTAGCAAGTCGGCAGTATCGTTTGGGAAATGCACCCCATTGAGCATCTGCGGTATGTGGCACGTGCCACTGGAGCAGACCCAGTTTCGCTTGTCGTCGAGACCGCTCAAGCCTTGCGTGGCCTGCGGTCTGAGCCTGCCGGATTGGTGCTTGCCGCTCGCAGGATCGTTGAGCGACACCCCACGTGCGCACCACTGTGGTGGCTCTGCGCAAGCGTGCTCGCTGCGGCCGACCCTTTTGAAAAAGCCAAAGAATTAAGTGGCCTCATGGATAAAGATGAAACCACAACTCATCTTGTGGATGCTTTGCCGTCTGATGCAACTGTGTGCATTGTTGGGTGGAGTCCAAGTGCACTGGAGGCGATTGCCCGTCGTGGCGATTGCCGGGCAATCATCGTTGACTCTTTTGGCACCGGTGATGCAGCGGTGCAGGCTCTCGAGCGTCTTGATATTGAAGTGCAGGGCGTAACACTGGAGCATGCAGCACTGGGCGTGCAGATGAGTGATGTCGTGGTTGTCGACGCACTTGGTTGCGGTGGCACCGAAGTGCTGAGTGTTGGAGGCTCGCATGCAGTCGCGGCACTTGCATATTGCGAAAATAAACCAGCGTGGACTGTGACACGACGAGGCACTCGATTGCCAATCGAATTATGGAATGCAATGAAGATGGCTAATCGAGATTCCAATGCACCGTGGCGCAGCGACGTAGATGTGATTCCCCGTCAATTAATGGGGCGGTTGATTGGACCTATGGGTGTGACTGAAGAAATGACGCAGACGGCACAAAATACGGTGCCAAATTTTGTTGGCGAGTGCCCGGCGTCCACCGAGATGCTGGTGCGAAGCGCGATGTAGCCTGAGAGCCATGTCTTTACGCTCACGCAACCTTCCACGCCGTTCTTGTCTCGCTATTCCTGGTTCATCCGAAAAGATGATGAACAAAGGACCTGGCACAAATGCCGACATGGTGTTTTTGGATCTTGAAGATGCAGTTGCTCCAAAAGAAAAAGAAGCATCTCGTGCCCGCATTGTGACTGCAATACGTGGCAACGATTGGGGCAACAAAGTGCTGTGCGTGCGCATCAACGACTGGAGCACCAAGTGGACCGCGTACGACATCTTGGAAGTAGTTGGTAATGCGGGCGAGCGGTTAGACGAAATCATGTTGCCAAAAGTGGAGAATGCCGCACAAGTGGTGGCTGCCGACTTGTTGTTGCGACAGGTAGAAATTGCAAGTGGCCTGCCAGTTGGCCACATTGGTATTGAAGCGCAGATTGAGACAGCGCGTGGACTTATCAACGTGGAAGAAATTTGTGAAGCAAGCCCACGCCTCGAGACGATCATCTTTGGGCCAGCAGACTTTTCGGCAAGCATGGAGATGCCGGTGCTCACTGGTGGCGTGCAGATCCCCGATTATCCGGGAGATCACTTTCACTACGTGTTTAGCAAAATATTGATGGCGGGTCGTGCAAACGGTCTGCAAGTTATTGACGGACCTTTCTTGCACGTGCGCGACAACGATGCATTGCGCGATTATGCAAAGCGCACACGCACTCTTGGCTATGACGGCAAGTGGGCGTTGCACCCAGACCAAGTAGATGTGCTGAACGATGTGTTTTCGCCAACACAAGAACAGTTTGACAAGGCATGGCAGATATTGGATGCGTACAACCAAGCAACCGAAACTGATGGCAAGGGTGCTGTCATGTTTGGTCTCGAGATGATCGACGAAGCAAGTCGCAAAATGGCTCTCAAGTTCATCACTCGCGGCGAGCTCGCAGGTCGCACGCGCACGCCACAAGCGTGACAAAACGTTTTGATGCCATCCTGTTTGATGCAGGCGGCGTTTTTTTACTACCTGACCCAGTAACACTTGGCGCAATCATTCGCCCATTGGGTGGCGACGGCAGTATCGAGAGTTGCACTCGGGCACATTACGCAGGCATGGCTGCAATGGATGCGATTGCTCAGCGAGAACAAGGCGAATCGGTAGACGCTTTTAGTTGGGACGGATACCGACGTGGCTATGCGCAAAGCGTCGGCGTTGCAGAAAAAAACATCGAGACTGCGATCGTCAAGTTGCGCAATGTCTTCTCGCCGTTTTTATGGCGGTTTCCGTTACTTGAAGGGGCTGCTGCTTTGTGGAAAATGCACCTTGCGGGATTGCCGATTGGCATTGTGTCGAATGCAAGTGGACAAGTTGAGGCGACGCTTGCCAATCAGTGCATCTGCCAAGTGGGGATTGGTGCTGGGGTACCTGTTGAGATTGTGACCGACTCGCACGTTATTGGTGTGGCTAAACCGCACCCAGGAATTTTTGCTGACGCATTGCGCCACATGAACGAAAAAGGAATTACAAATAATCGTATTGCATATGTAGGCGACTCGTATGTGAACGACATTGGCGGTGCTCAAAATGCCGGGCTCGTGCCGATCTTGCTCGACCCGTATGACGACAGAGCGCATGAAACGTGTGAGCGAATTCATTCGCTACACGAACTGCTTACGTTTATCTAGTTGTAATTAGTTGTGATAGCAGCTATTTCGAGCCGGACTCTTCGACAAGTTTGCGCGCAATCACTTTGAGACACAGCGTCTCGTCGGCTCCCTCAAAAATAGAAAGCACACGAGCATCAACGAATAATCTGCTCACCGAATATTCTTCGGCATAGCCAAAGCCACCGTGAATCTGCATTGCTTCTCGCGTTACCCACTCGGCCGCTTTGCAAACATAAGCCTTGACCATGCTCGCTTCCATTTGGCCTTCGCCTTTGCCCATCAGTTTGGCAACCACGTAGCTGAATTGACGTGAAGCCTGGATGATGGCCGCCATGCGTCCAAGTTTGATTTGGGTGAGTTGATATTCGGCGATGTTGCTGCCAAAAACTTTGCGGTTGTTGGCATAGGCAAGTGCTGCTTCGTACGCAGCCTGCATCACACCTACTGCACGCGCCGCAGTTTGTAGGCGACCATTTTCGAAGCCGCTCATTTGGTAATAGAAACCTTTTCCGAGACCTGCTTCTTCGCCGATCAAATGATCGGCTGGAACCCACCAGTTTTCAAGAGCGATCTCGTACGAGTGCATGCCGCGATAGCCGATGGTGTCGATGGGGCGGCCTTCCATTTTGCCTCCACCTGGTTGATCGAACATAAAGCCGTGTGCATCGCCGAGCGGTTTTGGCACGATTAATACGCTGAGACCCCGGTGGGTCTTCGTGCGATCTGGGTCGGTGCGCGCGAGAAGCATCAGCACGTTTGCGCGCGCGGCAAATGTGCACCACGTCTTGACTCCATTGATGACATATCCGGCTTCACCTTTTTCGTTCGCTGCTTTTACGGCAGTGACTTTGATGTTTGCGACGTCGCTTCCGTAGTCGGGTTCAGTCACGGCAACCGCAGCCATCACTTCGGCAGTTGCAAGCTTTGGCAACCAATATTGCTTTTGTGCTTCGGTGCCACCATTGACAAGTGCACGAGTGAGGATCTCGGGACGAGTGATGAGTGAGCCGCCAATGCCCAATGAAGCGCGAGAGAGTTCTTCGGTTGCGATGCAGTTGGCCATGTATTCACCATCGCCACCTTCGGAGAAGCCACCGTATTCTGCAGGCACCGAAAGACCAAATGCGCCGAGGTCTGCGAGTCCGGCAATGACTTCTTCAGGAACATCTTCGTTGAAGCGATGAACATGTTCGGCACGTGGGGCAATGACTTTGTTGGCAAAACTTCGAAACGTGTCTTGCACCATTTCGAAATCGTCATCGAGATGTCGAGGCCCTGCTTTTTCGGCAAGGGACGCAACAAAAACTGGATCACGAAACGTTGCCATGAAGTCGTATGCGCCTTCAAGCGGATGGGGTTCGATGCCCCATAAGTGTTCTCTGCCCAACAGTCGAGACGAGACTTCAAAGATCATGTCGGCAGTAAATGCACACGTGAGCAGTGCTTCTGTTTCACCTTTGGATCCGTAGTCGAGCATTGAGCGCGCAGTTTCTACAGCGGCAGCAGAGTGTGCAAGATCGTAGGCAAGTTGTTGGTGCACATCGGGCCCGCCAGTAGATGCAAGATGCGCAACACCGACGTCGACAACTTTTTTGGCCTTTTCGATTGCTTGAGCCGCTTGGGCGAGATCACTCGTACTTGACATGCACTAAACGCTAGTTACATTTTGGGTCAGAGGCGCAACTCGGGCGTGCTCAGCACCTACGATTTACCAATGGCACTCCCGAGCGGACTGAAGTCGACCCTCGTGGCTCTCAAGTGGGTGATATTTGCGATCATCATCTATTTCTTTGTCCTGCCACTGATACCTGGCTTCGGTAAAGCGTTCTCCGAGCTTTCGAGAGTGCGACCGAGCCTGCTTGTGCTTGGACTTGGTCTTGAGCTTGCCGCACTTTTTGCGTATTCATTGCTGACGCATGCCGCACTCGGTGAATCTCGTCACTCAATTTCAATTTGGCGCCTATTTCGTATTCAGTTGAGCACCAAGTCGGTGAGCGAAGTGTTGCCAGCCGGAAGTGCTGCGAGCAGTGCGCTTGGATTTAAGTTGATGACGAGTTCTGGCGTGCCAGGACCAGATGCCGGTTTTGCTTTGGCAACAGCAGGGCTCGGATCGGCTGTTGTGTTGAATCTGGTGTTGTGGGTTGGATTGATCGCATCTATTCCTGGTCGCGGTGTGAACGCCGCATATGGGTCGGCTGCGTTGGTGGGAGTGATTTTGATGTTGGTTGCAACAGGACTCGTCGTTGGTTTGATCGACGGACAGGGTCGTGCAGAGCGCAGTATTAAATGGATTGCAACAAAATTGCGGATGGACCCAGATCATGCAGCCGATGTGTTGCGTCAACTTGGTTTTCGTTTGCAGGGTCTCGCTCGTGAGCCGGGACTGAAAGAACGAGTGTTTGTGTGGGCGTTAATGAATTGGTTGCTTGACATGGCAGCACTGTGGGTGTTCTTGCTTGCATTCGGTGCTCATGTTGACTTGCGTGGGTTGATCGTTGCATTCGGTCTTGCCAACATCATGGCTGTGGTGCCCATCACTCCTGGTGGCCTTGGCATTGTTGAGGGTATTTATATTCCCACACTTGTTGGTTTTGGCTTAACACGAAGTGTTGCAACCGTTGGTGTGCTGAGTTATCGAATTGCGCAATATTGGATGCCGTTGATCGTTGGTGCGTTGGTGTATTTAAGTTTGCGAGTTGGGCCTTTCGCGATAGATCGCAAAGAGAAGCTCAAGTCGTTCCGCAGAGTTGCTGTTGATGCAACAGTGCATCCAAGCAACAAATACAACTGGGCCGAGCACTATGCGCCGCGAGACCGTACCGGTCAGTTTCCGTTGCCTGACTTTAGAGGCGCCTATTCTGAAGATGCAGACGATACGCCGATATGAAATGCGCCGGTTCTCGTGTCATGGGTAAAAATCGGTAGCGTTTACTTACATGACGACACATGAGCGGCCATTTGGAAGATGTTTAGAGGATTTTGTTGTTGGCGATGTGTATCGGCACTGGCCGGGCAAGACCATCACCGAAGCAGACAATCATTTATTTTGCATGATCACAATGAACCATCATCCATTGCATACCAACGACTGGTTTGCTGAGCAAAGTGTGCAGGGTCGCAACGTGGTCGTGGGCAACTTGGTGTATTCGCTCGTTCTTGGCATGAGCGTGCCCGATGTGAGCGGTGCTGCAATTGCCAACCTTGAAGTGGAAACGCTGCAACATAAGTTTCCAACTTTTCACGGTGACACTATCCATGCCGAAACCCGCGTGCTCGATGTGCAGGAATCGAAGTCAAAGAATGATCGCGGTGTCGTCACGGTTGAAACCAAAGGATTCAATCAAGACGGCAAAGAAGTGTGTTACTTCCGTCGGCGAGTGATGGTCTGGAAACGGTCTGCACTTCCAACTCGTAACCGCCCTTACGACGGTCAAGACGTTTGGGGCCAGTAGAGGCAAACGTCGAGATCGCCAAAATCGTCGAAATCGTTGATCCGCTTTTGGGTTGGGGGCTTCCGCAGTTACGCGATTTTCCGTGGCGGCAAACCAATAACCGCTGGCACGTGCTGGTGAGCGAAGTGATGTCGCAACAAACTCAAGTGCATCGTGTGGTGCCAAAGTTCAATCTGTTCCTCGAGCAGTTTCCAACACCGACGGTTTGCGCGGGTGCATCGCTCGGCGAGTTGCTAGAAATTTGGCAAGGACTTGGATACCCACGACGCTGTCGCAACTTGCATCAAGCGGCAAAAGTTATGGTGTTGCGCCATAACGGCGAAGTGCCTTCAACACTTGAAGAACTTGTGGCTCTGCCCGGTGTTGGTGACTACACGGCGCGAGCAGTGATGGCATTTGCTGATCATGCCGACGTTGGTGTGGTGGACACCAATGTGGCGCGCGTGTTTGCCAGGGTGCACAACAAAGTGCTCGGTAAAAAAGAAGTGCAGTTGATTGCTGATGCCGTCGTGCCCGAAGGTCTTGGATGGGAATGGAATCAGGTGATGATGGACTTTGGTGCAACGGTGTGTAGTGCTCGTGCGCCGAAATGTGCGAGTTGCATCATCAATGACCACTGTGGCTGGAGAAAACTTGGTGGTGATGATCCGGCACCCGCAACTGCAGGTACGAGTAAGCCTCAATCGCGTTTTGAAGGATCTGACCGTCAGGCGCGCGGCAAATTAATGAAGGCATTGGTGGTGGGCGCAGTGCGTTTGGCAGATGCAGCAAAGGTGATGGGACTATCTGAACAACCTGCGCGCAGTCAGGCAATCGTGAAAAGTTTGTTAGAAGATGGTCTGATCGCGCAAGTTAATGGGTGGTATCAGCAGCCGTGATCATGCCAAGAATTTCTTCAAACGCCTGATCGGCGTATGCGGCCATCTCTGCATCGGTGCGGTCTTGAATGGGGTGGGGAACAAACATGCGTTGCACATCTGGCATGCCGAGTGCAACAGATTGGGCGATGGCCGCTTGACGAAACTCTGACGATGCAATAAACATCGATGGAATGCCACGGGTTTCGAGATCTACGATGTCGTGCACACTGCACGACGTACAACTGCCTCAATCGGCGAGTGCTTCAATAACGACATTGCAAGAAATAGCAATCTCGTGACGCAAGTCGACAGGAGCAGGTTTGGTAAATGTTGGTTTGCGAAAACGCTTCACCGAAGCACCAACGCCCACAAGTCGATGCTCTAGTTGATCGAGAAACACATCACCACGAGCTTTAGAAATGTCGAGCAAGCCAACAGTCAGGCCTTTGAGTGAACTTGGTCGTGCAAGTATTTGGCGCTGCGACGGATGTTGTTCGCTTGTTGGGTCGAGCACAAATCGTGCTGAATTGACTGTCGTCTTTATTGTGGTCATCTTGTACCCACATTAGTGACGAGTTGCGTGACGGGTTCGGAGCCAACAGCACCGCTAGCCCAACCGCCGATGATTTCGGAGAACAATCCCGCACCACCGCCTGCATGAACGAGCAAGATTCCATTTGGTCGAAACTTGGACACGGTGAGTTGTTCGTACTTTTGCAGCACACCTTCGGCCATGCCATGGCTGCCACGCACGATGTCGGTTCCTTTAAGTTGCAGCCGTGCATGAAGCTCTTCGATGATGCGCTCGCGGCTCCAGCCAGCATCGCCGAATACTCGTGCATGCTCGGGGCCAACGACGAGCATCGCATCGTAAGCAAGCGGAAGCTTTGGATGCTCGACAGTGAGCAGTGTGGCCGCTAGTGATGCCACAAGATGTTCGGGAGTGCGTGCAAGCTGGTCGGTGACACAGCGCGGGCCTTCTCCGGCAAACACCGTGACCGCATCGGTACCTGTTGCAATGCCGCGCGACACTGCAAGTGAAGTCCATGGCGAACCCAATTCGTCTTCGGCAAAGCAGAAACTGAGTTTGCCAGGCATGCCATGAGCGGCCCGATCAATTTCACCCGGACGACCACCGCCAACATTGCGGATGGTGAGTTGCACTGCGCGACCGATGGTCATGTTGGCGCGGTTACCTTGACCGAGCACGTTGACACCACTATTCATGCCGATGGACCGAGTGCCAGGCCCGTTGCACACAATCACCGGACCAACTGGCATCGTGGTGGCCAACACTCCGTGCATATTGAATTCGTCAGTGCATACTGCCTTCAGTGCTGCAATAACCCACGGAAGATATTCGGGCAGGCAGCCTGCCATCACAGCATTGATTGCAATCTTTTCGACGGTGAGTTCGACCAAATCGGGTGGGGCAATTGCAACAATGTCGTTCGGTGCAAGTGAAGTTCCGGCGAGCATGCGCATCACTCGCTCTTGCGTAGGAGGAACCACGGGCAATCCGTCGGTCCAGCCACGAGCAAAAAGAGCTTCCATCTCGTCTTCGAGTGATGCAATTTCAACTCTGCGCGAGACAAGTAACGAGCCTTCAAATTTGGCGCGTAGAGCATCTACTTTGTCGGGATCAACACTGAGTGAGCCGCAACCAGGGCGATAAGCGGGGAGTCCATCACCGATGTTTGGTAAATCAAAAATATGTGCCCACTCGTTTTGCAGCCAGCCAACTGTGCGCTCGGTTTCTGCACCATCAACAACCTTGATGACGGTTGGTACTGCTTCGATGTTGTTGTGCCAACTGACCGACAGGTCTGCATCGTGCATGACCATTGCGCCATCTGGAAATGATGCGTCGTCTTGAGAATAGATCGTGATGCCATGTGTCAATTGCAGTTGTTTTAACAGTGGAGCAACCATCACGCACGTTGCGCAGTCGCGCTTGACGATTACATGCACACCATCTGGCAGCGTGCTGTTAAAGCCAGCGCTAGGCATTCTTGGTGATCCAGTCAATGATCAGTTTGTTGACAGCAGTTGGTTGTTCGAGTTGCATGAAGTGACCAGCATTCTCCACAATTTCGACTCGGGCATTTGCTGGTGCAACGCTTGTTGCATGAGCGGCAACTTCGGTGCCGATGCATCCGTCATTGCGACCATGCAGATAGAGAACTGGTTGTGTCGGAGTCTCGGATTGGGAGAGCGCTTGTGCTTCGTTGAGTGCGGGGTCGCGGTAACCTGCGCCTAGCGTTGCGCGATAGTAACCAAGCGCTGCTTGTAGGTGTGCTGGGTCGGTCAGGCATGTTTTGACATGAGCGAGGTCTGTGGTCGCATCAAAACCTGGTGACCACTGAGCCCAGAGCATGTCGATGAATGCAAAGTTGTTTGCTGAAACCAAGAAATCGCTTAATGCGTGTTGAAAGAAAAACATGTACCAACTGCGCTGCAATTGTGCGAGGTTGCCCATGAATGCTGCACCCATTGCGCCCCACGGTGGCACTGCCATGCCAACAACACGTTTCCAATTGTTAGGAGCAAGAATTGCTGCGCCGTATACAGCGGGTGCGCCCCAGTCGTGACCAATGATTACAGCGTCACTCGTGCCACCGAGTGCTTGATGAAGAGCATTTGCGTCAGTGCTGAGTGCAGCAGTTTGGTAAGCGCCGTTTGCCGCAATGCTTGTTGGTGCGTATCCGCGCATAAAGGGAGCGACTGCGTGAAAGCCAGCATCAGCAAGTGCTGGCAACAGATGTCGCCACGTGTGTGCAGAGTCGGGAAATCCGTGCATGCACAATGCGAGTGGACCAGATCCGCATTCGAGGTAGGTGAAGTCAATTGAATTGGCAGTGACGGTGCTCGAAGAAATTGGTGAGGCCATTGCCAAACCATAGTTGAGTAACATCGGTGTAATGACAGCGAACTTTGATAGTGCTCGATTTAGGCAAGTGCTCGGGCACCTACCAACTGGAGTCGTAATCGTGACCGGAGTGGATGCCGAGGCACAACCTGTTGGAGTGACGATTGGTTCATTTGTTTCTGTGTCGTTGGATCCGCCTTTGGTTGGATTCTTTATTGGGCATTCACGCAGTTGGCCTTCGATCGCTCAAAGTGGTTTGTTCTGTGTGAATGTTTTGAGCGATGCGCAAACTGAGTTGTGCTGGAGATTTGCCAAAGATCCAGTGGATGGAGCGGCAAATCGTTTTGCTGGACTCGATTGGCAGAAATCTTCGAACGGCATGCCTGTTTTGTCTGGCATCCTCGCATCGATTGAATGCACGGTTGAATCAGTGACTCCAGCAGGCGACCATCAGTTTGTGCTTGGCCGGGTCTCAGCGTTGCAGACGACCGATGTGATAAACGATGCCATGATTTTTTATAAGGGCAAAGTTGGTGGCGTCACCATTCATGGAAGTTAATTTTGCATGGGTGTGCGCCTCGGTTGTTGGCGTTGTATTTATTTTTGCAGGAATCCAAAAATTGTTGGCAGGCATCGAGTGGCTTGTACAGGCAAAACAACTTCGACCACCGCCAATCGCGAAACCGTTCGTGCCGATGGTGCCGTATATCGAACTCGTGGTTGGAGGTCTCTTGATTGCGGGAGTGCAAGAAATGCCAGTGCGCGTTGCCGCAATTGTTCTGCTTGGTTCATTTACGGTCTTGCTTATTGCCCGACTGGCTGCAGGCGAGCGCCCACCATGTGCATGTTTTAGTTTTCGATCCACCCGCCCGATCGGTTGGTCGAATGTCACCCGAAACGCGGGGCTTCTCGCACTGCTCGTTGCCTCTATCGTTTAAGCCGTGCGAGTGTGGATTGATCAAGACCTGTGTACGGGTGACGGTCTGTGTGTTGATCATTGCCCCGACGCATTTGTGCAACTTGAAGATGGAATTGCTTACGTAGCCGAGCGTGGAGTCGCGCTCAATGATCCTGGAAGTTCGGGAAGCCTTGCAGTTGTGGAGCAACGCAATCACCTGGCCGTCGTGCAAGCTGCTGAAGTGTGCCCAGGCGAGTGCATCTTTATAGAGATTGACGATGAAGAATTGATGAGCGGATTACATCAGAGCAAAGCGAAGGATCCGATCTCGGTACAATAACGATATGAAGTGGCGCATTGTTGCGAATGGTGCTGCGCTTGTCGTAACGATTTCGATTGGGACAACACTTGTCGGCGGTTCGGCTGAACGCACAAATGCGTCGAGCATGGCACGAGTGGGGGGCGGATCAGCCTTCGAAATATTGCAAACTATTCGCGTCGAAAACGAGCATCCTGCTGGGTATGTGCGCGCACTGTTTGAGCACTGGCGAGACATTGATGGCGACGGTTGCGACTCGCGCGAGCAGGTACTGAAACGCGACAGCGTAACCTTGCCGCAAGTAGACCCGTATAAGTGCAAAGTGATTGCAGGCGATTGGGTGTCGCCCTATGACGGAGCGCGATGGTCTGACCCAACCGACATTGACATTGATCATGTGGTTGCGCTCAAAGAAGCATGGGACTCTGGTGCATGGGCATGGTCGAGCGCAACGCGCAAGGCCTATGCCAACGACACAACTGATCGGCGCACATTGCTCGCCGTAACTGATCGCGTCAATCAACAAAAGAGCGACAAGGACCCATCAAATTGGATTCCGCCACTCAAGTCATATGTGTGCACATATTTGGGCAACTGGATTTCGGTGAAGGCGAGATGGAACCTGTCAATGGATCAAAGCGAGTGGGGGCGAATCAAAAACCTGCTCAACTCGTCGTGCGGCGGATTGGTAATTGCGCCGTGGTCTGAGGCGCCATTGATGGGGACGATGCTCACTTCGCCCGCTACTACTTCGCTTACAGCAACAGTTCCGAAGACCACTGCAACATTGACTACTACAACAGCGCCTGTTGCAACTTCGCCTACTGCAACTTCGCCGGCTTCAGTGGGTGTTTCTGTCTACCCAGGCGCTTGGTGTAAGCCAGAAGGCGCGACCGGCGTGTACACCAATGGAAAGTCGTATGTGTGCGCTAAATCCAATGCGAGTGGGGTGGCGTATTCTGACGGTCGAGCCAGATGGCGCCAGGGCTGAAAGGCGTGATTAGCCGAGTCTGCCGATAGCGTGTCGGGACTATGTCGAAGAAAACAAAGAAGAAAAAAGCGCGTATGCGCCGCTCAAAGGCCAACCACGGCAAGCGTCCAAACATGGGTCGCGGCTAAACAAAGTTTTCTGGTGTGCCACTTGTGGATCAGGCACGCATTGCGGAACTAGTTGTTGGTGGAGGGGCTCAAAGTTGGGCTCTCATCGGAATCTCGTTTGATAACGATAATTGTGCTGCTCTTGGTGATGTTGCGTTACGACTAAACACTTCGCTTGAACCCGGGTTGCACTCGTGGGTTTTGCAGGGCGCAGATGCATCCGTGACAAATATCGATGGAGTGATCACAAATCACGAGACTGGCGAATTGCGCAATATTGGTGCACTCCGTACCGATTTTGATTTGGGCGTAATCGGCATCGATCACGTGGTGATTAACACCCCAGATTTAATGCGCACATCAAATGCGTTAACCGAAGCAACGGGTGCGCCACTCAAGCGTGTGCGCGATGCGGGCAACAACGTGCAACAAGGTTTTCATCGGCTTGGAAGTGTTGTTATAGAACTTGTTACAGCACCGTCTATGCCACAGGGCGGTGCGTCGCTGTGGGGATTTGTAGTGAATGTCAAAGATATTCATGCGGTTGCAAACCATGTGGGCCCAGACGTGCTGAGTATTCCCAAACCTGCTGTGCAGGCTGGGAAATTGATTGCGACTTTTAGAAGTTCGCTCGGTCTCGGTGTACCAGTTGCACTGATGGGACGAGTTGCAAACTAAAAAACTGGGCGACTGAATTAGTAGTCGAGCGCTGCGTCTGGGTCATCGCGCATGGCCAAATATTTGGTGCCAGTAGCACACGTTGCTGCAAGGGGACACCACATACATGAAGAACCGGGTCGCACAGTTGGCTCGCGGCGATCGCGCTGTAATTCGACAATCAGATGGATGCCGTCAATTGTTTTGCGCACTG
>CAZHIN010000018.1:21892-23240 GCA_964532575.1 uncultured Acidimicrobium sp.
GCAACACGCCTTCGGTGACGTCTTCGACTTCGGGTCGCGCAGTGACAAGTGAATAGGTGGCAAGTCTCCGCGGTGCCTGACCAGTGCGCATGGCCTCGACCAGTGCGTAAAAACGTAACTCTTCGCGATGGCTTGGCTGGATACGTCCAGACTTGAGATCGATAATGACTTTTGATCCGGGTGCGCCAAGTGTGAGGTCGGCGCGCGTTGAAAGATTGATTCGCTGGCCAAACATCTCGTACCTGGCACTGCTTTCGAGAACTGGACGCCATGAAGCTTTGAGCGGTGGAAAACATTCGTCGAACTTGGTGTAGAGATCGATGGCCGAGCTGCGCAATTGCGCGCGCTCGCTTGGTGATAACTGTTCGATGAATGGGCCGGCACTAGCCATGTCGTCGTCGGCAAGTTGATCGAGAGCGATGTCAACAATGTGAGCTGGAATAACAGTGCCTTGCCAGTTGAGACCCAGCTCGACTGCTTTGTGCAGCACCGTACCTTTGACGTTGTTGACAGACCACGCAAAATCGCCGACGCCAGCCATGTGGTGCGCTTCGCAACCGTGCACCGTGGTGAGTTTGTGTTTGCTCACCCAAAGTGCGCGTTGGGGAGTCAATTTTTTGGAGAGTTCTGCAAGCCCATCGTGCAACTGTTTGCGAATGCCCTCGATAACGTCTCGAGAAATTGGTGTCCACTCGGGTTGCTTGGCGAGTGCTTCAAGAACGTGTTGTTGCATTGGATTAAGTGCTGCGGTACGTGACGCGTGAAGCGGCTGTGTAAGTGTCATAACTGAATGTGGAGATGAACTTGGCATGACTGATCACTGTGTCACAGGGGTGTGTCATGATGCCGATATGGATGCAGCGAAAGCCGATACAACCTCAACTCAAACGGGTTCACTCACCATGCAATTTGCTGCTGCTGCCAGATTGCTGAACGCCGAATCTCAGCGTTTTGGGCTCGATGCTCCAAGTTTTCGCAGCCCGCCTCGCGTAGTTGGTGTAGATCGCACGGTTCGTCGTCGCGAACACGGCGGGGTGGTGGCAGTGGCACTTCGCGACCGGCCATTTGTTGCGGTGCTGGGCGACATGATTGAAGGCGTCATCGTCGTCAACCGCCTTATTGCCCCTGTTGCCGACCAGGTACGCACAGCCCTGTGGGCCATTCTTTCTATCCGAGGTTTTATTTCTACCGATTTCACAACAGACGCCAGCGCTGACATAAGGTCGCTTCAGACCCAAACGCGCGTAGCCTAAAACGGCTAGCCCAGGTGGCGGAATGGTAGACGCGGGGGGCTTAAACCCCCCTGGCACGAAAGTGCTGTATCGGTTCGAGTCCGATCCCGGGCACT
>CAZHIN010000019.1:0-2684 GCA_964532575.1 uncultured Acidimicrobium sp.
CTTTTACAAGTTGCGCACCCATGTTTTCGAATGGGTCTTCAAGTTCAACTTCTTTTGCAATCGAAACACCGTCATTGGTGATCGTTGGTGCACCGAACTTCTTGTCGAGAACGACGTTGCGACCTTTTGGTCCAAGCGTCACCTTGACAGCGTCGGCGAGTTTGTTAACGCCGGCTTCAAGAGCACGACGTGCCTCTTCATTAAATTTGAGTTGCTTTGCCATAGTGAAATGAATCCTTTGGTGAGTGTTGAGGGGAAATTATTTGGAAACGACTGCGAGTACGTCGCGGCTGGTAAGGATCAAGAGATCGTCGCCCTTGTGCGAAACTTCGGTGCCGCCGTACTTGCTGTAAAGAACTACGTCGCCGACTTTGATGTCGAGTGCGAAATGCTTGCCACTGTCGTCGCTCCAGCGGCCTGGGCCTACTGCGAGAACGGTTCCTTGCTGCGGCTTTTCCTGAGCGGTGTCAGGGATGACGAGACCGGAAGCGGTGCGCTCTTCGGCTTCGCTTGGCTTGACAACAATGCGGTCGTCTAGGGGCTTGAGGTTCATATCGTTTTGTCCTCCGTAGAGCATGAAACACGATGTCTCATGCGGTTGAAACTGGGTTTTTTACTTGCCACATACGACTTGTGAATGGTTAGCACTCGACCTATGCGAGTGCTAATGATACGGGCCTAGGCCTCGTTTTTCCAACCACAATCCACCTGCAACAGCAGGTCGGATAAGAGATCTAAGGGCAGGCCAATCACGGTGGTCAGGCTGCCCTCCACTCGCCCTACGAGGGCTCCACCATCGCCCTGAACGGCATAGGAACCCGCTTTACCCATCGACTCCCCGGTCGCTAGGTACCACTCCATCTTCTCGGGGGTGATCTCGATCATTGAGACATTTGCCGAATCCAGGCCGTGGGCTTGGCTCAATATCGTTCCGTCATCTGCCAGGTGCACCACTGCCACTGCCGTGTGCACCTGATGCGTGCGACCCGAAAGTTCGCTCAGCATTGCTCGAGCATCATGCTCATCTACTGGCTGTCCAAAAATTTTGCCGTCCAGTTCAACCGTCGTGTCGGCAGCAATGATGACAGTCGCGTTGTTGTATCGCTCAGCGACTGCGTGCGACTTTGCCACGGCAAGACGTTGCACGTGAGCGATCGGTGTTTCGATTGCAAGTGGCGTTTCGTCGATGTTTGGTGGATCTATTACGAACGCAACCACCCCATCACCAAATTCGTGATCTAGTAGTTGTGTTAACAGGTCGACTCGGCGCGGCGACTTCGACGCGAGAACAATTTGTATTGGCAACTCCATGTTTATCAACCGCCGCTGAGTTGCATCACATGACCGTCGTCAGGAACTGTCATGTCGTCGAGATCATCAAGATAGCCATCGGGCAACACCACACGAATTGGACCATTGGTGTGGCCGCGCGCAATTCGCTCTCCGCCATCAACAATCGTCAGCGTGTGGTCGAGTGTGCCGCAGAGTTCGCGCAAGTTTTCGAGCGACATGATTTCGCTGAACTTGCGACGTGTCTCTCCGCCCACCGGATAGCCGGTGAGATACCAGCCTGTGTGTTTTCTAAAATCTCGAATGCCACGCTCTTCACCCAAGTGTCCGCACAACGCGGTTGCATGCTCGACCATCACGTCAAGTACATCGCCAAGTTTCGGTGTGGCTTGTATTGGGTTGCCGCTAAACGCATCGATCAAATCGCGAAACAGCCACGGACGACCCAAACATCCGCGACCAATGACCACGCCATCGCAACCGGTTTGTTCAACCATGCGTAACGCATCTTGTGCTTCCCAAATATCACCGTTGCCAAGCACAGGAATACTCGTTACCGCTTGTTTGAGTTCTTTGATCGCTTCCCAATGCGCGCTCGGCGCATAATGCTGACGCGCAGTGCGTGCATGTAACGCAACTGCAGATGCGCCCGCCTCTTCACAAATCACACCGGTTTGCACAAACGTAATCAAGTCGTCGTCAATACCCATTCGAAACTTGCATGTAATGGGAATGCCATAATTTTTGCCCGTCTCGACTGCTGCAGTTACGAGAGCGCGCAAAAGTTGCCGCTTCAGTGGCACTGCTGCTCCGCCACCACGACGAGTCACTTTCGGCGCTGGGCAACCAAAATTTAGATCGATGTGATCAACAGCATCTGCACGACCAAGTTTGTCGACTGCTCGCGCAAGCATTTCCGGATCACTGCCATACAGCTGCAGGCTGCGAAACGTTTCGTCACTTCCAAACTTGAGCATCGTGTCAGTTTTGCGATTGCCGTGCACTAGCCCTGTTGCCATCATCATCTCATTGACGTACACAAGACCCGGCCCAAACTTGCGGCACAACGACCGAAACGGCGCATTGGTTACGCCTGCCATTGGCGCAAGCACCACAGGCGGCCATACCGAATGCTCGCCAAGTTGCAACGGCTTCAGGCGCGGCACTGTGGTGTTCGGGATTGTGGTGTTCGGGATTGTGTTGTTTGAAATTGGCAAATTGGTTGCGTAGTGAATAGTCATGAGAGTTTGAGGTTTGGCATCGCGCCCATGTCCATGCTGGACGGGCCGTCGGCAACTAAACGGTACCAACCTGCCGATGCGATCATGGCTGCATTATCGGTGCACATGCCCATACTTGGCAACACCAATCGCCAGCCCGACTCCGCGCACACC
>CAZHIN010000019.1:2694-22844 GCA_964532575.1 uncultured Acidimicrobium sp.
CAACAACGAGTTGGCCGCAACACCACCACCAAGAGCAACGGTCTTTGCACCAATTTGCTGAGCCGCTTTACGAGCCTTTGCCGCCAGCACATCCACCACTGCATATTGAAACGATGCGGCAACATCTGCTGTTGACACAGTTGGATTTTTGCGCACATAGTTGATCACTGACGTCTTAAGACCGCTGAATGAGACATCAAGCCCATCGTGCAACATTGCGCGTGGAAACTCAATCGCTTTTGCATTACCCGCAAGCGCAATGCGATCAATTGCTGGGCCACCCGGATGGCCGAGATCCAAAAATCGCGCGACCTTGTCGAAGGCTTCACCTGCAGCGTCGTCAATTGTTTGTCCGATCACGCTGAAGTCTCCGTGCCCGCGCATCTCAACAAACAATGTGTTGCCACCCGAGACCAACACCACGAGCATCGGAAACTCGACATGAGGATCGTCAAGTAACGCCGCATACAAATGCGCTTCAAGATGATTGACGCCAATAAACGGCTTGTCGAGCACAAGAGCAACCGACTTGGCTGCTGCTACACCTACAAGCAGCGCACCGATCAGCCCTGGCCCCACCGTTGCCGCAACTGCATCAATGCGCTCAATGGGTACTCCGGATTGCGAGATTGCTTGGCGAATCACTACGTTCATTGCTTCAACATGTGCGCGGCTTGCAATTTCTGGCACCACACCGCCATACCTGGCGTGCAAATCTATTTGTGTCGCAACAACTGAAGACAGCACGTCGTTGCCACCCATCACAACCGCAGCCGCAGTTTCGTCACAACTTGTTTCGATGCCGAGCACCACCGTACTGTCGTTAAACAGCGTGTTTGCACTCATGGCCGCGACCGCACGATCGCTTCAAGCCGCTGCGAATATTCGTCGCTCTGAATATCGGTGCACCACATCACAATTGCATCGTCAGTGTTTTCATAATACTTTTGGCGAATTCCGGCCGGTACAAAACCAAATCTCCGATACAACTCTTGGGCCGCAGTATTGGTGTGTCGCACCTCAAGTGTGAGTGCCTGACACTCACGATTGCGTGCCTCGGCAGCCAACTCCAACATCATTTCAGTTGCCACCCCACGTTGATGCCAATCGGGTTTCACCGCAATATTCGTAATATGCGCATCTTCTTCGGCAAATAACAAACCCCCATAGCCAACAAGCACTTTGCCAATGTGAGCGACGACGTAATGACGTCTGCCACGACCCATCATTTCAATTTCTTCTGCAAATACTTTTTCGGACCATGGTCGTGGATACACCGCGTTTTCAATGGGCATGATGTCGCGAACGTGTTTACGCTGCATGGTCACAATCTGGAGTACCGGATTGTCGCCTCTCACGATGCACTCCGTGTTGCCCAGTTGATTTCGGCATCTGGCAAGCGCAAATATTCGGGCACCAGTGTGTCGGCCTCTTGCCACTCTTGGCGCAATGCACGCTCGTGTGCAATTTGTGCAAGAACGACAGCCGTTGGCAATGCAGCCATCTCGTCTGCAAATTCAAATCTTGGCAAAACCCCTGCCACCACCAACTCAATTTCGTTGCGATATCGCAGTGCGCCATTGCCAACAAAAGTTGTTGTCTGACCACGATCGATCGTTTGCAATGCGCATTTCTCTACCGTGCTTGCTTGGGGCGTGGTTACCTGACGCAACTTGCCATCGATATATCGATACAGCGACCAATACACCTCGCCACGCCGAGCATCGATGACGCATGCAATCACATCGTCTTTGTCACCCACTGCTGTAGCCAAAACATCCAAACTTGTTACGCCGATGATCGGTACATCGAGCACTTGGGCAATTGCCTTTGCCGATGCAATGCCAACTCGCATTCCAGTAAAGAGTCCTGGGCCAATGTCAACAGCAACTGCTCCAACGTCACCAAACGAAACACCGGCTTGCTTGCGCACAAAGTCGATCATTGTCGTCAACACTTCTGCGTGTTGTTTTTCGCTGCGCATCTCACTCGACGCCAATACTCGTGCGCCATCCGAAATCGCAACACTTACCCCGTCTGTCGCGGTGTCGATCGACAAAATAATCACGAGATTGCCCACTTGCTCACTGCATTGCGCAGTTTGTCCCACCTGGTTTCCCACTGCATGCCGCGCCAATCAATTTCAATCTGGCGCACAGTCACCGAATCTTGCGTGTCGGCATAGTCTGGGGCCGACAATTTCAACACAAGACCAGTTCCGAGCGCGTCACCAACAACATCGCCCCACTCCACCAGCATCACACCACCGGCTTCTTGCAACTCGGTCAAACCCAAATCATCCAACTCACCTGTGCGCTCAAGTCGGTAGAGATCGGCATGGTGCAACTTCAAGCGGCCGCCCGCATAGTTGTGCAACAAATTAAATGTCGGCGACGTCACAGGCTCTGTTACTCCAAGAGCGTGAGCAAAGTGCTGACTAAAAGTCGTCTTGCCACTACCCATTTC
Organism: uncultured Acidimicrobium sp.; assembly: GCA_964532575.1. GTDB lineage: Bacteria > Actinomycetota > Acidimicrobiia > Acidimicrobiales > Ilumatobacteraceae > UBA3006. The sequence continues at coordinate 5,161 of CAZHIN010000019.1, forward strand.
GCCAATTAAGACAATCAAGTCGCCCGCGCGAGCCAACAACGCAATCGCTGCTGCGATGCCACGGGTGTCATCGGTGCTGTGTGCGGTAAGTCGAATCATGAGAAGTTGGACGATTTAGCGTAGGTAGTTGCGTGGCACTCTTGCACTGATACCGCACACAATCTCGTACCCAATCGTTTTCATTTGGCGCGCCCAATCGTTGGCAGTGATCTGACTCTCATCTTGTTTGCCAATGAGCACGGCTTCGTCGCCTAACTGCACATCATCATTTTCGCAATTGATCATCACCTGATCCATCGTGACAACACCCGCAAATGTTCGTTGTTTGCCGCCGATAAGCACCTCGCCTGTGGCCCACAATCCGCGCGGCACGCCATCGGCATAGCCAATCGGCAAGGTCGCGATGCACGAACGTTGTTTGAGCGGCCGGTGCAGACCATAGGAAACTGCCTCGCCGGCCTCAATCCACTGCACGTGAGAAACACGCGCCTTCACCGACATCACAGGCTGCAACGATGCACCATTTGCAACACCAAATGAATCGCTTTGCGCGTCAGCAGCAATGCCGTACATGGCAATGCCAACCCGTGTCATGGTCGGCGCATTCTTCATCTGGGTGGCTATACCAATGTGGTTCATTGTCGCCGATGAGTTTGCAATGTGCACGCGACCAGGAAGAAGTGCCAACTGTTTCAATTCTTCGCATACTCGATCAAACTCAGTTAATTGTCGCGCGGTTGCTTCGTGGTCTACAACGTCGGCAGTTGCAAGGTGAGTAAAAATGCCATCCAGTTGTAGCCATGTTTGCGCTGCAATAAGTTGTGCCATGTCAACAGCTTTTGATGGCGCTGCGCCAACCCGGTGCATACCAGTATCAACTTTGAGGTGCGCGGCACCCACGATGCCAAGTTGGGTTGCAACGCTGGCGTAATGCTCAATTGTTGTCTTGTTGTACAGCGTTGCAATGAGACCGTACTTGATCATGTCTTCGTGTTGCTCTGCAGGTTGCTCACTCATCACCAAGATCGGCGCGCTCACGCCAGATTGACGCAACGCAATTGCCTCGTCGGCAAGTGCAACACACAAGCCACTCGCACCATTCTCAAGCGCAGTTGTGGCGCACTGAAATGCTCCGTGTCCATAACCGTTGGCCTTGACCACAGCCCACACTTCGCTTGGTGCAGATTCTGCTATCAATACACGCACGTTGTGTGCAAGCGCACTCAAATTGATGTCGGCCCATGCCCATCGCGACTTCATGCTGCGGCTACTACGGCTACCGCAAGCTGTGCGGTGTGCGACAACGAAACATGCCACTGTGAGATGCCTTTTTCGAGAGCAAGCTTGAGCGCTCGGCCCGTGACGAGCAATGTTGGCTGACCACTTGCCTGGCGCTCTATCGACACATCGTGCATGTCAAAAGCACCAAGACCAACGCCAAGCACTTTCATCGTTGCTTCACGCGCAGCAAACCTGGCGGCAAGGCTCGGCGCATCGTCATTCTTGTCGGACAAGCCATCTAGTTCATCTGTAGTAAATACTCGTGAGCGAAAATTTGGCGTGCGATCAAGTGCACGGCGGAAGCGATCAATATCCACAGCGTCGATTCCAATGCCAAACATGGACGCCTTAGTTTCCTGTTATCGGCGTGCGCCAGTGGTCTGCGGTTTCGGTAATCGGCAAGATCAACAAGTCGGCTACCGACACTTCGGCAAGCCGATCTTCTCTAAATGACCCTTCGGTTTCAGTCACCCAGTCGACCAGACGATTAAAGCGGTCGTCATACCCTTGCAACACGGTGCGCATTACTGCAGCAGGCAAGCGATCGTGGAACAACACGTGTAGCAACGTGATGCCAGTGGTGAGCGAGCCCTTTGTTTCGGGCACAAAGATTACGGTGCGGCCGTCGCGTCTTCCGCGCGCTACCAATACGTTGCGGTCGCTTGCTACACGGTGCTTGGTACCCACCAAATTGCTGTTGCGATCAACGCGCGATGTAAGTTCTCGCGAAATTCCTCCGCGGTCCACCACACTCACAGTTGCAGAGTTGCCATCAATATCGCCTTCAATGCTGTAGCGAGTAAAACCAACAACGCTTGCAACTGCGGCATCCAAGTCGGCAATGACCTTGAGAGTTTTGTACGACAACCTGTCACGTGCCACGCCAGCATTAAGCACTGCTTGCACAAGAACACGGTCAAGCAACCCTTCGTCGCTGCGCGAGATACCGACCGTCACAGTTTTTGCTTGGTGCTTGATGGCATCAACTGGTCGAGTCAGTTCATCAATTGAGCGGGTCAGCGAACTCGTCAAGTCGTCGAGTAATGCCTCGGGCGAACTGATCTTGCCGGTGTTGTTCTGAAACGATTGCAGCGGGTCACTCGCCATCACGTCGCGCAACATGGTCACCACGCGCACAGCAGTTGATGGCTCGAGGTTTCCGTCGTAATCGCCAGTTGTGAGTGCATCAAAAAATCGGGTTGCTGGCACGCCAATCTCTGCGCGCACTTTGACCAACAGTTCGCTACCAATGCCACCGCGCTCTACTGCGTGCTCCACTACTTCTCGACACGCACGCAATGGTCGTGCAAGTGCATCAATGGCAAGAGCGGCTTCGTAACCAAAGATGTGCCCAACCATCACGCTCAAAATAAATGCGACGCTTGGGTCTACTTGTGGCACCGAGATCACTGCGGCTGCAGCATCAAAGCGCTGCTCGCCTTGAGTTGCCACCACGATTGGCAAAGCCTTATGCGCGCGGAAGATTGCGATCTCTTTTGCAACGTCGCTAGCAGTGCCGTCCGACAAACCTGCAGCACAAACAAAGATCATCGGCTCACACGACAGGTCAATGTGCTTCTTGTCTTCAGTGATGTCACAGGCAATCGACTTGTACGACAACTCCGACAATTTGATGCGCACTTCCTCGGCGGCTACGGCGTTAAAGCCATTGCCCACCACTGTCCAATATCTACGCGCGGGTGCAAATTGTTTTGCAGCCTGCGCAATTTGTGGTCGCATCTCGAGCACGCGGTTCATTGCGTCTGGCACTGTACGCAATGCTGTCAGCAGTTGATGTCGGGCCACGTCGGAGCCCGATCCAAGCGCGCTCGACAGCGCACATGACAGCAATGCTCCAGCCGATACTTGTGAATAAAACGCCTTGGTGCTCGCAACACTCATCTCTACGTCACGACCATCAGATGTGTACAACACGCCGTCTGCTTTGGCAGCCAACTCGCTGCCGCGACGGTTGACAATGGCAAGCACCGATGCCCCGCGCGAACGCGCTAAGTCAACAGTGCGATTGGTATCGGTGGTCGTGCCGCTTTGGCTGATGGCAATTACCAGCGTGTCGGACATGTCGAGTTGCAACTGAAACCCAGAAAGTTCAGTTGCTGGCAATGCATCCACTTGCACTCGCTGATCAACAAGTGTGCGCAACAACTGCACAAGGCTTCTGCCAGCAATTGCTGCAGTGCCCTGGCCAATCACGCGAATGCGCGCAATCTTGCCCGCCGCCAATGCGTCGATCACGTGCTGTGGCACTACTGATGTGTCAAGCGATGCAAAAAGAGTTCCGTCTCGTTCGCCGATTTTGCCGCGCAACGTCTTGCGGAAACTCGCTGGTGCTTCACCAATTTCTTTTGCCAAGAAATGCTTGTGTTCACCGCGATCAATATCGCGCGTGGTCACTTCGGCTAGTGCAACATTCGATTCGTTGAGCCCCAAGTCGGTTCCGTCGTAGGCAAGCATCGACATGCCATTAACTGTTCCCGCACGGTCGCCATCGAGCACGATCACTTGACCACGACTTGATGGATTGTTCACGTCGCTCAAGGCTTCGCCGTCCATGCGCACATAGTGCAACGTTTCTTCAACAACGCCATACGGCTCGCTCGCCACAATAAAACGATCTTCTGCAATACCCACGTACAAACCTTGACCACTGCCGCGCAACGCCAGCAACACCGTGTTTGGCTGGTCGGCACTGGCTGTTGCAATCGCCACCGAGCCATCAAACTCGCCAACGGTTTGCCTGAATGCACTCACCAAGTCGGCACCAGCAGCGTTCTTACGCGCAACGACTGTAGGAATCACTTTTGCATCAGTGGTGATTGGCTCGGCAATCTTGAGACCGTTGCGCACTTTGATATCGGCATGATTATCAACATCACCATTGAGCGCAGAAACCAAATATGGCATTGCGGCGTCTAGATCAAGTTCTTCGCTGTTCACAGGATGCGCATTGGCTTCAGAAATAATTCCGACACTTGCCCATCTGGTGTGACCCAACACCGACAACCTTGCGCCAGGCTGACTCACCAACAAACGCAGCAGTGCATCGGTTGCAACGGCTTGGCGCATCACGCGAGTGTTGTCACCAAGCTCACCAATCTCGGCAGCCGCCTTGTATACAAACGACCAAGCCCTCGCCCCCGCACCAACGCGCACCGAGCCAGATGTAAACAAATTGTCGTCGAGCCGACCTTTGAGCAGGGGTTTCACACGCGCATCATTGGCATCAAGACCGTGTCCCCACACCAACAAGTTGATGCCAGCAGAGTCGCGTCCGCGCACCTCCATGCGGTCGAGTGCCGAAAAAGATTGCTGAATCGAAAGATACGCGTTACGTGCACTATCGCTTGCACTCTTGCCCGCTAGTTCGCCCACCAGTTTGGCCGTGCGCAAACGATCATTGCGCAACGACCACGTGGCGTCTCGCAGCGCAATAAACTCGTTGCTGCGGCGCTCAACCTCTTGAGTTGTCAAGCCGCTCGCGGTTTCCAGCGCTTGTTCTGCCTGAAGTGCAATTGCATCTAGTTGGTCGAGGCGCGAAACAAGCCCACTCACCAATTGCAGGTTGTCTACTAATACAGCAGTTCCCGATTCTCCGCGCAATGCCGCATCCACTTGCGCCACTTGCGCAGCACATTCGGCAATCGCACCGATATTGCCAGCCGCAATCGCTTTTTCAAGTGCATCCAGCAGGTCGGCAGCCAATGGCAGTGGCCGGGCCGAGGGCCGCGACACGATGCAAATAATGCCGCACATGAACTACAGGCTACCGAGATCCGCCAAGACGCTTGACCACACTGGCTGCCAAGCGTTGCGCCACGCTATTTGCGGTTTCTTCAAACTGAGCCTCAACCATCACTCGCACCATCGGCTCTGTGCCACTTGCACGCAACAACACTCTGCCAACTCCGTTGAGGTCGCGCTCGGCTGCAGCAATTTCTTGTGCAAATTGTGTTGCAAGATCGGTTGCTACCGACTCGACACGCACGTTGATCAGCACCTGTGGCAACGATGTCATTGCGTCTTGCGCGAGTTTTTGCAGCGTCACATTTTTACGACGCACTAAATCCACAAGTCGTACACCAGCGAGCAAGCCGTCACCAGTCGTTGCATCCTTGCGATAAATAATGTGGCCACTTTGTTCTCCGCCCAATGCAAACTTGTTTTCTTCCAGCGCAATCAACACGCTGCGGTCGCCGACTGGAGTTGTGACTACCGAGATGCCGTGCTTGGCCATGGCTTCATGAAAACCAGCGTTGGTCATTACTGTCACAACCACTCCATTGCCATCCAACACATCGCGCTCGTGCATATCAATTGCAGCAAGCGCTAGCAAGTGATCGCCGTCGACAACATTGCCGACATGATCAACACCAATCACACGATCACCATCACCGTCAAATGCCAAACCAATTGCTGCCTGATGCAGACGCACAGCTTCGCCAATAATTTTTGGATACGTAGCGCCGCATTCTGTATTGATGTTTTTGCCGTTTGGCTCACAGTGAATCGCAATGACTGTTGCACCAAGTTGTGCCAATACATATGGAGCAACATCGCTCATTGCGCCGTTCGCGCAATCGACCACAATCCGAATATCGGCAAATGCTCGGCTTGGCACTAAGCCCTCAATGCTGTTGCGATAGTCATTGATCGCCGCAATTGCCTCGGTAATTGCACCAACAGGTACGGCGCTACTTTGTGGCCTGATTGCAGCCATGGCTGCCTCAATCAACTGTTCTTGATCGTCGGTCAGCTTGATGCCACCAATGCCAAATATTTTGACCCCGTTATCTGCGTACGGATTATGCGATGCGGTAACAACAGCACCTGCGCACTTAAGCCGCGCTGCAGCAAAAGCAATTGCAGGTGTCGGTGTAACTCCCAACAGTTCAACCGTTGCCCCGCCTGCAGCAAAGCCTTGCGCGAGTGCTGTTTGCAAAACCAACCCAGATTCGCGTGTGTCACGACCAATCACCACGTGTTTCAGTTGCAGCACACTTGCCGCGGCATAGCCAAGGTCGGCAACGTATTGTTCAGTCAGTTCGGTGAGGGCAACCCCACGAACACCATCAGTTCCAAATCGAAGCATCTACACACTTCCGATCCACGCAACCAAAGTCGCGTAGCAATACAGCGGATTAACGCTTTGTGTACTGTGGCGCCTTGCGCGCCTTCTTGAGACCGTACTTCTTGCTCTCTTTTTTACGTGAGTCACGTGTGAGCAATCCGGCTTTGCGCAACAACACGCGTCGCTCTGGGTCTAGTTCGAGCAATGAGCGAGCAATGGCCATGCGCAATGCTCCGGCCTGACCCGCAATGCCACCACCCTGAATGTCGCAATCGACATCGTATGCAGTTGCAACTTCGGCAACATGCAATGCCTCTGAGGCAACCATGCGCTGTACTGCGTTTGGAAAATAGTTTTCAAACTCGCGGCCATTGACAGTGACTTTGCCAGTGCCTGGTCGCAAACGTGCACGCGCAACTGCTTCTTTGCGGCGTCCCGTTGTTTGTGTGAGTGGCTTTGTTCCCATGATTTTTCCTTTATTCGACTTGTGTGTACTCAGCGCGCCTTGGCGTGAGCAATATCGAGAACTTTTGGATCTTGTGCTTCGTGGCCGTGTTGTGCGCCAGCATGTACTTTGAGTTTCTTGATCATCTGACGACCAAGTGGTCCTTTTGGCAACATGCCACGAATCGTGCGACGAATTGCGTCTTCAGGCTTTGCCTTCAACAAGGTGCCGTACGTCTGTGTGCGAAGACCACCTGGGTAACCGCTGTAGTCGTGAACCAATTCTTTTTCTGCTTTGCCACTTGTGAGCACGATCTTGGATGCATTGATAATCACTACGTGGTCACCCGTGTCCATGTGTGTCGTAAACATTGGCTTGTGCTTGCCGCGCAAAATTGCTGCGACTTCGGTGCACATACGACCAAGGACAAGACCCTCGGCGTCAACAAGGTGCCACTCGCGTTTGACTTCACTTGCTTTTGGAGAATACGTACGCATCAGATCTACTTTCGAAAACTTGAGAACTTGCCGAGGAAACCGATTAACAAACCGTCTCCGTGAACCGTTTAAGGATAGGGGTCTCTAGGCCCATTTCACAATGCCGAAGCACCGAATCCCACCTCCCAAAGGCATAAACCTTGGGGTGGAGCCACCGGGGCGGCCTGTGAGCGATCCCCTGAAAGAATCAGCCCCCGCATGTCGCTCGGTGGCCTTTTGCCAAGACCAATCTCGACAAATGTGCCGACAAGTGCCCGCACCATTTGGTGGCAAAAGGCATTGGCCTGAATATCAAAACGCAACACGCCATCCCCCATGTCCTTCCAGTCGGCGAACATCACACTGCGGCGCATGGAGTGCTCAAATGTGTCAAATTCGTCCGCGGGTTTTGGCTTGCGACAAAACGCCGAAAAATCGTGATTACCGATAACCGCGTCACAAGCAAGTTGCATCGACCGCACCTTGAGTGGCTTGATGATGTGCCATGCAGTCTCGGTCATGAACGGATTACCTACTGCAGTGTTGAGCACCGTGTAGCGATACGCGCGCCACAGAGCCGAGTAACGCGCATGGAAATCTGGGTCGGTCCACTGCGCATCGCGCACAACAACCGATGGCCCGCACAACGCATTTAATTGCTTCATCAACACTTCCAAATTGACTCGGTCTGCCAAATCGAGGCTGATGACCTGACCCCATGCATGCACGCCAGCGTCGGTGCGACCTGCCGGAGTTACCTGCACCTGCTCTTGCAAGATTTGTGCGAGCGCACTTTCAATTGTGGACGCAACGGTGTCAACACCAGGATTCGTTGCAAAACCGTGAAACTCGTCGCCCTTGTAGGCGATCGTCATTCGCGCACGACGCACGATCGACCAAACGTTCTAGACGAGTTCGATGCGCGCCATTGGCGCGTTGTCACCGTGGCGTGGTCCGAGTTTAAGAATGCGGATGTAGCCACCGTTGCGAGTGGTGTAGCGAGGAGCGACAACGTTGACGAGCTTGTTCGTCATTTCCTTGTCGTTCAGGTACGCCTGAATTTGACGAATGCGGTGAATACGCATTGGGCCCTCGCCCTGCGCCTTGATTGCTTTGGTGATCAACTTTTCTGCGATTGGACGCAATGCCTTGGCCTTGCCTTCAGTCGTGGTGATGCCTTCAGCGGCAAACAGTGATGCTGCCATGTTGGCAAGCAGCAAGCGCTGGTGGTGTGCGCTTCCGCCAAAACTGCGTGAACGTCGTGGTGTTGCTGGCATAAAGGACCTCTCCCTAGTTGAAAATCTTAAACGTAATTATCTTTTAAATCTTTAATCGACAGTGATCAGAGTCGCAATGACAAGCCACGCTCGTCAAGCTTGAGCTTGATTTCGTCGAGGCTCTTCTGACCAAAGTTGGTGATGTTGAGCAAGTCTTCGTCGCTACGCAACAACAACTCGCCGATGGTGTTGACCTGTGCGCGCTTGAGACAGTTGCGTGGGCGCTCTGACAAGTCGAGGTCTTCGATGCTCAAGTCAAGGTCTGGTGAACCCATTCCTGCAGTTGAGATTTCGCCAAGCTCGAGAGCCACTGGTGCATCGCTCATCGTTGCAACCAAATCAACCAACGAACGCAAGGTTGCTCCGGCTGATGCCAGTGCTTCTTGTGGAGCGATTGAGCCATCTGTTTCGATGTCGAGGATGATCTTGTCAAAGTTGGTCGACTGCTCTACGCGAGTCGGCTCAACGATGTAGGTGCAACGGCGCACTGGCGAGTAAATGGCGTCGATTGGAATAACGCCGATTACTTTGCGGGTATCGCGATCGCTTGATGCATATCCTTTGCCACGCTCGACAGTGATGTCGACAACTAAACGACCCTTGGCCGAAAGAGTTGCGATGTGCTGCGATGGGTTCAAAATGGTGACGCCGGTTGGGCACACGATGTCTGCTGCAGTGACATCTAGAGGTCCTTTGACATCAACAGTGATCACTACAGGCTCGTCGCCCTCTGACATCACAACAACATCTTTGAGGTTGAGAATGATCTCAGTGACATCTTCAGTGACGCCTTCAATGGTGTCAAATTCGTGCAATGCACTCTCAAACTTGACAGTCGAGATTGCTGCACCAGGAATCGATGACAACAACATGCGGCGCAACGAGTTGCCGATGGTGTGGCCTAGACCTGGATCAAGAGGTCCAATCGAAAACTTCTGACGATTGTTGCTTGCCGTGCCGATTGCTTCTACTGATGGGCGCTGAATAACGAGCATTGGTATCTCCTATTTGCCGATGACTATGAATTTGTGGGGGTTACTTCGAGTACAACTCAACGATGAGCTGTTCGCGGACTGGGATATCGATTTGCTCGCGCGTTGGAAGTTCGCGAACAGTAATTTGCTTGCCACCTTCTGCAGCATCGATCCAGCCCACCATGCGGCGGTCAAGAGTGTCGATGTTGTGCTGAATGATGATCATGTTCTTTGCCTTTTCGGACAACGTAATTACTTGACCACGGGTGACGTTGTAGGACGCAATGTCAACGCGCTTGCCGTCGACCAACACGAGACCGTGGTTGACAAACTGACGAGCCTGCGGGCGGGTTGAACCCCATCCTGCGCGGTAAACCACGTTGTCGAGACGGCACTCGAGAAGGCGCAACAAGTTTTCGCCAGTTGGACCAGACAAGCGTGTCGCTTCTTCGTAAGCCTTGCGAAATTGACGCTCGAGAACACCGTAGATGTACTTGGCCTTCTGTTTTTCTTGCAACTGCAACAGGTATTCACTGGTGTTTCCACGGCGGCGGGTGCGGCCGTGAGTACCAGGTGGGAATGGGCGACGCTCAAGAGCCTTCGCACCTTTCGCATTTTCAAATACGTTGATTCCGAGACGGCGCGAAATGCGCACCTTTGGTCCTGTATAGCGAGCCATGACTTACGGCCTCTTTCGCTTTGGCTGGAGGCAACCGTTGTGTGGGATCGGCGATACATCTTTAATGCCGGACACTTCGATGCCTAGTTGTTGAATAGAACGCAATGCGGTGTCGCGACCCGAACCTGGACCCTTGACATGCACTTCTGCACGACGAAGACCCTGCTCCATCGCTGCTCGGCCGGCCTTCTCTGCTGCCATTTGAGCGGCGAACGGAGTTGACTTGCGCGAGCCAGAAAAACCAACGCCACCCGACGATGCCCATGCGATGACATTGCCCTCAGTGTCGGTGATGGACACGATGGTGTTGTTGAACGAACTCTTGATATGCACGACACCTGTCGTGACATTTTTGCGATCACGCTTGCGCGTGCGGCGAACTGGTGCTTTTGCCATGGTCTACTTCCTCACTGCCATCTTCTTGTTGGCCACGGTCTTCTTCGGGCCCTTACGAGTACGAGCGTTGGTGTGGGTGCGCTGACCGCGAACTGGAAGTCCTTTGCGGTGACGTGTTCCCTGGTACGAACCGATTTCGATTTTGCGCTTGATGTCGGTCTGGACGTTGCGGCGAAGGTCGCCTTCCACCGTCAAACCATTTTCGATGTACATACGAATCTTGTTGACTTCCGAGTCAGTCAAGTTGCGCACGCGAGTGTCTGGGCTGAGCTCGAGGTCTTTGCACATCTTGGCCGAGGTCGCACGACCAATGCCATAGATATATGTAAGAGCAATCTCGAGGCGCTTCTCGCGCGGAATGTCTACACCTGAAATACGTGCCATGAGTGGTTCCTTTTAGCCTTGACGTTGCTTGTGTCGCGGGTTTTCACAAATCACCATCACGCGCTTGTGCCGGCGAATGACCTTGCACTTTTCGCAGATTTTTTTAACGCTCGGTTTAACTTTCACTGTGAATGCCTCTGATGGTTGGTTATTTATGTCGATAGGTAATTCGACCTCGGGTGAGGTCGTATGGCGTTAACTCAACTTGGACTTTGTCCCCCGGCAAAATGCGAATGTAATTCATTCTCATTTTCCCGGAAATGTGAGCTAACACTGTGTGTCCGTTATCAAGTGCGACACGAAACATTGCGTTGGGCAATGACTCGGTGATTACGCCTTCCAGCACAATCGCGTCTTCTTTATTTTTTGGCAGAACTTTCTCCTCAAAACGCACGGACACAAGCCAAGAGGGCGATAATCCTCCCAAAAGGCGAAGGGTTATGCTACCGCCGCATAATCCCACCCCAAAACCCCTAGGCCACTGTCAATTGGTACTTTTTCCTCAAATTCCTAGGCTTGAGCCGATTTGACCGCAGTGGTCAGGCGCTCAAAGACTTCCTCAGTTGTGCCGAGGCCGTTTACGACCACGAGCCGCGATTTGCTCGTGTAATAGTCGATTAATGGTGAGGTCAATGAGTCATAGAGGTCAAGCCGATGGCTGATTGCCTCTGGTGTGTCGTCGTCGCGTTGGTGCACAAGACCACCACATTTTGCACAACTCCAGGGCTGTGGATCATTGCCATCCGAGATGTAGTTCGCATCACATTGCTCGCATGTGCGCCGTGCCGACAGTCGGCTCAACACCAATTCACGCTTGACATCAAGGTTGATCACAATGTCGACGGGGCGTACTTCGGTGATGTGGTCAAACGCAGTTGCTTGACCCACCGTGCGTGGAAAACCGTCCAGGATGTAGCCGCCCACTCGAGCATCGGTTTCGCCGATGCGTCCTTGCACGAGGCTGACCATCAATTCATCTTCAACCAGATTGCCTTCATCTAATACTTTTTTTACTGCTCGACCAACAACGGTGTCTTGCCTAATCGCGCTGCGCAACATTTCACCTGTTGAAATATGTGGAGCACCGAAGTGCTCAGACAACAAACGGCACTGTGTGCCTTTGCCGGCACCCTGGCGACCGAGCATGATCACGCGCACTGCTGTTGTCATGATGTTCCTGTCTGGATGAAATTTCTGAAGGCGTTTCCTTTTAGGAAAGCGTCACTTCAAGAAACCCTCATAGTTGCGCTGCATCAGTTGGCTGTCAATCTGGCGCATCAGTTCAAGTGCAACACCCACTGCAATCAACACAGTGGTTCCCGCAAAAGGGAAGGAACGAACGTCTCCAACCCACAAAATGATGTACGGCAAGATTGCGATGAAAGCGACAAACAATGCGCCAGGCAAGGTGATTCGGTTAACCGTCTTCGCAAAAAAGCTTTCGGTCTGTGGCCCTGGACGAATTCCTGGAATAAAACCGCCCTGCTTGCGCAACTGATCCGCTTGGCGAATTGGATCAAAAGCAATCGAGTTATAGAAGTACGCGAATGCGATGATCAGCAAGAAAAAGATGGAGATGTACAGCATGTTTTGGCTGTTGACCAAATAGTTGTTGACAAAGCCAGCAATCGAACCGCGCCAGCCTTCGCCGCTACCGAGCATGTTGGACATCAACACCGGCAACAACAACACCGAGCTTGCAAAAATAATTGGAACAACGCCAGCCTGGTTGACCTTGAGCGGAATGTAGGTGTTTTGGCCGCCATACATCTTGCGACCAACAACTCGTTTGGCAAATTGCACGGGAATACGGCGCTGACCTAACTCGACTCGCACCACTGCAAACAAAATACCGATTGATACTGCTACAAGAACGATGAACGTAATGGTCTTTTTGCTTTGCAATAACGAGTAGTAGTTGTATGGCAATCCGCTGACAACCGAAGCAAAAATCATCATTGACATTCCGTTGCCGATACCGCGTTGACTAATCAATTCACCAATCCACATCAACAATGCAGTGCCCGCAACAAGCGATGGAATGACGAGCAATGCGCGCGGCATAAACGGATCGAGCAACACCACATCTGGCGCCTTATTTGCAGCACCGAAGAATGCCGAGCCACGACCCTGACCAAAAATAAATGTAAGTCCAGAACCTTGCAGCGTTGCAATCGCAATTGCTAAATAGCGAGTCCACTGCGTGATTTTGCGCTGACCAACTGCACCCTCTTGTTGCCACTGCTCAAGTTTTGGAATAACCACGCCGAGCACCTGCATAATGATGCTTGCCGTGATGTACGGCATGATGCCGAGAGCAAAAATTGAGAAACTGCCGAAGGCTCCACCAGAAAACAAGTTAAGGAAACCAAGCGCGCCTTGTGAGTTAGATGCTTCATGCAACTGACGCACGGCCTGCGAGTCGATGCCAGGTACGCGCAATGCAGCACCAAAGCGATAGATCGCAACCATCGCAAATGTAAACATCAGCTTGTTGCGAAGATCTTCCACTTTGAAGATGTTTTTCACATTGGACAACATCGTTGTGGCTCCTCTACTTCTCTGAACTATTTTGTTGAACGGATACGCTCGACAAACAGTACTAGCGGTTGGTGAACTGGCTGCCCTTGGCGGCTGGACGAGGACCCTTGTGCGGCATGGCCACAATCGTGACGCTGCCACCGGCTGCAACAATCGCCTGCTCGGCTGTCTTGGAAACGGCGTGTGCCGAAACTTTGACTGCCTTCGTGATCTTGCCGCGACCCAACACTTTGATCAGTGTTCCCTTGTGCGCAGCACTGCGTTGCACAAGCACTTGTGGGTTGACTTCATCAAGATTGAGAGCGTCGATGACATCGAGGTTGACGGCGTAGTACTCAACGCGGAACGGGTTATTGAAACCCTTCAACTTTGGTACGCGCTGCTTGAGTGGCATCTGTCCACCTTCGAAACCACGGGCAACCGTGTTACGGGCATACTGACCCTTGGTACCACGACCTGCGGTCTTGCCACCTTTGCCGCCGATACCACGACCGACGCGCTTTGGTTTTTTGGTTGAGCCCTTTGATGGGGCTAGTTGATCAACGCGCATGATTACTTGCCTTCCTTGATTTCAATCAGGTGAGGAACTCGTCGCAACATGCCACGAATTTCTGGACGATCTGGCAACACGTTGGTGTGTCCAATACGACGCAATCCAAGTGCGCGCAATGTTGCACGGTTCTTTGGTTTGTTGCCGATTTCGGAACGCACTTGTGTCACCGTGAGAGTTGGACCGGTGTGTGCAACCTTGACGCGCTTGATGCGCTTCGTCGAGGTGTTTCCCGATGCGGCTTTGAGTGCTGCTGCTTCGGCGCGTGCCTCTGCTGCTGCTTTTTTAGCCTGTGGCTTGCGGTCGCGAATTGTGCGACCAGGTTTTTTAAATGCACCCATGGTTAGTGAGCTCCTTGTGCATGCTTGCGCTCGTTAAATGCGCGCAACAATCCTTTTGGAACAAACGACTCTGCAGGAAGTCCACGTCGACGAGCAATTTCGTCTGGGCGTTGCAGATCCTTGAGACCATTAATCGTTGCACGAGCAACGTTGATGGCGTTTGATGAACCGAGCGACTTGGCGAGCACGTCATGAATGCCGGCTTCTTCCAAAATGATTCGAGCAGCACCACCAGCGATAACGCCGGTACCAGGAGCAGCAGGCTTCAAGAGCACGCGACCAGCACCGTTGATGCCGAGCACTTGGTGCACGATGGTCGAACCAGCAAGTGCCACGTTAAATACGTTGCGCTTTGCTTCTTCTGTTCCCTTTTGGATAGCCAATGGAACTTCTTTGGCCTTGCCGTAGCCCAAGCCAACGCGGCCTGCTCCGTCACCAATCACAACGAGTGCGGTGAACGAAAAGCGACGACCACCCTTGACCACTTTGGCCACGCGGTTGATGTGGACCACGCGTGACTCGCGCATCTGACCAGGCTCGGTTACGCGAGGAACTGGGTAATGCGACTCTTGCTTGCGTGGTGGCTTGCCTGTTTTTTCCATGTTTGTCATTAGAACTCCAACCCTGCTTCTCTGGCGGCTTCTGCCGCTGCTGCTACACGACCGTGGAACAAAAATCCACCGCGGTCATAGACAACTTTTGTGATTCCAGCAGCCTTCGTGCGCTGACCAACAAGTTGGCCAATGCGTGTTGCTGCTTCGACTGTTGCACCCGAACCTTGTTTGCGCTGCTCTGGCTCAACTGTCGATGCTGAAGCAATCGTGTGTCCATCCAAGTCGTTGATGACTTGAACGGTGATGTGCTTGTTACTGCGATAGACGGCCAAGCGTGGGCGATCGGCTGTACCTGTGATCTTCTTGCGCACTCGTCGGTGACGACGCAAGCGACCTGTGTGGCGCTGGCTTGCTGCTGTTTTCATAATGTCAAAATCTCCAATGTATTTCTTGTTACTTCTTGCCGGTCTTGCCTGCTTTACGCAGTACTCGCTCACCCAAATAACGCACGCCCTTGCCCTTGTATGGCTCTGGCTTGCGAATTTCGCGGATGTTGGCAGCAACTTGACCGACAACTTCCTTGTCTGGACCTTTTACGATCACTCGTGTCTGAGTTGGAACATCAAATGTCACGCCTGCTGGTGCATCAATCACGACTGGGTGTGAAAAACCGAGAGCCAACTTCAACTTGCTTGGGCCCTGAGCTTCTGCGCGATAACCCACGCCGATGATTTCAAGTTCTTTCGAATATCCATCAGTAACACCGATGACCATGTTGCTCACCAACGTGCGCACCAGACCATGACGTGCGCGTGAATCGCGCTCGTCGTTGTCGCGTGCAACGGTGATGTTGTTATCGGCATGTGTGATCGAGACACCAACTGGAAAATCGCGTGTGAGCGTTCCCTTTGGTCCCTTGATCGTCACAGACAAACCCGAGATCTTGACGTCGACACCCGAAGGTACGACGACTGCTTCTTTTCCTATTCGAGACATGATGTTTACTCTTTCCTAGTAGTTCTTTGCTCTTACCAAACGAAGCACATGACTTCGCCGCCAACGTTGCGCTTGCGCGCTTCGCGGTCGGTCATGAGCCCTTGGCTGGTGGACAGAACTGCTACACCCAAACCGCCGAGCACGCGAGGTACGTCGGTGGCTGCGCGATACACGCGCAAACCTGGAGTAGAGACACGCTTGATTCCCGAAATGGTGCGCTTGCGGTCATCAGAATACTTGAGATCAATTTTCATGATCTGCGCTGGTCCTGATGGATTTGGAGCAACAGTGAAGTCGGAGATGTAGCCCTCTTTTTTCAGAATGTCAGCAAGCGCCGTCTTCTGCTTGGACGCTGGCATCAGTACTTCATCTTTCATGGCGGCATTCGCGTTGCGAATGCGAGTGAGCATGTCGGCGATTGGATCGGTCATCATGACGGGCCTACCAACTTGCCTTTGTCAAACCAGGAATTTCCCCGGCATGTGCCATCTTGCGCAAGCACAAGCGGCACAATCCAAACTTCTGATACACCGCGCGAGCACGTCCACATTTTTGGCAGCGCGTATAGCCGCGCACCTTGAATTTAGGAGTCTTTGCTGCTTTGAGGACGAGTGATTTCTTTGCCATGTTGAGTTTGTCCCTTTACTTCTTCTTCTTCGACGCAGAGCGCTTGGCTGCTCCGCGTGATTTCTTGGATGATGCTGGCTCTTCGCCCTTGCGGAATGGAAAACCAAATGCGTCGAGCAAGGCTTTTCCTTCCAGGTCGGTCTTGGCTGACGTCACGATGGTGATGTCCATGCCTCGAGTGGCGTCTACTTTTTCGTAGCTCACTTCAAGAAACACCAATTGCTCGGTGAGTCCAAATGTGTAGTTGCCATTGCCATCCCACGACTTGCCTGGGAAACCACGGAAGTCACGAATGCGAGGAATTGCAACCGAGATCAAGCGGTCCATGAACTCCCACATACGATCTCCGCGCATGGTGACCTTGGCACCAATGGCTTGGTTTTCGCGCAACTTAAATGAAGCGATGGCGGTGCGTGACTTGGTGACGATCGGCTTTTGGCCAGAGATCGCTGTCAAGTCTGCGACAGCGCCGTCGATCAACGATGCTTGTTGCGTTGCACGACCAACACCCATGTTGATCACAATCTTTTGCAACGTTGGTACTTGCATCACGTTCTTGACGCCGAGCTCTTTAATCAAGTCGGCACGAACGACGTCGTTATAGTGCGCCTTCAAGCGCGGTGTGTACAGAGCGGTCTTGGTCATGAGATTTCGTCTCCGGTGCTCTTGGCAACGCGCACTTTGGTGCCGTCATCCTTGATCTTGTAACCAACACGTGTTGGCTTGCCCTTGTGCACGAACATCACGTTCGAAGCATCAATTGGCATGTCTTTGTCGATGATTCCACCAGTGTTGGTGTTGTTACCGCGCGCAGCCAAGTGGCGCTTGGCGGTGTTTACGCCAGCGATCTTGACTTTGTTTTGCTTTGGCAAAACTGTTGTGATCTCGCCTTGCTTGCCTTTATCTTTTCCGGCAATGACGACCACTGTGTCACCCTTTTTGAGCTTCATGACTACAACACCTCCGGTGCGAGCGAAATGATTCGCATAAATTTCTTGTCGCGAAGTTCACGGCCAACTGGTCCGAAAATACGGGTGCCACGTGGTGTGAGGTCTTCTTTGATCAACACTGCAG
>CAZHIN010000020.1:0-1660 GCA_964532575.1 uncultured Acidimicrobium sp.
TGAGATGAAGCCATAGCCCTTCTCGGCGTTGAAAAATTTAACGGTACCTCGCATTGGATTTTCTCTTTTCTTTTCTTTTGTTTTGAATTGTGTACGAACTTGCCTAGGTGGCAAATCCATTACTAAGACTATGAGATTTTGTGGCAGATAGCACATATTTGTTCAAGTTGGGCAAATTCGGTATTGGGTCAAGGGCCATACCTAGACCGCAACTTGGAGGCCGTTAGGAGCGCAGAGTATTTGGCTCTGACTCACTGATTACAAGGGTTTGCCACAAAACTGCGGGGCGGTGTGAGGGCTGCATGTTCGCCAAATGTTTGCGAGTCACGCCAGAGATGACCTGACTCTTGAAAATATTTTCTGTGGCTTGCTCGAGCTGCAGGTCAAATAGTCTGTATCGCAGAGGGCTTGGGGGCTTGTGGACGAAGCAGTACTGACACGATCTTTGCAACAGAGATTTCCTGGTGTGGTGGTGAGCGCGTTCTCTGCGAGCGCAATTGGTACCGGTCAAATGGCCGACAGTTTGCGCGTGCATATGCAACACACTGGAAATAATTTGGCACCAACAACGATCATCGCAAAGATTCCTAAAGCAAACGAATCCAGCAGGGCTGCATCTCGATTGAGTCGCTGCTATGAAGTTGAAACAAGTTTCTATTCCAAAATTCGATCAAAGGTCGACGCAAGAATTCCTGATTGCTATCACGTGGAGTACTCGGCACATGACGATGAGTTTTTACTCTTACTTGAAGACATGGCACCAGCAAAACAGGGTGATCAGTTGGGCGGTTGCAGTGTTGATGACGCGATGTTGGCGGTGGCCGAGATGGCCAAGTTGCATGGCTCATTGTGGAACAGTCCACTCATTGCGCACAACGAGTGGTTGCACCGCAATAGCGCAGATTCGGTAGAAGTGACTTCGCAGTTATTGCAGGGTGTCTACCCGGCATTTTGTCAACGCTTTGACGGACGGATAGACAATGAGGTCGTCAGGGTCGGACAACAATTTGTCAACAAATTTCCCACATATTTTGCAGCACAGCCTGCAGCCAACACGGTGGTGCATCGCGATTTTCGACTGGACAATTTGTTGTTTGGTGAATGGCACGGTACTCGTGGCGTTGCAATAGTGGATTGGCAGACGGCGTGTGAAGGTGTGGCTATTAGTGACCTCTCCTATTTTGTGGGTTCGGCGTTGTTGCCTGGGGCACGCGCCGATCACGAACGCGACCTCGTCAATCACTATGTATCAGTGATTACTAGATACGGAATTTCAATTACGAATGACGAGGCTTGGCGCCAATATCGGTTATTTTCGTTTGGGGGTTTTGTGATGGCGATCGTGGCATCAATGTTGGTGGAACAAACAGAGCGGGGAGACGAAATGTTTATGGCAATGGCAAATCGGCATGGTCAACAAATTTTGCAACTAGACGCACAGAGTTTTTTGTCATGAGCAGATTTACTCCGCTCGATGAACGCTTTGCACACCAGATTCCTGAGCCGTTTCCCAACACCGTCACGTTTCACCACGAATGGCGCGAAAGCCTCTTCTTCGTGATGCATCCGCGAGATGGGTTGGGGGATGTTGTTATCTCGACACTTGCGCATTTTCCCGCTCGTGGCGAAATGGACTCATTGCAATTGGGCAGAGTGGGCG
>CAZHIN010000020.1:1670-18771 GCA_964532575.1 uncultured Acidimicrobium sp.
CGGCAACCCGCTGATTACTAAGCATGTGCGCACTGTGGATGGAGACCAGGACGTATTCAAAGTCGGGGGTGTCACGATTGACATCATTGAACCACTGAAGCAAGTGCGGCTACAGGTTGTCGAGTCGCCAGCAACCTCTGCCACGCTCGACATCACATTTACTGCTCGTACTCAGCCGTATCAATTGCGCCGCGGCACGATGAAGGCTGGACATGAAATTGTGTGGGATCAATCGCACATGTTTCAGAGCGGCACATATAACGGCACCTATACATATAAGGGTGTCACGTACACCGTGGATAATTGGTGGGGTCAACGCGATCATTCGTGGGGCATTCGTGCCCACGGTAGGTGCCCCATGTGGATGTGGCTCGCGATTCAATTGCCAGAGGGCATGCTCGGCGTTTGGCATTGGGAGTATCCAAATGGTGCACGTGTCTATACCGACGGATGTTTTGCGCCGTCGGATGGCAGCGATCCAATCCCCGTTATCGGGTTTGAGCACGACTTGCAGTGGCAAGACGAGAACGGAAACGAAACGTCGTATGAGCGCTTTGGTGAAAACGTGCGCGGACTTGGTGGCGTAGTGCACTTCACATTGCAAGGTGGTCGAAAAATTACAGTTACCGCGCAAGGAAAATGGGCGCAGCGCTACAGCGACATCGCAAATCGCACAGGTGCTGCACTCGGCGGTGGCTTAAGCGAAATGATGGTGACGACATCTGACGGATCAAAGGGAACTGCGATTTATGAGGTGACAGGAAGTTGGCACCACAAGTATTTTCCACTTGCGCGAGGAGAGCGTTTGCCACCAGATGGCATTACGCCAGGCGAGAGTGAAATTGCGCGCTAAAAATTTGTAGCGAGTTATTTACCCGAGAGTGCAGCAACCACTGGCGCAAACTTTTCGACATCTTCGCCACCAACAATCACGTACGAAAAGCCCCAGCGCTCGCGACGAGCAATCAGGTCTTCAATCAGTTTTGAAGGAGGCCCCATGAGGGCAAACGGTGTCTCTGTCACCATTGACTCTTCAACACCCATGCCGGCGGCAAGGCGCGAGATGGCACCAGCAGCATCGTCGGTGATGTTGACAAGAAATGCACGAATGTTCATCTCGACATGGTTTAAACGATCGCCCACTGCAGCACGAACGATGTCGACTTTGTCGTCAACGGCCTCGGCGGTCATTGTTGAAATCGCTTCTGGGCCAACTGCGCCTGCACTCATCGTTGCATTGATCCCGATGATGTCGGCAACTTGCGCGGCGTAGGTGAGTACTCGCTTGCCACCACCACCGATGAGGATTGGCGGGCATGGCGCTTGGATGGGCTTTGGCGTGCCGTTGTAATTAGTGATGGTGTAGTGCTTGCCGGCATAGGAAAATGCGCCTTCAGCGAAACAACCTTTCATTACGTCGATGCCTTCGATCATGCGGTCGATGCGAAGCCCAGCGCGCTCGTATGGAATGCCAGATTGTTCGTAGTCGGTGATCATCCAACCCGCGCCAATGCCCAACTCGAGTCGACCATCTGACAACACGTCCATAGTTGCGAGTTCTTTGGCCAACACGACTGGATGTTTGTAGTCGTTGTCCCACACAAGAGCACCAACTCGAAGATTGGTTGTCGCGTCGGCCACACTCATGAGTGCTGGTACTGGCGCAAGTTGATCGGTGAAGTGATCGGGCATGGTGAGCACATCAAAACCTGCAGCCTCAGTGCGCTTGGCAAGATCGATCCACGATTTGCGATCTGGTTGGGAAGATGCCTGAACACCGAATCGAAATGGCTTGATGGGGAACTGTCGAGAAGAAGTCACGGGCAAAGAGTATCGTGGGAGGTGCCGTGAATCCCCAACTCAGGACGATCCAGCGCCTCCTCATCGTGATGTTGGCAGGTGCCTTAAGTATTACTGCATTGGTCACGGGTATGGCTCCGCAGGTGTGGGGAATCCTCAATGCGCACAGCCAAATACCAGTGCAACTCCCAGGTTTTGCTGGTTTGTCACAACGCAGCGTGTTGTTTGACGTTGCTGGCGAACAGATCGGTGTCTTTCAAAAAGAGAACACCCAAAAGACTCCAGTCGACAGCGTGCCAGTGGATGTGATTGCCTCAATATTGGCGGTGGAAGATGCAGTGTTTTATAGCCACGAGGGTGTCAATCTGCGTGCCGTTGTGCGCGCAACACTTGCCAATACGCAGGGCTCAACGCGTCAGGGTGCTTCAACGATCACTCAACAAGTTGTGAAGAACGACTTTCTTGCCGGCCTCGATCGCGACGGTCGATACAAGGTTTTGCAGTCTCGTTATGCAGTGATGCTGGAAAAACAGGTGCCCAAAAAACTCATCCTTGAGCGTTATCTGAACACGGTTTTTTTTGGCAACAATGCGTACGGCTTGCAAGCAGCAGCCGAAGTGTATTTTGGTGTTCCAGTTTCCGCATTGACGGTTACCCAGGGGGCATTTCTTGCAGGGCTCATTCAGGCACCATCAAGTTATGACCCAATCAGACGGCCAGATGCATCGCGCACGCGGTTCAAGATCGTGCTTGCCAGGTTGGTTGATGTTGGACTAATTACAAATGAAGTTGCAACTGCCACGTGTGCAGGCTGGGAGAAGCCAAAGGTGCGCACACTTGTAGATACAGAGTGTGTAATACCTGAAGCGGTCAGCACTATTCCACAGCAAGACGTCAATCGTTCATATTTCACGGAAGAGGTCAAGGATTATTTGTTGAATCGTTCGACTGTCTTGGGTGCCACGTATCAAGACCGCTACAACAAACTCTTTCGTGGCGGGCTCAAGATTTATACGACTCTGAATAAAAAAGACCAAATTGCTGCAGAAGAAGCAGCACTGGCACAACTTCCCGAAAATAAAACAGGTATTCAAGCTGCTGTTGTGTCGATTGATAATGCAACAGGGGGAGTGCGCGCGATGGTGGGTGGCACTGGCTTTGTGCCGGTTGGCAACGAGATCAACCTGGCGCTGCGAAGGCGCCAAACCGGGTCCAGCGTCAAGATGTTTATTTTGTCGGCTGCGCTACAAGCCGGAATACTTCCTGACGACTTAATTGATGGAACGTTGCCTTGTACCTTGCCCAACCCAGGTAAACCCGAAGAACCGTTTTACATTTCAAAAGGCGTGAGTCACGAAGTTGCACCATTACGCATCATGACGGCGTTGTCAATTAACTGCGCATATGCAAAGTTGTCACAAGTGGTTGGGCTCGAACGCATTGTTGCGCTGATGTACAAGATGCTGGATTCGGAATTCACTAATCCAGAAACATACAAAATTCAGCCGTATGCATCGCTTGCTACCGGCGCAAATGAGCTCAGCCCACTCGACATGGCAACTGGTGCACAGACAATTGCAAATGGTGGAGTGCACTTGAAACCATATTTCATCGACAAAATTGAAGATGCCAATGGGGTGTTGTACCAACACGAACAACTTTGTGTTGCGCCTGCCGATGCAGAGCCATGCAGAGTCTTGAGCAATGAGGTTGCTCTACGAGCTGTCGACACAATGAAGGGCGTGATTCAGTTTGGTACTGCTCGTCGCACCGCACTTGAGCCTGCAGCACCACTGACCGATAAGCCTCGACCCGCTGCAGGAAAAACAGGTACACAAGACGACAACACCAACGCGTGGTTTGTTGGATACACCAAGCAGCTCACCACCGCGGTATGGGTGGGCGACCCAAAGGCGTACACCCCGATGGTCAACATTCCCGAATTTATTAAAAAGGACGGCATTACGCGAGTGCAGGGCTCGATGTATCCAGCACGAATTTGGAAGCAATACATGGATGCAGCGCACGAGGGTCTGCCATCTCTGGATTGGGACGCTGCTCCAGCGCCTGTGGCCACCGAAACACGACCCGACCCAAACCCGATGCGCATTTACTTGCCAGGAACCGAATGTTTGGCACAGGTTGTGTCGGGCACTGTTCCGTCAACGACGACCACAACGAGTGTCAAGCCAGGCAGGGCGACAACGACAACAACAACTGTGCCTATAGATCTGTCTAATCCTGCAAACACTGTCGTAGTGAGAGTTGTTGATCCGGGAACTACGATCGCGCCTACGGATACCAACCCATTTTCTCCGGTCAACACCGTGTCTATCGGCAGCTATTGGGTGCACGAATGTGCGCAACCTTTTTCTCCTGCTGTGCAGACGGTGCCATAGGCGCATCATGGGAGCCCTTCACGATCTCTATGCGGTACAACTCACCGATATTGCAATTTCTCAGGCACAACACCGCCTTGCGCACTTGCCGGAATCGACAATTTATCAACAGGCAAAATCTGCATCAGCAAATGCAATCGAAGAACTGGCTGCGCTGGACAAACGAAGCGCCGATGCAGGGGCAGAAATTACAGGACTTGAAAAACAGGCACACGAGATTGACTCGACACTGGCGCGTCTCAATAAGCAGATGAAAACCATCATCGCGCCAAGGGAAGCAGAGGCGTTGCAACATGAGATAGATACATGCACAAACAATCGCAGCGCTCTCGACGATAGAGAACTTGAGTTGCTTGAAGTGGTTGAGCAATGTGACAAAGAATCGGTGGCTCTGGATTCTCGTGTTGAATTAACTCGCGAAAGCCTTGCTCGTGCAGAGCAAGCATTGCGTGCTGCTCGAGCCTCAGTGAATGCCGAGATTGCACTACTCAAAGAGCAGCGAAGTGCTCAAAGTCTTGTGGTGCCACCGTCTTTGCTGGTGACGTACGATGCCAAGCGCAAACACAGACCTGACGGAGCAGTATCAACATTGAACGGCCCAACGTGCAGTGGCTGCCATTTGGACTTGCCGACGAGTGAGATTGATCGATTGCATAAACTTCCTGCCGACGAATTGCCCGAGTGCCCGCATTGCGGTTGCTTTATCGCACTGTAGAGACCCAAATATGTTGTTGTGGTTCATCGGCACTTCGGTTGCCTCGGTGTGGAGTGTGTTTCGTGACCCGAAGTTTGCTTTTCGGTGGGTGATTGTTGGAGCGCTCATACCAGTATTTAGTGTCGTAACCGTGGTGGGGTTTTTAGTTGGCGTGATGCTGTTAACAATCGGCGGGAGTGCCACCAAAAAAGTAGTCAGGAAGCATTTTCTCGCCCTGACAATTGGTCTTTTCATGCATTTGGTCTTCGATGGAGCATTTTTGAATACCAAAATGTTTTGGTGGCCACTCGCCGGCTTCTCGATGAAGGGGTATGCACTGCCGCTGCTCGAACGAGGTTTTCTGAATATTCCTTTTGAGATTGTTGGTGTTGGTCTAATCCTGTGGACGAAAAAGCAGATCAAACCCTTACGGTAAACGATTTTTACCGATTTTTACCGATTTTTAGCACGATCTCTCATTTGCGAACAAATGTTCGTAGATGCCTCGTTTCACGAGATTATGAGGGGTAAACTATATTTACCCCACGAAAGCGAGCATTTATCCCTTCGTACCCCCTCCGTTTACCCCTCATTCGGCGCGTATTTACTGCAGTGGTCATCTTCGGCTTCATGTCGGGCACCTTGGCTATGGCCGAATCTGTTGACCCATCAGTCGGCGACTCAAAAACGGGTTCAGCAATTGCCCAAGTTGGCTTGGCTGAACCTGCTCTGCAGGTCGTCACGGATGGTCTCGATTTCTTGCCACCAATGCCATATGGCTCAATTTGTCCGCAGTGGTATGACTTGGCCATGCAGTATTTTCCGCATCATGAGTGGAACACCATTGACTTCTTGCTCAATCGAGAGTCCAGGTGTGATCTGCAGGCATTTAACCCCAAAGACACCAATGGCAAGCCAAGTTATTCACTGTTTCAGATCAACGCCTTTTGGTGCCGTCCGAACAAGCATTACCCAGATGGTTTCTTGCAAGAGCAGGGAGTTTTGACCACGTGCGACGAGCTTTTTGACCCCGCTACCCAGTTTCGGGCGGCCCGTGCAATCTACGTAGAAGGCCTCGTTCGCCACGGAATGGGCTGGCGATCATGGGGAAGCTACCCCGAGACTCGCTGACGCTTCGGTGCGGGCTTCGAGCAATGACAATGCAATCAATGCGCCGATCACAAAACTTGCGCCGATGACGCGGTTGATTGTGAGGTGTTCGCCCAAAAAGACAACACCTGCAGCAATTGCGAGTACTGGTTCGAGAGTGGTCAGCACCGACACCATGCTTGGTCCAACTCGGCTGAGGCCAGCATAGGAAGCAAGCAAGGGAGTCACTGTTCCTAGCACCACGAGGCCGACCATGAGTTGCCACGCAGCCGTGTCATGCGGAAATTTAGTGTTCAACGAACCAGGTGACGTCATCACTAACAACCAGTAGGAGAGTGCAGCTCCCGCATTGACAAGAGTAACGCTCGTGATGACATCGGTTGTCTTGAGCGAGTGTGACATGCCTAAGAGGTAGACGGCAAAAAAGAGCGCAGAGAGAAGCACAAGCGCCACAGCACTCAAGCTTGCATCGCCAATTTGTCCAACCGTGATGAAAACTCCGATCATTGTAAAGACCAAGGAGATTAAAATATTTCTACTTGGTCGCTTCTTCCAGATGATCCACGAGCCAAAAACAATAAATAATGGATTGGCATAAAAAAGCACGATTGCGAGTCCGGTGTCGATGTCGTTGATTGCAAT
Source organism: uncultured Acidimicrobium sp. (assembly GCA_964532575.1). GTDB lineage: Bacteria > Actinomycetota > Acidimicrobiia > Acidimicrobiales > Ilumatobacteraceae > UBA3006. The sequence continues at coordinate 8,316 of CAZHIN010000020.1, forward strand.
GAAATAGGTGAGCGAAATGCCAGTGATGCCCGCCCCCCAAACCATCAGCCGGACGGATTGCTTGATGGTGGGCCACGGAGTATTGCGCACCATAATTTTTCGAATCATGATCATCAAAAGTGTCGCAAGTGTGAAGCGAACGGTCATTGCACCCATTGCGTTGGTGTCGTGCTCGTATATTTTTTTGGTAAACGTAGGGACAATCGCGAAACCCGCGCTTGAAAGAAAGACAAATAATGTGCCAACAACGCGCTGATTTTTTGGCACCTTTTATTTGCCGTTCCACATATTGTTGTCAACAAGGCGCTTGATCCATTCAACGGTGAGGTTTGGATCAAATGTGGGGCTTGGAGTACCAGAAATTTCGGTTGAGCCCGATGCAACTGCATCACGTGCAGCCCAAAGTGTGTCGATGCGTGCCTTGTCTGTATAGGGGGTTGTTTCTGTTGCGGCCAGAAAACCAATCACTCCCATCGCGCTGATCCAGACAGTGGCAACGATGGTGAAGATGTGCCGTGATGGCACCTGTTCGAGGAGCGACTCCATACCAATAAACACCAAAGGGATAATGAAGATGGCACCTAAGTACACATATCGACTCGATGCAGGTTCGCTAAAGCTGACGCGTGAAAAACCTGTGATGAAATAGAACATCACCGATCCGACTGCCATGCAGAACGGCATCAGAATCGCTTGTGACCGAACGGATTTCTTGTACAGGCCTAGAAAGCACAAGACAATCAGGAGGGTGGACGAACCACCAATATGGGAAATTGCTTCAAGTGAACCCCGCAATCCGCTCATTGCATACTGGGCTATCTGCAACATCTTCTCGAAAGTCGAATACTGCATATCGCCTTTGACCCCGTGATTTAGGGTTCCGTACTTAAAAAACCACAGCAGCCACAAAGTTGCTGGCGGTACTGCGATGAGGGCGGCACGCTTGAACTGGTGTTGAAGTAGCAAAAACATCGCGATCATGGCGATGAGAGGGATACTCGTGCCCGCACAAAATACAGCAATGACTCCAAGCGTTGCTGCGACAATGTCGCGTCTCGAGATATCACCGTCGTGGTCAACCAAAATTATTTGGTACAAGCCAATAAATATTGGTGCAACGTGCGCCATGTTTGTTGCCATCATCAGCACTTCGAAGCCAGCAGACATGAAAGCAACGCAACACACTGCGCTCAAAGCGGTCAGGGTTGAAGCGCATCTTTTCTTGAGGATGATTGCAATCGCAAACAGAATTGCGATGTGCATAAAAATTGCTGGCAACATGTACACAAGATGGTTATTGAGACCAACTACGTGTCCTAGAGCGATAAATACAAGTACTGGAATCGCGACGAGGTGGTCGTTGTGTGGCAGGAAAAGAGCCTGTGACCAGTTGCCGCTTGCTGCCGCAAAATAGCGATTGGTCAAAATCGCGAAGTCATCGCCGAGAAACCACGTAGTTCTGTTGATCCAGAGTGAGAGTACAAAGGAAATGAGCGCAACTACAGCGACCGAACCATAAAACTGGCGGCGCGTACATGCGATGATATTCACCCGTTAACCCCGTCTCACGTACAGATTGATAGTGCAATTGCAGGGCAAAGTTATCACAAGCGTCGTTTACTGCTCTTGAAGAAGATCAAAAAGTGACGGTGAGTCGATCTATAAGCGGGGTTCTGTAGTCGTCGCAATTTCTCGCGCCAACCGATGACCATCCCTCTGTGCAACCTACCCGAGGGTTGTTAGCTACAAGTAGCTAACGAACGGACCGCTCATGCCCTCTGCATGGTCTTGCTTCGAGTGTTGATACCAAGCCGCACAAATTGCTTCGTACGCTGGTGCGCTCTTACCGCACCGTTTCAGCCTTACCTGTGACGATGACCTTGCGGTCATTGTCCATCGGCGGTTTGTTCTCTGTTGCACCATTCGTCAAGTCGCCCCGACCTGGCTCTCGCCAGCACTCTGTCCTGTGAAGCCCCGACTTTCCTCAGCTAACTACTGCAAGCAATAATTAGCCGCGATCATCCGAACGACTCACCGTCGCAGATGAGTCTACGGGCGAGAAAAAACGGTGTGTCAGTTGCGTCAGCAGGAAATCTCGTCGTAGACGAGACCGTTCAGGCTTGGGGTTTCCATTGAAAGGCTTGTCTTTGCGCCTTCCGAGTTTGGAGCACCAAGTGAGATCTGAATGCTGGAAAGACTGCCAAATGCAGATGGCACTGATGCAACGTTTGCCTTGCCAGTTGTTTCATCTGTCGTTGGTCCGATTGCCGAATAGCCAGCGTTGAGTACTTGAGCAAGCACCACAGCATGGCGAGCTTCGTCCTGGCCAACGCGCATCGCGTCGCCACGAAGTTTTGGTTCGGCCAACAACGCAACAACACCTTGGTATGTCTGTGCAGCAAGGTTTTCGAGTGCGTGCGCCAATGTGACGACATCTCGCGCGGCATCAGGGTTGCCGTCTGCAGTGATCAACTTGAGGGCGGGGGTGATGTACAAATTGTTGACACGAGTGTTTGCGCATTCGTGAGCCTTGCCGCCGTAGCCAACAACAAGTGCGTTGATTGCTGCAGCATGACCGATGTGATCTTCGCGAAAGCGTTTGACCGCATCTTTAAGTGATGCATAATCGCCGGTGAGAAGACCACCATCAAGCACCTTTGTGTACGTGTCGATTGCGTTGTACTCAAGAGATGCTGCAGTGCGCAACAACACGGTGTCAGAGATAACCACCTGACCGAGAGCGGTAGTTGGCGGGACAGTGCCAGCACTTGCAATGTTTGAACTTTCGACAACACCACTTTGCGCACCGCATGCAGCAAGAAATGTGATGCCGGCGATTGAAAGTCCACTCATCTTGAGCAGTTCGCGGCGGGTCAGATTTTCTAGGTTGTTCATGGTGCCACCGTCGTTTCTGTGGTCGTTGCTGCAGGCGCAGCATTTGGCGCGAGCGAACTTGCTGCGCTGTTTAATGCGCTACTGAGATTTGCAGTTGGAAGCGTGCCAAACACTGCGGCATGGCGCGCTTCAACAGTGATGATGGATGCGATCAGAGTTGCGCCATCCAAACCTTCGAGGCTCGAAAGTATGTCGGTGTGTGTTGCCACCATCGTGTTTTCGACGGATTGCAACACTCGGCTCATTGCCTGTGCCGAAGTTAATTGACCGGCATAGGTCGAATAGAGCGATTCGTTGCGAGTATTGGTTGCGGCTTTTCCAAGTAAACCGTTGAGCGACTGTGCGTACGCCTTGTGGTGATCGGAAAACATTTGCATCATTGTTTTTTCGTCGGCCGAGAGCATTCCCGAATCGATTGCCTTGACATAGAGGTCGTGCACCGACAACTCGGCGGATTGAGCAAACGACAACAACTGCTTGTCCGCGATTGTTGGCATTTTGGGTGGCGCTGGCGGTGCTGCGGCCGAAGTTTTTGCTGTCATCAGTATTCCTTTGTCTGTTTTACGTATGCGTTTTTGAATGTGAATGCCATAACAATCTAGAAGTCAAGCCCCGAGAGTTCAGGTATCCACCCGCTAGCGCGTTGCAGGGCCTGGCCCCATTGAGTGCGATTAAGTACAGCCGTTGGCTCCACGACCGATGCTGGTTTCCATGTAGAACACGCTTCAACAAGGGATTTCCATGTACCGACGGCTACGCCAGCCAGAAAGGCTGCCCCGAGTGTTGTTGCCTCGGTGACGGGAGACACTTCGATGGTGCGTTGCGTTGCATTGGCTAGCGCTTGCACGAAGGTGGGATTTTTGCTCATGCCGCCGTCAATGCGCAACGTCTCAATGGGTAGTCCTGAGTCTGCGATGGTCGCTTCCATAAGGTCTGCGCCTCGATGAGCAATTCCTTCGAGCACAGCACGAACAACATGCGCGCGGGTTGTGCCACGCGTGATTCCAAGCAGAGTGCCTCGTGCGCCATAATCCCACTTCGGTGTGCCAAGACCCAAAAGTGCTGGCACATACACCACGCCGTCAGTCGTTTCGACTTGCGAAGCAACATCATGACTCTGTTGCGGCGTGTCGATGAGTTGCATGTCGTTGCAGAGCCACTCGATATTGGTGCCAGCAGAAAGCATGATGGCTTCGGCGCCCCACGTGATGCCACTCGCATCGCTAAATGCAACAATCGGAAATGTGCCGCCTGATGAGCGACGATTTTCGCTCGGTGGGGTAGTGCCGGTGACCGTATCAAGCATGCCACCAGTGCCAAAAGTAATTTTTGTTTTGCCAGGTGTAATGCATCCTTGACCGACAAGTGAACCCTGTTGGTCACCAACCAGACTTGCGATTGGCGGAGCACCAGTGAGCGCAGTTGCATTGCCAACTACTCCTGATGATCTGACGATCGTTGGCAGCATGTCGATGTCGATGCCAAAAATGTCAAGTATGCGTGGCGACCACGATTGATCTTGCAGGGTCCACAATCCAGTGACGGCGGCATTGGTGTCGTCGGTAACAAAGAGTTGGCCTTGCGACAAAACAAACGCAACCCATGTGTCAACGGTGCCGATACAGATTTTTGCATGCGCTGGAATCGAATAATTTTTGAGCATCCACGCAGCCTTGGTCGCTGTTTGGTTTGGCGCCAACAACAAACCATGCTCTGAGCGAGCGGTGATGCATTCGATCACGGTGCGCAGATCTTGCCAACCGAGTGCAGGTCCGATAGGGATGCCAGTGTTCTTGTCCCACGCAATTGCAGATGCTCGCTGATTGGTGATGCCAACTGCGTCTACTTTTCCTGCCGCGCTCAGCGATGCGTTGGCAACTCGTAATACCGCATCACGCATAGCCACAGCATCAAACTCGACAAGACCCGGGAAGGGCGAGTTTGGTGCGAGTGATTCGTAGAAAAGATGATCAACCGACCCTGTTGGTCGCACAACTGCTGCGCGAAGCCCGCTGGTGCCGACGTCGATGACAAGAACGCTCACGGCCAGACTGGCTTTCGTATTGCACTACTTGAGTCTGGATTAAGCCCGAGTTTGCCTGGGTTAAAAATGTTGTGTGGGTCGAGTGTGTTTTTAATCGACTGCAAAACACCCATACCCGTGCCGAGCGACTCGGACAAAAAGCGCCCGCGATTGAGACCAACACCGTGATGGTGAGAAACATTTGCTCCACTCTCGAGAGCCGCGCGTTGACACGCATTCCACAGTTGCACGTATCGCTGTTCAAATTCGGGTGTGGGTTTGGCGGCAAATGTGAAATAGAGGCATGCTCCATCCAGGTAACTGTGCGAGAGATGGCAAGTAGCACTTACGGCACCTTCAACAGCCATGAGCGAAGCGCGAACGTTTGCAAAAATCGCTTCTAGGGCGCTCCATTGCGCGGCAACTTCCATGGTGTCAACAATGAATCCGCGTCGAGTTGCTTCTTGCAGCCCACTCGTGTTGTTGCGATGCTGTAACCATTTTTCAACGAGCTCGACATCGCCAACCTGAGCGCCGTTGGCAATTGCTGCATCGTGAACTATCGCAAGCGTTGCTGAAACAATGCGCTCGTCACCTTCGTCGAGCACGAGCAACGTGCATTGTTTGCCGTCGGTGCCGTGTGATCTTTTGGATTCGTCGGCGTCGTACAATCGCAAGACAGCAGGAGTCGCGCCGTGTTGCACGGCATTGCGACATGTAGCGATGCCATCGCTAAATGTAGGAAAAAGGTAAGCGGCACGTCGTTGTGCGGTTGGTAATGGATGCGATCGCAACCACACGCGAGTGATGACTCCGAGTGTGCCTTCGCTGCCAACGAAGAGTGAAGTGAGGTCTGGGCCATTTGCTCCTGCCGGTTCGGTGCCAGTGCGCACAACTGTGCCGTTGGCGAGTACGACCTCAAGACCAACAACCATGTCTTCAATTTTTCCGTAGCGCGTCGAGTACTGACCAGCCCCTCGACATGCAACCCATCCGCCTACGGTCGAAATATCGAACGACTGTGGAAAATGCCCAACGGTTACGCCGTGTTTGTCGTGCAACTCAGTTTCAAAATCTGGACCAAACATGCCGGGCAGAACTTCAACGACCCCCGACACCTTGTCGACGCTGATGATGCTGGCAAGCGAGCAGGTATCCAGCACGACGCCACCGTAAACAGGTATCGCTGCGCCACACACACCGCTGCGCCCAGCAGAGACAGTGAGGGGAATGCGGTTTTCGTTACACAACTTGACGATGGAGACAACTTGGTCAGTAGATGTAGGTCGACAGACTGCGTGCGGTTTGCGAGGAGTCTTGCCTTGCATTGCCCAGTGCATGGCAAGCGGCCACCAGTCGCGACCGTGATCTGCGAGGTCTTGATCATCTGTTGAAGTTGGACAGATTGCACAAAGTTGCTCGATTACGTTTGACACAAGAGCCTCGGCAGAAACTTCTTTAAAACGTTCCTGAATTGGTGAGGATTGGCCAACAAACTCAATTGGATCTGTTGCTTTAGTCATGAGGTCTTAGATGACTGTAGTTGACTGCACAAACTCGGCTTCACTAACCATTGCGGCGTCTTGCTCGCGAGCACATGAATCAACAAAATCTGTTACTTGCTGATTGATATCGCTGAGCGACCACTGCAGTTCTGGTGCGATCAACTCGGCAACGCTGCGAGCACTTGCAAGTGCGGCTGGTCGGTTGATGATGCGGGCACGAGTGCGGCGTGTCAGCACATCGTCAAGCGTGCGGGCCATCTCGGAGCGCACTGCAAAAATCGCTTCGGCTTTGATGTAGGGAAGTCCTGTAATGAGCGGTTCTCCGAGGCGCTGATTTTGTGCGACAAGTGCTTTGATCTCTGTGAGTTCGCTACCAAATCGTTCGGCAAGACCAGCATCGTTTCCGTCAAGCATTGATTCGCGAAATCCACGAGTGCCCACAAATGCCAAACGTTTTGTGCGACACCGTGATTTTTTTCCGAGCTGCTGACACGCGGCATCGACTGCATGCTCTGCCATTTTCCGGTAGGTGGTGAGTTTGCCTCCGGTGATCGAGATCATTCCGGCTTCTGAGATACGCACTTGATGTTTGCGCGAGAGGTCGCTCGTTTTGCCCTTGGCGGTGGTGCCATCGGTGTTGCGCACAAGTGGTCGGAGACCCGACCACACCGCAGTGATGTCGTCACGTGTGATGTTGGTGTTGATGGCCGCATTGAGTGCGGTGAGCACATAGTCAATGTCGTCTACCGAACATTGCGATTCGTCGACTCCGCCAACAAAGTCTGTATCAGTGGTGCCAACGTAGGTGTACTGATAGGTGCCGTCATGGTTTGATATCCATGGCACCACAAACAGGCTTCGCTTGTCGACTTTGACAGGAATCACAACGGCGATGTCGTTACGCACCATCTTCCATGGCAAGGTGATGTGAATTCCCTTTGCAGGACGGATGCTATTTGGATGCATGCCCTCATCGGTCTCGCGTACATTGTCGGCCCACACACCAGCGGCATTGATCACGCAGCGAGCCGCAATTTGGAATGGCTCACTACCGAGTGGGTGAACGAGTGCGCCACTCACTTTTCCGGCATCGTCATGCAAAATATTGGCAACCGGGCACTGGTTAGCAATAACTGCTCCGTATTGCGCAGCGGTGCGTGCAACCGTGACGCACAGTCGCGCGTCGTCTGCCGCAGCGTCGTAATACAAATACGCCGACGACATTCGGTCTGTATTAATAGTTGGCAAATGAGTGTTTGCTTGGGCGGCTTTCAGGCGCTTGTGCAACTTGCCGATGCGCCAACCGCCAGTGAGGTCGTACATCCACAATGCACTGCCAAGAGCACGTGCGATTTTTTTAGAAATTACTCCGTCGCGCGAAAGTATTGGAATCATGAATGGCAAGATGCGCACAAGATGTGGAGCATTGCGTCGTAAGCGTTGACGTTCGTGCAGTGCTTCGTACACCAGACCAACTTCGCCCTGTTGCAAATAGCGCAAGCCTCCGTGAATGAGTTTGCTGCTCTTTGAAGACGTGCCCGATGCAAAATCTTCGCGCTCTACGAGGGCAGTGCGAAGACCTCGCGAGGCGGCATCGAGTGCCACGCCGACTCCAGTAATGCCTCCACCCACAACCAACACATCAAACTGCTCGGTTTGCAAACGGCTGATGTTGTGTTGTCGATCAAAGTTCACGGCAAAAGCCTAAATGACAGTGACGAATTGACTGCTATTCAACAGAGTCGGAGATGGGTGGATTGCCATAAGTCACAATGATTGTTAGTTAGCAAGACTTGCAAATTAGGGAGAGATCGGACTATCTTCTGACTCATGCATTCACCAGCAGAGTTGGCTACACAGTTTCGGTCGATGGGTCGCAAGCTCACGCCGCAACGCCAATTGATTTTTTCGCTGCTGCACGATAATCAGACGCATCCAACAGCCGAGAGCCTGTATGGCGTGGCGAGCGCGCAGATGCCCGGAATTTCGTTGCGCACGGTGTATCAAACGCTCAATGAACTTGCCGAAATGGGCGAGTTGCAGTTGATCGATCTGGGAGAAGGTGGAACCCGATTCGATCCGAACGTAGATGATCATCATCATGCGGTGTGCAGTGCGTGCGGCAAAATTCGGGATGTGTATGTCAAGGGTGCTGCATCGCTCAAACCAAATGACGCGAGCGACTTTAAAGTTTCTGAAGTAGGCGTTGTGTTTAAGGGTCGCTGCTCAGATTGCGAGTCCCGCAGCAATAAAAGATCTCCTGTTCTACAGGCGAAGGTAAGCAAAAAATAGCAACACGAATACGAATACATAGGTCCATCAACAAAACAGAAAGCGAGAAACATCATGGCCGGATTAAATGGCACAAAAACACATGAGAATCTCAAGGAAGCGTTTGCTGGCGAGAGCCAAGCCAATCGCCGCTACTTGTGGTTCGCACAGAAAGCAGACATTGAAGGTCTTCCAGACGTTGCATCGTTGTTCAAAAACGTTGCTGACGGCGAGACCGGTCACGCCCACGGACACCTCGAGTACCTCGCCGAAGTTGGCGACCCTGCTTCTGGTGAGCCAATCGGCGACACCGAGCAAAACCTGAAGGCGTCCATCGCAGGCGAGACCTACGAGTACACACAGATGTACCCAGGCTTTGCCAAGACCGCACGCGACGAAGGTTTTTCGGAAATCGCCGAATGGTTTGAGACACTTGCACGCGCCGAGAAGAGCCATGCTGGTCGCTTCTCTGACGGGCTCAAGAGCCTCGCATAAGTAATTCAATGTTGGTCGCATTGAGTGGTTGTGTGTTTCGACGCACAACCACTCAATGCAGAACTCTTAAAGAAAGCCCCCGCAGATGACGATTACCTACGATCCGAAACATCCGATGTATCTCGACGAGGCCGATACTCGTCACGAACTCGAGCGCGTGTACGACCTGTGCCATGGATGCCGGTTGTGTTTTAAGTTTTGTCCATCGTTTCCAACCCTGTTTTCGTACATTGATGTGCACGACGATCAAGATGCGGGCAAGATGACTCCCGCTCAACAAGACCACGTGATTGACGAATGTTTTCAATGCAAGTTGTGTTACATCAATTGCCCGTACACACCAAACCAGCATGAATGGGCGCTAGATTTTCCGCGACTCATGCTTCGTGCAGACGCGATGCGGCGCGAAAATGGTCAAATGTCGGTGCGCAACAAACTGACAACAGCAGTCATGGGTCGCACCGACGCCATTGGCAAAGTTGCAACGTCGATGGGCGTAGTGACCAATCTTGTGATGGGCGCAAAGCCCGGTTCGGCGATGCGCAAGATTGTCGAAAAAACTGCAGGTATCTCGAGTGTGCGAATGCTGCCACCGTTTGCGCGCAGCCGTTTTTCAACGTGGTTTAAAAACCGTCCCAAAACGTTTTTACTCAATCGCCAAGCAAAAGTTGCAGTATTTCCAACCTGCTTGGTGGAGTACCAAGACCCCGCAATTGGCCAAGATTTGATCAAGGTCTATGAGCGAAATGGTGTCGAATGCTCACTCGTTGGAGACGTTGCTTGTTGCGGTGCTCCGTTTTTGCACAGTGGTGACGTAGACAGCTTTACCAAGGTTGCAAAAAACAACGTCAAGATGCTGGCCGATGAAGTGCGCGCCGGAAACGAGATTGTCGTACCTCAGCCAACGTGCGGATATGTGTTGAAGAAAGACTATGTGGACTACGTAGGTGGACCCGATGCAACACTTGTTGCCGAAAATACCTATGACGCAGCCGAATATCTGATGCGGCTACACAAGACCGAGGGTAAATCACTCGACCTCAATTTCACTGGCGAAATACCAGAGACCATCACGTATCACACGCCGTGCCACTTGCGCGCGCAAAACATTGGGCTCAAGAGTCGAGACTTAATGAAACTGACTGGAGCAAAAATCAAACTCGTGCAGCAGTGCAGTGGAATTGATGGCATGTGGGGACTGCGTGCAGAAAACGCTCATCTGTCCGTGCCGATCGCAGAGAAGTTGGGTCAGATGATCAATGACGCC
>CAZHIN010000020.1:18781-22230 GCA_964532575.1 uncultured Acidimicrobium sp.
GAGGTCAAGAGGGCCGTCACGATTCCGGTTTACGCCAATGGTGATGTGGTGACGGGCGACTGCCACCTGGCAAACACCGCAATCAACGAACAAACGGGCAAACAAGCAGTGCACCCGCTACAAGTTGTGGCGCGTGCTTACGGCATACAACCAGAGGAGAAAAAGTAATGATGGCTACATCGCGCAAATTGCAACTTTCTGACATTTTAGATCTGCGAGCGTACGAACGCATTCGTGACGAACGCCGAGTAGAGATCATTGAGCTCAAGCGCCGTCGACGCGTGCAACTTGGCACCGTGGTCACGCTGATGTTCGAAAACCGAGCAACAATGCAGTCCCAAATTCATGAAATGATGCGCGCCGAAAAAGTAGTTCGCGACGAACAAATTCTTGAAGAGTTGCACGCGTACAACCCACTGATCCCCGAAGCTGGGCAATTGTCGGCGACGTTGTTTATTGAACTGACAACGCCAGAGCAGATGCTCGAATGGTTGCCAAAACTTGTCAACATTGAGCGCTCAATCGTGTTTAATCTGAGCGATGGCTCAACAGTTACTGCCATTACCGAGGAAGGTCATGCCGAAACTCTGACGCGCGACAACGTAACTGCTGCAGTGCATTACATTCGTTTCGAGTTCACTCCGCAGCAAGTTGAAGCATTTGCAACTGGTGAGGTCGAGATTTTGTGTGTGCACCCGGCATATATTGAGGTCGCTCCATTACCCAAGTTTGTTATCGACGAATTGCTCACCGATCTTCGCAATTAGTTTTTAGGGGCACCTCTGACCCTTGTTGGATAACGAAATCAATGTCTGCGCAAGAGGTTTTGGATTGGCAAAAAGCAAGCCTGCAGTTCTACAGTCGGGTCTAGGAAAATTGGGTTCAGTGTTGAACCCAAGGGGGGCCTGCATGTCGGTAGCGAATGTTGTTTGGAGAACCAAGGGCGCTTGCCAGGGTCTGGACGCCGAAATTTTCTACCCAGACAATGAAGATCACGCAGACTTTGCTATTTCGGTGTGTTCTGGGTGCGAGGTGCGCATAGCGTGTTTGGATTATGCGCTTGAGAATCGTGAGCAACAAGGAATTTGGGGTGCAACGACCGCTCGCGATAGGCGGCGGATGTTGCGCCAGCGCAAACAGACCGGATAACGAGGAAGCGCGATGAGCGCAATCGATCGCATCGGTGGATGGTCGCAATTGTTGGCGACATTGTTGCGTGGTGAAGACCTGCCGGCAGATGATGCTCAGGTAGCCATGAATGCAGTGTTGCTTGGTGAAGCAACTTCAGCGCAGATCGCCGCGTTTGTGATGGCACTTCGATCCAAGGGCGAAACAGCAGATGAATTGCAAGGCATGTTGGCCGCGGTATTAGATGCATCCGAGTCAGTGCCTTTGGATACAAAATTTTCGTCGCGCGCAATCGACATTGTTGGGACAGGTGGCGACAAGTCGCATTCGGTCAACATTTCCACCATGGCGGCTTTTGTGGTTGCAGGCGCTGGTGTGCCGGTGTGCAAGCACGGTAATCGCGCAGCCTCATCTCAGTGCGGAACAGCAGATGTGCTTGAGGCTCTTGGGATAAAGATAGATCAAGATGGTGCAGGTGTTGCTCGATGTGTTGAGCAAGCGGGCATGGGTTTCTGTTTTGCACCAAAGTTTCATCCTGCTTTTCGCCACGCTGGGCCGACGCGAAAAGAACTTGGAGTTCCCACAGTTTTTAATTTGCTTGGCCCAATGGCTAACCCTGCGCAAGTTGCGTTCATGGTGGTAGGAGTGGGAGACCCGAAGGCTGCACACAAGATGGCTCACGCGATTGCGGGTCGTGGTGTGCAACGCGCATGGGTGGTGCATGGTCATGGAGGTCTCGACGAGTTGTCGCTGAGTGGAAATTGTCCTGTGGTCGAAATTAACCGCGGCGTGCTCTCTGAGTTTGTGCTCAATGCAAAAGATTTTGGATTACAACCCGCCGACGTCACTGCGGTGCGTGGTGGAGATCCAGCACACAATGCACAAGTCATTCGCGACACATTTGCTGGCACACGTGGAGCGGTTCGCGACATTGTGGTGCTTAATGCCGCAGCGGGTTTGGTGGTGGCTGGTGTGGCTGAGCACATGGCCGACGCAATTGAACGAGCACAAGCGAGCATCGATTCTGGCGCAGCCAATTCAGTCGTTGATGCACTTATTACAACTAGCAACGCAGCGGCAAAGTAGTTGACCATGTCTGTTCAATCATTTTTCGTTCGCGTGCCTGCAAGTTCGGCCAATCTTGGTCCTGGTTTTGATGTGCTGGGTATGGCGCTTTCGGTGCATCTCGAGATGGGTCCTGTTGTAGATGGACGAGTTCCTACTGGCGCAAAACAAATCGATGAGTATCACCCCGGCCATATTGCTTTTCGCAGTTACGGCGGTGTTGGCGACGTGTGGATGCGTTCCAAAATTCCGATGGGGCGCGGTCTAGGTTTTAGCGGTGCCGCCCGAGTGGCAGGTGTAGTTGTGGCTCATGCTCAACAGCACGGACTGAACGGAGATGCGCTCGTCGCTGCGCGCAAAGATCTGTTGCACGCCAGTGCTCAACTTGAAGGTCACCCCGACAATGTTGCGGCATCGCTCGTTGGTGGTGTGACTGCAAGTATTTCCGGCGAAGTAGTGCGTATTGGGGTTGCTCTTGATCCGACAATTCTTGCTTGGGTGCCCGAAACACGGACGAGCACCGAAAAATCGCGCACTGCGCTACCCACCACGTTGTTGCTCAGTGATGCCGTGGCCAATATTGGGCACACTGCCTTACTCATTGGCGCTCTTACTACGGGCGATATTTCATTGCTACGAATTGCAACGCAAGATCGTCTACATCAAGACATTCGATTGACGCACGCACCGTCATCAAAGGCGGCACTCGACGCAGCCCTCAGCACGAGTGCGTGGTGTGCGTGGTTGTCTGGTTCTGGACCAACAGTTGCAGTGATGTGTGCCAAGTCGGATGCACAACAGATTGCATCGCAATTACCTCGAAATGGTGAAGTACTCGAGTTGGCTATCGATCCAAACGGAGCACAAATTATTTAGAGATTTGGGTTGACGAGCACGCGACCTTGCATCTTGCCCGCAAGAATATTTTCGAGTTGTGCCGGTAGCTCTGCCAGACCGATAATTTGTGCGTGTTCGGTATCGAGCCATGCTGGTCGAAGGTCAGTTGCAATACGAGTCCACATTGCGCGTCGCACAGCAATTGGTGTTTGCACACTGTCGATGCCGAGCAGATTGACGCCGCGCAGAATAAAAGGCAAAACAGTTGTTGCCAAGCCGTTGCCACCAGTAAGTCCGCTTGCTGCAACCGATGCTCCATAGTGAAGGGTGCGTAACACGTAGGCGAGTGTTGATCCGCCAACGCAATCAACCGAGCCTGCCCAGCGCTCGCGCTCGAGTGGTTTTGGTGAGTCCGCGCT
>CAZHIN010000021.1:0-21854 GCA_964532575.1 uncultured Acidimicrobium sp.
CCCTCGGGTCGGCAACAATAGAAGGACTATGGCCGATCCGATTATCACCATTGCGCAACGGCTGAAGCCGACGTTTGCGCGCATCGGTGGCATTTCGGAAGCCGATGCTGACGCGGTCGTTCGCAGGAGTGATCGCGCAGATGCTCAAGTCAACGGGTCGTTGGCGCTTGCAAAGCAGATTGGCAAGACACCTCGCGAAGTTGCACAGCTTGTACTTGACGAAGCAGATTTGTCGAGTGTGTGTAGCAGTGTCGAGATTGCTGGACCAGGTTTTATCAACATCACGTTTGCGCCAGAGTTTTTAGCATCCGAACTTGCCCGTGCTGCGGCCGACCCACGACTGGGTGTATCGAGTGCAACCAAGGCACAAACAGTTGTCATTGATTATTCGGCACCAAACGTTGCCAAAGAAATGCATGTAGGGCATTTGCGATCCACGGTGATTGGTGATGCACTTGTGCGCATGCTCGAGTTTGTGGGGCACAAAGTTATTCGTGAAAATCATATTGGCGACTGGGGCACACCATTTGGCATGCTGATCGAGCATTTGATTGATCTTGGTGAGACCGAAGCGGCAAATGAACTTTCGGTTGGCGATCTTGATTCGTTCTACAAGCAAGCTCGTGCCAAATTTGAAGCCGACGAAACCTTTAAGGAACGTGCGCGTGCACGAGTGGTGCTGTTGCAAGGCGGAGATGCTGAGACATTGCGGATGTGGAAGCTGTTGGTGGGGGAAAGCACTCGCTATTTCGATCGCGTGTATCAATCGCTAGATGTAAAGCTCAATGCCAACGACATCATGGGCGAGAGTGCATACAACAATCTGTTGCCGGAAGTTGTTGAGCGACTGAATAAAGCCAAGATGCTCGTCACTAGTGACGGTGCCGAAGTTGTATTTGTTGATGGTTTTGTCAACCGCGACAACGAGCCACTACCGCTCATCATTCGCAAAACCGATGGCGGTTACAACTATGCAACAAGTGACTTGGCATGCGTGATTGATCGCGTCGAGCGACTTGGTGCAACAGTGGTTTTGTACGTAGTAGGTGCGCCACAAGCGCAACACCTTGAAATGGTTGGAGTTGTTTCGCGTAAAGCCGGATGGGTTCCAGAAACTACACAGATGGTGCACGTTGCGTTTGGCAATGTGCTTGGTGCTGATCGCAAAATTTTGAAGAGCCGAAGCGGAGAAGTTGTCAAACTGGATGCACTGCTTACTGAGTCAGTGGAGCGAGCGCGAGATGCTGTTCGCGAAAAGAATCCAGATTGGTCTGCCGATCAGCAGAATGCGATTGCCCAGCAGGTCGGCATCGGTGCAATCAAGTACGCAGACTTGTCAACAGATCGCATCAAGGATTATGTATTTGATTGGGAGCGCATGCTCTCGTTTGATGGCAACACGTCGCCATATTTGCAATATGCGCATGCTCGAATCTGCAGCATTTTTCGCAAGGCTGGCGTGGATCGCGCGAGTGTGCGCACTGTAACGCCGGTTGTTGAGCACGAAGCCGAGCGTGCACTCGTGTTGCGATTGTTGCAGTTTGACACCGCAGTGTGGGACACGATCGACAAATACAGCCCGCACAGGTTGTGCACCTATTTATATGATTTGGCCAGTGAATTCAGCGCCTTTTACGAGCATTGTCCGGTGATGCGCGCTCTAACTGACGAGCAACGCACAAGCAGGCTCTCACTGTGTGATTTCACGGGTCGCGTAATGTCACAAGGTCTTGCGCTGTTAGGCATTGAGACGCCGGAGCAAATGTGACCGCAATAGCAAAGCACTTATTGCCCGATAACGCTGTTGTCGGAGCAAATGGCGAGTTGAGCGTTGGCGGATGCGTGCTGACAGATGTTGCAGCCGAGTTTGGCACCCCCACGTTTGTGTACGACGAAGAACATTTGCGCGCTCGTTGTCGCGAAGCAGTGGCAGCATTTGGGCGCGAGCGGGTGGTGTATGCAACAAAGGCATTTTTGTGCACTGCAATGGCGCGCCTCGCACACGAAGAAGGATTGTTGCTCGATGTTGCAACAGGTGGCGAGCTTTTTGTGGCGCTTAATGCAGGAGTGCCTGCAAGCCACTGTGTAATGCACGGCAACAACAAAAGTATTGACGAATTACGAACTGCAATTGCTGCGGGTGTTCGACACATCGTTGTTGACAACTTTGATGAACTGGATCGCTTAGACGCATTACATGCGCAGGGTTTGCCGGCCCCGCGAGTGCAGTTGCGCGTAACGCCCGGTGTGTATGTGCACACGCACGAATTTGTGTCAACAGGGCAGGACGACTCGAAGTTCGGTTTCAATCTTGGTAATGGCGATGCTCGCAAGGCTGCTCAACGTGCGAAGGAATCAACATCGGTACAACTCGTCGGCATTCATTGCCATATCGGATCAAATGTGTTTGCAGCAGAAAACTTTACGCTTGCCGCAAAAATTATGGTCGACTTGGCGAACGAGCTTGGCGTAGATGAAGTCACGCTTGGCGGTGGTCTTGGTGTTGCGTATGTTGCATCCGAAACTGCACCGACCATCACCGAGTGGGCTGGTCATCTACATTCTGCAACTGCGCACCTCAACAAAGGCATCACCGTATTCGTTGAGCCAGGTAGATCAATCGTTGCGTCTGCGGCTGTCACGCTGTATTCGGTTGGCACAATTAAACAGATTCCTGGAGTGCGCACGTATGTCGCAGTTGACGGTGGCATGAGCGACAACCCACGACCTGTGTTGTATGGCAGTGGCTACGAAGCCTTTTTACCTGCACGAGCAACTGCCGATCGCACTGAAGTTGTGCGACTTGTTGGCAAACATTGCGAGAGTGGTGACGTGCTAATTAATGAAGCATTAGTGCCTTCAGGTCTTCGTATTGGCGATGTACTCGCAACTCCGGTGACTGGCGCTTATGGACATTCGATGGGTTCTAACTACAACAAAGTGACTCGACCACCAGTGGTTTTTGTGGCAAATGGTAAAGCCCGCCTCGTTGTTCGCCGTGAAACCAATGAAGATTTGACCAGACTCGATATTCGCTAGATATTGCGCAGACAGAGCCAATAGCGTGAAGGTATGGCTGCAGTACAAGTGCGAATCGGCGTTATCGGTCACGGCACGGTTGGCGCTGCATTTGTACAACTCGTCCAGCAACAAGCCAACACTATTGCCGCACGAAGTGGAGTAAAACTCGAAATTGCTCGTGTTGCTGTGCGCACTATTGCGAGCCACAGCAAATCGTCAGTTGCAGATGTACTCACAACAGATGCCGAGTTTTTAGTCAATGACCCGACCGTCGACTTGGTAGTAGAGGTCATGGGCGGTGTCGATCAGGCTCGTGGCTTAATTTTGAAGGCGTTGTCAAATGGCAAGCCTGTTGTCACCGCCAACAAGGCATTGATTGCGACTCATGGCGCAGAGTTGTTTGCAGCAGCCGACAATGCGGGTATCGACTTGTTGTTTGAGGCTGCGGTGTGCGGTGGTATTCCACTCATTCGCCCATTGCGCGAGAGTTTGCGCGGCGAACCAATTCGGCGAGTGCTCGGCATCGTCAACGGCACGACCAATTACATCCTTACCAAGATGAGCGAAGACGGCGCGAGTTATGAAGACGCGCTTGCCGGAGCGCAGAAGCTTGGATATGCAGAAAGTGACCCAACGGCAGACGTTGAGGGATTGGATGCCGCGGCAAAAATCTCGATCATCGCAAGTATTGCGTTTGGGTGCAATGTTGTTGCAAGTGATGTGTACAGCGAAGGCATCACCAAGATCACCGCTGCAGACATTGCGATCGCCAAGCGTTTGGGTTATGCCGTCAAGTTGTTGGGCGTTACCGAATTTGATCGCGCATCTGGTGCGGTTTCAGTGCGCGTGCACCCCGCAATGGTTGCTACGCAGCACCCACTCGCTTCAGTGCGTGAAGCATTCAATGCAGTCGTTGTTGATGGTGAAGCATCGGGTTCGCTCATGTTTTATGGTCGTGGCGCAGGCGGCGACCCAACAGCATCTTCAATTCTTGGTGATGTGATCGATGCAGCGATCAATCTCAACAAGGGTGCTCACGCAACGCTCGGTGTGTTGAGTACACCAAAATTGCAGCCGATGTCGGACACATCGTGTGAATATTTGTTGCCGCTTGAAGTGGCCGACAAGCCGGGTGTGTTGCATGCCGTTACTGGAGTTTTCGCACGAAACGACGTAAGTATTCGGGCTGCCGAGCAAGATGGCATTGGGCATGGGGCGCGACTTGTGTTTCTTACGCATCAAGCAAACGAGGCCGCAATGCAGAGGTGTATTGCCGAGCTTAAAAAGCTTGACGTCGTGACGCACGTGGGTGGTCTCCTGCGTGTCATCGCCGACTAAAATTTTTTCGTATGCGCTATATCTCTACACGCGGTCGTGCCCCAGAGTTGGGTTTTTGTGACGCACTTCTTGCGGGTCTTGCTACTGACGGCGGGTTGTATGTGCCGCAAACATGGCCGGCCGTTAACGCACCAACCACGGGCAGTTATTCAGACCGCGCAGCCGCACTTATGCAGCCATTTATCGGCACTGAAATCGACGCGGCAACGATGGTGCGCTTGAGTCGCGAGGCTTACTCGTCGTTTAGGCACCCAGATGTTGTGCCACTTGTGCAAATTGCTCCCGAACATTATCTACTTGAATTATTTCACGGCCCAACGCTCGCTTTCAAAGATGTTGCGCTGCAATTAATTGGCAGGTTGTTCGATCATGTATTAAACCAGCGCAACGAGCGCGTGATGATCGTTGGTGCAACCAGTGGCGACACCGGAAGCGCCGCAATTGACGGCGTCAGGTCGTGCAACAACGTCGACATCGTGATTTTGTATCCACGTGGTCGAGTAAGCGATGTGCAACGCAGGCAGATGACAACGGTAGACGCACCAAATGTGCACACTGTTGCAATTGATGGCACATTTGACGACTGCCAAGATTTGGTCAAGGCAATGTTTAACGACGCGCCCTTTCGTGATGCCAATAATTTGTCGGCCGTCAACTCGATCAACTGGGCACGTGTTATGGCACAGACCGTTTATTACTTCACTGCGCTTCAAGCGTTGGGTCGTAGCGCGTCATTCAGTGTGCCAACCGGAAACTTTGGCAACGTGCTCGCAGGCTGGATTGCAAAACAGATGGGTGCACCAATCGAAAAACTGATTGTCGGGTCTAACAGCAACGACATTCTCACACGATTTTTTGATACGCATGCAATGCAGATGACGTCTGTTGTGCCAACTCTGAGCCCAAGCATGGATATTCAGGTGTCATCCAACTTTGAGCGTTTGTTGTTTGAGATGAATGATCGCGATGGGGGAGCAACAGCCCAACAACTTGATGCTTTTCGCGCAAACGGCAAGATGTCAGTTGAGCCCGATCAATATGCGTCGTGGATTGCGCCAATGTTCCGTGCGCACCGATGTGATGATGCCGAAACATTGTCGGTAATGAAACGAATGCATCACGACCATGGCATGTTCGTTGATCCGCACACCGCGGTTGGCATCGCTTCGGCAGAGTATTGCGCCGAGCCAGGCGTGCCAACGATTACCTTGGCCACTGCGCATCCGGCCAAGTTTCCTGATGCGGTCAAGCTGGCAACCGGGTTCGAACCACCATTGCCCGAACACCTCTCTGACTTGATGCATAGAGCTGAGCGAATTGTTGATCTGCCTAATGATTTACAGGCAGTTGAGGCTTTTGTTGCTGCACGCCAGCGTCGTTAACAAGCCCGTTACTCAGCCTCATCTCAATTGCATGTTGTAATTGGAGAGCCCAAGGGGCTACTCTAAATATGGCTCGGATTCCCGAGTGAAGCCCCCGCAAACCTGCGACGTTGATTTTCGCGTGACGCATCTGCGGTCAGATGGGCAACTCACATTTGTGTGAACGCCCTTGAAAGTAGGACCAATGGCCAGTGGAGCCCTTGAAAAATCAGCATTAGAAGCCAAAGATCGCGAACAACTGACAGCAATTGCATCAGCGCTCGGCGTTAAGTCGGCATCGCGTGCAAAAAAGTCAGAACTCATCGACATGATCCTTGAGCAAACAAAGCCTGCAGCACCAACACCTGTTGCGGCCAAGCCTGCATCGCGAGTGGCACCAAAAACCGCTGCTCCCGCCGCATCACAAGCAGCACTTGGTGCAGATGGCGAACCACTTGCCGATTGGGAAATTGAGTTAGCCGAGCATGAAGGAACACCTGTTGCTCCTGATGCGCGTCGTGCAAGTGAGCGACCAACTGGTTCTGATCGCGGCTCTGATCGAAATAGTGATCGCGGCCCAAATCGCAATCAAGATCGCAATCAAGATCGTGGCCCAAATCGCAATCAAGGCAATGATCGCCACAACAGTTTTCAGCAGAATGGATCAGAGGGTGGTCCAAATCGCAACCGCAATCGCAACCGTCGACGTCGAGGCAAAGGTCCGCGCGACGAAGGCCCACAGGGCAGTGATCGTTACGAATCATTCGAGCCAGAGGTAAGCAATGAACCAATTTCAACTGAACCAGTTTCAGTTTCGGGTTACCTAGACCTGCGCGACGAGGGCTATGGCTTCTTGCGCGTCAACGGCTATTTGGCAAGTGCAGGCGATGCATACGTCGCAGTTCGTTTGACCCGTCAATACGGACTTCGTAAAGGTGATCACATCACCGGAATGTGCAAGCCAGCCGGTCGCAATGAAAAGAACCCCGCGATGCTCGACGTTGCAACGATCAATGGTGTTGCGGCAGACAAAGTAAAAAATCGTCCTCGCTTCGAAGATCTCACGGCACTGTTTCCAGATTCCAAACTTGGTCTCGAAAACTCTGCAGATCCAAACAACATGACTGCACGCATTATTGACTTGATCTCGCCAATTGGCAAAGGTCAACGCGGAATGATCGTTTCGCCTCCAAAGGCCGGTAAGACGACAGTCATGAAGACAATCGCAACGTCGATCGAGCGCAACCACCCAGAAGTAAAGTTGATTGTTCTTCTAATTGATGAGCGTCCTGAAGAAGTAACCGACATGCGACGCACGGTGAAGGGCGAAGTTGTTGCTTCAACATTCGACCGACCATCTGAAGAGCACACGCAAGTTGCCGAGCTTGTTCTTGAAAAAGCAAAGCGCATGGTCGAGATGGGCGAAGACATCGTCATCATCCTTGACGGCATCACTCGATTGTCTCGTGCATACAACTTGTCGGCACCCGCAACCGGACGAATTATGTCTGGTGGTATCGACGCTGGTGCGTTGTACCCACCAAAGAAATTCTTTGGTTCGGCTCGCAACGTTGAAGAAGGTGGCAGCCTCACGATCCTTGCAACAGCATTGGTCGAGACAAACAGCCGCATGGACGATGCGATTTTCGAAGAGTTCAAAGGTACGGGCAACATGGAGCTTCGTCTCGATCGCAAGATTTCGGAGCGCCGTATTTACCCAGCAATTGACGTAGATGCATCAAGCACTCGACACGAAGAGTTGTTGTTTGATCGCAAACAATTGCAGATGGTCTGGAAGTTGCGCCGAGTGTTGAGCGGTTTGGCTGAAGGCGGCAACGCTGCTCCTGGTCTCGAATTGCTGATCGATCGATTGAAGACATTTAAGAACAACGATGAGTTCTTGTCCGAAATCGCTAAGCAACCAAACGCCTAATCCATCACTGCTCAATCGCAAATTATTTCGTCGACTTTCTCTCGCATGAGCGAAAACAACAATCAGAAAAGTCGCGTAGCGCAACTCGCTTTGCGGAATGCGATGGCAAGTATCGGTGTTGTCGATCAGCCAGAGTTTGTCGAGTTTGCGCTTGGCGCTGGTGCCGTAAGCGCAAAACACGCTTGGGTTGTGGTGCTCGAACAATGCGAACGCTCTCTTGGTCCGGTGCTGTTGTGGGCACAAAAGTTTGATGCAATATCGCTCGACATCTTTCTCGTGTCTGATGCCGACCTTATTGCGCGGCGTGCACAGATGTTTGATCTTGATATTCGTGTGTGGCTCGTTGCAGATAACAAGGTCACGATGGCTCAACCAGCCGCTGTTCTTGCGCCATCTGATGTGCCTCAATCACATCAACAATTTGCAGATCTCATTGCGCAGTCTGGTGCCGAAGTAGTTCGTGAGCATGGTGTGCTGAGTGGGGAAGCAATGGGTCTTGAAGTGTGCAGGGTGGTTGTTGATGAAAACGACAACACACCTCGCCTCGAGATTGGTGTTGGCGCACATGATCGCGAAACTTTTCAGATGTTGCATGGCAAAGTTGCCACACTCGAGTCGCTTGTCAAGGTTGTCGACATTGTGCGTGGGCATCGCCACAGTGGTTCAGAGCATCACCCACTGAACAGGCTTGCCGCAGAACGTTTGCTACGGCATCGAATAGTTGTTGAACCGCAGTTGGTTGGTGCGTCAGCATTGCAAGTCGTAGAGCCACCCGTTAAGCGTCTCAATGTGAAAGACGCAGTGCCATGCTGTGCCGTTGGCGTGACTGTGCAAGGTCAATCAATCGTTGTGGTGTGTACTGCATCGGTTGATGTTGACGTTGTTGCCTTTGCGGCCGATGCTCGTGCTCGAATTGCGCCAGATGCAGAACTTGTGATCGCAACCCACACCACCAACGTGACACGGTCGCTGGTCAAGTTGGCTACATCACTGCGTATTCCTGCGCGTTTCGTTGAAGTCGCACCCGTAGTTCGCTAAAAAAGTCGTAGCCTAAGAGGCGTGTTAGACAGACTCGTTCAAATTGATGCCGATTATCGGGCACTTGAAGAGAGTTTGGCAAGCCAAGAAGTATTGAGTGACCAAGCAAAATTGCGGGATGCTTCACGTCGCTACAAGCAGCAAACACCTTTGGTGCTGTGTATCCGTGAGTATCTTGACACCGAAGGCAACACCGAAGCCGCGCGCGAGTTATTGGCTGATGCCGACGGCACTGAGCGAGAGCAACTGCAAGCCGAAATAGATTCTGGTACGGCAAAGTTGTCGGAGTTGGAAGAACGGCTCAAGGTGTTGCTGTTGCCAGCGGACCCGAACGATGGCAAGAACATCATTATTGAAATCCGCGGCGCAGAAGGTGGCGAAGAAGCAAACCTTTTTGCGAGCGACCTGTTTGACATGTATGCGGCGTACGCAGCAAAGCAAGGTTGGTCATGGGAGGTGTTGTCGCGTGACAACTCACCGATGGGCGGCATTAACCAAATCACCGTGTCGGCAAAAGGTGACACGGTGTGGACAAAGATGCGCTTTGAAGGTGGACCACATCGCGTGCAACGCGTGCCAGTCACCGAGGCGCAGGGTCGCATTCATACTTCGTCTGCAACCGTGATGGTGTTGCCCGAAGCAGAAGAAGTTGACGTCGAGATCGACGAAAAAGATTTACATATTGACGTCTATCGCGCGAGCGGTCCTGGTGGTCAAGGCGTCAACACCACTGACTCTGCGGTGCGCATCACGCACAAACCATCTGGTTTGGTCGTTGCAATGCAAGACGAGCGCAGCCAGTTGCAAAACCGTTTGAGAGCAATGACTGTCTTGCGTTCACGCTTGCTCAAGTTGCGCGAAGACGAGCAAGCCGAAAAGATGTCGGCACAACGCAAGGCCCAGGTGGGCAAGGGTGGACGTGGCGAAAAGATTCGCACCTACAACTTCAAAGAAAATCGCATCACCGATCATCGCATCGGCTTTACGCTGTATCAATTGCAAGATGTGTTGATGGGCAATCTTGATCCCGTGATTGACGCGCTCACCGCGCAGTTCGAGATCGAACAGTTGGCTGGCGCTTCCGTCGAAGTTCACTAAACGAGCAGGCATCAGTGGCCGACGCAACAGACAACGTTTCGTGGCGCGAGATGCTTGCGTCAACAACGAAGCAGTTGGACAATGCTCAAGAGGCGCGGTGGTTGTGCGAGCACGCGAGTGGCATGGATTCTTCCGAGTTTTCTGCAGAACAAGATCAGTTGGTGACAGTCGCGTGTGCAAAAAGCTTGCATGACATGGTTCGCGATCGATTGAGTGGCGTGCCCTTGCAATATGTAATGAAGCGGTGGGCATTTAGGCACCTTGACATCATGGTTGACGAGCGTGTGCTGATTCCACGACCCGAGACAGAACAAGTTGTGCAAGTTGCTCTTGATATTGCGCGGAAGATCGGGAGCAACGTTGCATTGCGAGTTGTCGATCTGGGCACTGGCAGCGGTGTGATTGGTTTATCGATGGCATTTGAGCTCGGTGCTGACGCGGCGCATGTGTGGCTCACCGATGCATCGGTTGATGCCCTCGATGTTGCTCGCGCAAACATGGTTGGTATTGGTCGGGCAGCAGCAAATGTGCGCGTTGCGCATGGCAGTTGGTGGAACGCGTTGCCCCAAGACATTGCAGGCCAGATTGATATTGCAATTTGTAATCCGCCATATATTGCCCACGCAGATGGCGAAGTTGCACCAGATGTGCATATGTATGAGCCGCATTCGGCTCTCTATGCGCACGACAATGGGCTCGCAGATTTGCGGACTGTTATTGAAGGTGCCTCAACATGGCTGAAGAAGTCTGGTTGGTTGGTACTCGAGATCGGGTATCAGCAGGGTGCGGATGTGCTCGCAATGATGTCCGCATCTGGCTTCGTTGGCGCAGAGATCAAACAAGATCTGTCGGGCAAAGACCGCATTGCAGTTGGCCAGTTACTTGGCTAGTGATCGCTGTAAAAATTGCAGTTGATGGAGTAACAGATTTTCTGCAACAACTTCTTGTGGTGTCATGTGCGTGACTCCACTCAGGGCAAGCAGTTCATGTACTTTGCCGTGATGCAAGAGTGCAGTTGAAAACTGCAGTGTGTGCGCTGCAAGCACGTTGTCGTCGGCAAGCCCGTGAATGAGCAGCAATGGTCGCTCAAGAAGATGCGCATGAGCCACAAGTGATGTTGCTTCGTAGTACGCAGTGTGCGTGAGCGGGTTGCCCATGTAACGCTCGGTGTAGTGCGTGTCATACAGATCCCATTTGGTGACAGGTGCGCCAGCGACTGCGGCGTGAAACAAGTGGGGGGCACGAAGCACAGCAAGCGCAGCCAAGTAGCCGCCAAAACTCCACCCCCGAATGCCGACGCGCGATGTGTCAGCACACGACACGAGGTTTGGTAATTCGTGCAGCACTGCAATTTGGTCGTCGAGAACTTTGGTTGCCAGATCGAGGTGTACTGCGCGTTCCCACTGTGTGCCACGACCTGGTGTGCCACGACCATCGGCAATGACCACACAAAAACCTTGGTTTGCAAACCACTGAGCCGAAAAATATGCACTACTTGCTGACACCACTCGCTGCGCATGCGGCCCGCCGTAAGGGTCAAACAAAATGGGGAGCGGAGATCCATCGTGATTGTTCGGCATCACAATTGCGGTTGCAATCTTGTTTGCGCCAACTCGATGCACTGTCACATTGGGTGTGACGAGCGAAGTCTCGGCGTTATTTGTGATCTGGTGTGCGCCATTGACGCGTGTGATCGTGCGTTTTTCGTCAAGAGTTGCACTGCGAATCACAACTGTTTCACCACCAACCGATGCGGTAAACACACCAGGTTCGTTCGTGAGTGAAGACACCGAAAGATCAGAGAGATCACAGCGCATTACATGCAGCACTGTTGGGTCGTTTATTGGGTTTGCAGAAAAATAGATTGTAGTTGGCGTCGTTGCGATGATATTTCGCACTTGAGTATCACCATTCGTCACGACGTGATCGCCAACAGTAAGT
Organism: uncultured Acidimicrobium sp.; assembly: GCA_964532575.1. Classification (GTDB taxonomy): domain Bacteria; phylum Actinomycetota; class Acidimicrobiia; order Acidimicrobiales; family Ilumatobacteraceae; genus UBA3006. The sequence goes on from CAZHIN010000021.1 coordinate 11,731, forward strand.
GCCCTCACGCCATTGCGTTCACAACACATTGCGAGTCGACCATCTTCAAGTAGCGCGGGGCTGCCAGCAACTAAATCGATCCAATATTGGTCGGTTTCGGTTCGTTTTGTGCTGAGTGCTCCGGTATTGGTATCAACTGCACAAACTTCAAGTTTGGTTTGTTCGCGATTTTGTAGCCCGACCATCAGTCCATTGCTTGTCCATTGAACAGTCGTGAGATATTCAAATTGTGATTGTTTCCACTGGACATCAATTCGGTTGTTTAAGTTGATATTGAAAATATGCAACGAAACATCAGCGTTTTTGGTACCAGCAAACGGGTAACGATGCTGTCGGGGTTGGGTCTCTGGATTCGCAGGGTCACCAATCCATGTCGTGGCAACGGATGAATTGTCAACACGGCAGGCTGCGAGTGAAGTGCTGTCGGGGGACCACCAAAAGCCTCGTTGGCGTCCCATCTCTTCGCCAGCAACAAACTCTGCTTGGCCCCAAGTGACTTCAACATTTGGCTGACTCTCGGCGGCCACAATGGTTTCTGTACCGGTCAAGTCACAGACACACAATTTTCCATCGCGCACGTATGCAATGTGTTTTCCGTTTGGGCTGATTCGTGGATCAAAGACTGGGCCCGTCATTGCAATCGTACGAGTTGTGCCAGCAACGAGGTCGGTTACAAAGAGTTTTCCTATAACGCAATAGGTAGCAGTTTCAACCTGCGCATCGCACGAGTAGCCAACGATGCCCGATGCACCTTCGCGCGCGCGTTCTCGGCGAGATTGCTCGGCTGCAGAGTTGTCACCTTGAGTTTGCAAGGTGTGCATATCTGCGACGCATGTTTCGACCGATGTTTGCACGTCTAGGACATACAGCGAGTTGACTGCATCCGACCCGCTCAGTGATCTGCAGAAAACAACGCGCGCGCCGTCTGGTGACACCGTTATGTTGCGTGGCTCGCCAAGTGTGAGTCGTTGTGTGCGAGCAAACTGTCGCGGAAACGTGTCGGTGATTTTCGACAAAGTCGGTTATCCGATCTTGATATCGCCGGTTGCATCAAGTGTGATGGTTTTGCCAACCCACTCGGTTTCACACATGTCTTGACCAAGTTGTGTGTCGCCACTGGTTGCCCAAGCTCGTCGACCATCAGCCAATAGAACAGCGGCACGTACTTTTTCGGGAGCACCGATGCGATCGTGCATCACGCTGTACGCCTCGATGGTGGCTGATCCTTGAGCCTCGGCGGCATTTGCTACGGCTCGTCGTGGAAGTGCATCGACTTCATCTTGTGGCGATGCGTGCTTGTAGCCGTGTTGCGGCGGTGTCGTTGCGTACACCCCAAATGCATGTTTTGTTGCGTAACCACCGTTGGCCCAAACTAAGCCGGTTTCTTGAGGGTTTTCGCGCAACTTTGTCATGGTCGTTGCAATTGCGTGCATCACATAGTTATTGAAAGGTCCGCCGGCGAACGAGAGTCCACCAGTACAAGTGAGTTGGCGGTCGAGAGAAACACCAAGTGATTCTGCGCCAAGTTGCACAGCAGATGGGAAGCACGAGTAGAGATCGAGATTCTCGATTTCATGTATTGATTTTTGAGCGAGTTCGAGCACTCGTTGTCCGCCAATGCGTATTGCGGGAGTGTCAGTAAATGAAGAGCGATGCGAAACAAAGTTGTGCTCGTGACAATCGGTTCCCGCATGTAAAAAAATCCATTTATCGCGAGAGATTCCCAGTGCTTCGGCACGTTCAACAGAGCACATCACCAGTGCTGCGGCCATGTCGACATCGTTATTTGAGTTCATTAACTTTGTGTAGGGAAAACCAATCATTCGGTTGTCTTGCGTCGGTGTCCGAATGGTGTCGGCTGTGTACTTTTGTTGCATCCACGCATGCGGATTGGTTGCTGCAATGTTGCTGAAGCGCGCCCACAATTCGCTAATGAATTTCTGGTGCTCTGCAACTGTTCGTTTGTCGCGATAACGAAGCGCTGTTTCAAACATCGGATAGATCTCAATCGGCAGCATGATCTTGTGAGAAAGTTCAATGTCATGGTTCATCACCAAGTCTTCGCCAAGCGCAGTTGGTGCATGTAATTCTTGGTCTTCTTTTGTTTCCATCCAGGGCAGCACAATTTGCGCCGCTCGCGCTCGGCGTCGCGACCGAAATGACTCACCACCCGTGAGCACGATCATCTGCGCGCCGTCATCGCGTATTTGTAACGCTGCATTATTGACCAAATACTGGGGCATATTGCCACCGTGGGGTGTGAGGCCATATTCGTGAGCGGTTAAATTGAGCGCGCTCGCAATGTCGCGCGCGGGGTTGATGTTTCGTGTCGAAAGTGAACGAACCACGCGGAGTGCATCAATTGCTGTTGTCGCGTTTGTGCCCACATTGCGAACTCCGGCATCAGCAAAAGCCTCACGAACTGCTTGAGTCATCAAATCAATTGGGCCTGCAGCACTATTGAGATCATCGGTATGTTGTGCGACCTGTGCTTGCCCCACAAGGATCGGGGTGCGTGGGTCGATCTTGCTCTGGACAGATGTCACTCGTTCAACTGTATATATCTAGAGAAAAAAGCGAAGTATTGGCTGGGTTGCGAGTGATCTAGGATCGTGCGCAGTGAATAGCCCACAAAGACGCACGATTGCGATTGGTTCTGACCATGCAGGTTTCGAACTTAAGACACACCTGATCGAGGTGTTGTCGAAAGCAGGTCACAAAGTCGATGACCACGGTACGCATTCCACAGATTCGGTTGACTATCCACCAATTTGTGCTGCAGTTGGTCGTGCGGTGCGGGATGGCAAAGCTGACATGGGCATTGTGTTGGGCGGAAGTGGGCAAGGCGAGCAAATTGCGGCCAATAAAGTGCGCGGAGTACGTGCAGCGTTGTGCAATGACATGTACCTTGCAGAAATGGCACGCTCACATAACAATGCAAACGTGTTGTCGATGGGTGGGCGAGTAGTCACCTTCGATCTTGCAGACCAAATTGTAGATAAATTCTTAGCCACTCCATTTGAGGGTGGTCGTCATGACCGAAGAGTTGCACAATTAACGGAAATCGAAGAACAAGAAGGAAACCGATAATGCCTTGGCCATCTGAAACATCCCGCGACACCGAAACTTTTGGTTACATCAACGAAGAGCGCGAACGTCAGATCACTGGCTTGCAGTTGATTGCGAGCGAAAACTTCACGTCGCCCGACGTAATGGAAGCAACTGGCTCGGTGCTGACAAACAAATACGCAGAGGGATATCCAACAAAGCGGTATTACGGAGGCAATGCGGTTGTCGACAAGATCGAGGCGCTGGCAATCGAGCGTGTCAAGAAACTTTTTGGAGCAGATCACGCAAACGTGCAACCGCACTCTGGTGCAAGCGCCAATATGGCTGTGTATTTAGGTTTAGTAAAGCCTGGCGACACTATTTTGGGTTTAAGCCTCGACCATGGTGGTCACCTCACTCACGGGTCTCCCGTTAATGCGAGTGGAATTCTGTATAACTTCAAGTCATTTCGTGTTGGCGACACCGATGAGCGTTTGGATTTCGACCAGATTCGCGAGTTGGCTCTCGAGCATCGACCAAAAATGATTGTTGCTGGAACAACTTCGTACCCACGACGACTTGAGCCGCAGCCGTTCAAAGCAATCGCCGATGAAGTCGGTGCGTTGATGATGTTTGACATTGCGCACATTGCAGGTCTTGTTGCGGGAGGTGCGCATCCAAACCCAGTTCCGTTTGCCGATGTCGTAACGTTTACGACTCACAAAACATTGCGCGGTCCTCGCGGTGGTTGCATTCTCTCTACTGCAGAGCATGCCGCAGCCATTGACAAAGCGGTGTTTCCTGGCAGTCAGGGTGGTCCGCTGCAGCACGCAATTGCTGGCAAAGCAGTTGCATTTCATGAGGCTGCACAGCCAAGTTTCAAGGTCTATGCACAGCAGATCATCACCAATGCATCGGCGCTTGCAGAAGCGCTTGCCCATCAGGGATTTCGTCTTGTCTCTGGCGGAACCGACACGCACATGATGGTTGTTGACTTGCAGCCCTTTGACAGCGACTTGACGGGCAAAGAAGCGCAGTTGGTGTTGGATCAGGCTGGTATCACGTTAAATAAGAACAACATTCCAAATGATCCTCGTAGCCCGTTTGTTACTTCTGGAGTGCGTATCGGTGTTCCGTCGGTGACAACTCAAGGCATGACCGAAAAAGAAATGCCATTAATCGCCGAATATATTGCAACGACATTGCGCGGTCGTAATGATCCAGCGATTGTTGCAGAGGTGCGAGCAAAAGTTGCCGCACTGTGCGCCAGGTTTCCGGTGTATCCACTAGTCAAGAAATAATTTGTGATTGATCTCAGCGGCTATCTCATTGTCGGAGGGTTTGCCGCTGTAGTCACTGCAGCAACGACGCCTGTCGTTGCACGCGTTGCTCGTCAAAAAGGTTGGATGGCCGAACCAGACGAAAGACGTTCTCATCCGGTTGCGACTCCAGATGTTGGTGGCATTGCATTTTTTATTGGCTTGCTTGCTTCGCTCGGACTCGCGTCGCAGATGGATCGCTTTTCTGGGTTGTTTCACAACAACTCCGAATTGATTGGAGTGCTGATTGCTGCTGTCGTGATTTTTGTTCTCGGAATTTTTGACGACATACGCGAAGTATCCGCTCCGATGAAAGTCACTGGGGTAGTGGTTGCAGCACTCGCGCTTGTCGCGTTCGGTGTCACCATGTTTTTCTTTCGTGTTCCCTTTTTGGATGTGTTTATTTTGCCCAACGACTGGATTCCGTTGTTTACAGTTTTTTGGTTGTTGGGAATGACGCAGTCAATCAACTTGATTGATGGTCTCGATGGTCTTGCTGGTGGCATCGTTGCCATCGCTGCAGCGTCATTTTTCGTCTACAGCAAGCACCTTGGTGACGTTGGCTTATTGTCCGAACCAAACATCGGCCCATTGATTGCGATCATCACGCTGGGCATTTGTCTTGGATTTTTGCCGTTCAACTTCAATCCAGCACGAATTTTTATGGGTGATTCCGGTGCACTGATGCTCGGACTCTTGATGGCCGTGTCGACGAGCGTCGTTGGTGGTCGAGCCGATCCACAGTCACAAGATTTCAGTGGTCAAACGTATTTCTTTATTGCGCCACTATTTATTCCATTGTTGATTCTTGGTGTGCCCATTATCGATGTGATCTTCGCGATATTTCGCCGCACGCTCAGCGGCAAAGGTCTGGCAACTGCCGATCGCGGGCACTTGCACCATCGCTTAATTGCATTGGGACACGGGCCGCGCCGAGCCGTTGTCATCCTGTGGCTGTGGACTGGTCTGTTTTCTGCATTTGCCTTGTACCCGGCACTGACCAATAAGAACCCCAATCTCTTATTGGTATTACTCGCGGCAATGCTGCTCGTTGGCTTTACGATCTTCCATCCAAGATTGGTGCGCCACAGCGAATCAGCCAGCCTCTAAACCAAATTCACAAGGTCAGAAAGTCGCACAAGCGCACGAGCAATTTGGTCGCTAGCCCTTATTCCGTCTAGTTTGTACCTAGTTTCACAAAGTATCCCGAAGTGATTATTCAAAGGAATTAGGACCCGTGAAAGTGAAGAATCCCGCCGTCGTGTTGCGACCAAAGCGCGATATTGCACTGATGGGCTCTGACGACTCGATGACCAAAGGGATCGAAATTGCTGGCACCGTACTCGTGCTCTTTGCAATTGGATTTTTTGTCGATCGCTGGCTTGGAACTGCGCCGATTTTCATGATCGTGTTAACGGTTGTTGCGATGGTCGTTCAATTCATCAAGATGTACTACGTCTATTCGGCGCAGATGACAACGAAGGAAAATCAACGAGCGGCAATGCCAACGGCACATCGACACGAGGCATCAGCGCAATGAACCAAGTGGACTCGGCATCAATTCTCTCGATGCGTGATACGGGCCCGGCGCCAGAAGCTGCGATTACTCGCGATTTGGTCAAGCACGGTCTGATCGCGGCACCTGTACTGATTGGTGGGTGCGCCGCGATTTGGGGAATCAATGGTGCTCTGTCCTGTGGATACGGGATTCTTATTGTGTTGGCAAATTTTAGTATCGCTGCGCTTTTGGTCACACGTGCTGCTCGCATCTCCTACGCACTCATGATGGTTGCAACGCTATTTGGCTATATTTTCCGCCTGGCACTGGTTTCGGCAGCAATATTCTTTGTGCGCAATCTTGCCTGGGTGGAATTGCTGCCGCTCGGTCTCACGATTATTATTTCTCACATCGGTTTGTTGTTCTGGGAATTGCGCTATGTTTCTTTGACTCTTGCGTTTCCGGGTCTCAAGCCCAAAGTTAAAAAATCGCAAACAACCTTCTCCACCCAAGACGAAAGCATTGTTCCATCATGATGAGCCACGTCGTTGCCTTTGAGTTTCCACCGATCAATGAACTGTTGCGTTGGAAAGATGTGTGGGCTGCAGGCAGCCTGAACAAAGTAGGTCTGATCGCAGTTGCATCCGCACTGATCGGAATTTTTATATTTATGTCGGCAGCAAACAAAAACCCGAAAGTTGCGCCAACAGGAACCCGCAATTTAGCCGAAGTTGCGGTTGAGTTCATTGAAGACAACATCATCATGCAGACGATGGGTCGCGATGGTCTTGGTTGGACACCTTTCTTGTTGACATTGTTCGTGTTCATTTACTTGTGCAACCTGCCTGGAATTATTCCGTTACTGCAGATGCCAGCAACTGCACGCATGGCGATCCCAATGTTTCTTGCTTTGTTGGTGTGGGTCATCTTTAACTTCTCTGGCATCAAGCATCAAGGTTTCTTTACCTATTTCAAGAACGTGCTGTTTCCTCCAGGCGTTCCGAAGGCGCTTTACATCTTGGTGACGCCGATCGAATTCATTTCAACATTGATTGTTCGTCCGTTCTCGATGGCAGTTCGACTTTTTGCCAACATGCTTGCGGGTCACTTGCTTCTCGTGATTTTTGCCTTGCTATCAGAAGCCCTTTTGCAGGCACGTGACAAGATCCTGATTCCTGTCGGCATATTGCCCTTATTCATGTTGTTGTTCCTCACCGCATTTGAAGTGTTGGTCGGTTTCTTGCAGGCCTACATCTTCACCATTCTTGCGGCGGTTTATATTGCAGGCGCAACACACCCAGAGCATTAAGAACAAGGTTTTAGCAAAAACAAATATCCAACAAATCAACTACATATAGGAGAAAATACAATGGAAGCACTAGCACGGATTGCAAAGGCAGCAGCAGCTGCTGGCGCATCAGCAGCTGACGCCAAAAACAATGCAGCAGCCGGTTCTGCAGGTTTCGCTTACGGCCTCGCCGCAATCGGACCAGGAATTGGTATTGGTCTCATTTTCGGATCAGCAATCGAGTCAATGGCACGTCAGCCAGAGTCGGCTGGCATGGTCCGAACCACCATGTTCTTGGGAATTGCATTTACCGAGGCGCTCGCGCTCATCGGCTTCGTCGTTTTCATTCTTCTGAAGTACGCCTGAGCAATGATCGTCCACGTAACAACGTGGCATGGTGAGCTTGTACAGGTTCGCGTAGCCACAGAAGAGCAAACTGGCTCTGCGGCGTCTACGACCGAGTCAGCAGCATCAGCCCCAAACCCCATTGCCCCTGAACCAAAAGAATTATTTTGGGGAGCGGGTTCATTTTTGGTGTTCTTGGTACTGATGCGTTTGTACATGTTTCCAAAGATCAAGAAGGGTATGGAGGCTCGTTACAACGGAATCCGTGAGGATTTCGAGAAGGCCGATGCAACTCGACTTGCGGCCAAGACCGATGTAGCTGCTTATGAGACTGCGCTTGTTGGAGTGCGCGCCGAAGCTGCAGCCCGTGTCGACAAGGCCCGTCAAACACTTGACCAAGAGCGCACTGCACTCGTTGCTGAAGCAACCGCACGGATTGCAGCAAAGCGACAGGCGGCCGATGCCGAGATCAGTGCTGCACGAGTTGCAGTGCGAGACCAAGTTGCCGCAGCAGTTGCTTCAGTTACCGAACGCACAACGCAACTTGCAGTCGGTAAGAAGCCAGATGCTGGAGTAGTACAGCAGGCTGTGCAACAAGCGATGCAAACAGGAGCACGTTCATGATTGCGCAAATAATTGGGTTGTTAGCGAATGAAGACCCAAACGTCACTCATCACTGGTTATTCCCAGAGACAGCTGAAATTATTTATGGCGGTCTGTCATCGATCATCGTGATTGGCGGGCTCATCAAGTTGGCGGGTCCAATGGCCAAAAAAGCAATGGCTGCCCGAACTGCAAAAATTCAGAAGCAATTGGACGATGCAGCAAACGCACTCACCTCATCTTCGACAGAGGCAGTTGGTATTCGTGCGGCACTTGGCGATATTGCAAGCGAACGCGCTCGCATGTTGACAGAGGCCGACACACAAGCCGCAGCAGTGTTGGCAGAAGGCCGCACACGTGTGGCTGCAGAAGTTGCAGAGTTGGAAGCTAAGGCTGCAGCAGATCTCAATGCAGCCCGTGGTCGCTCGAGCGATGAGCTACGCGCCGAAATCGCCATGCTTGCTTCGATTGCTACACCGATCGTGGTGCAAGCAACTCTCAATGATCAAACCAAAAACGAATTGATCGAGTCATTTATCTCGAGCGTGGGAGCGGGCCGATGAGCACAGTAAAAATTGAGGCATACGCAACCGCATTGTTTGAGATTGCTCAAGCCGACGGCACTCTTGCACTTGTTGAAGACGAATTGTTTCGAGTGGCTCGCGCATTTGAGTCAAACGAGCAATTACGCAACACGTTGAGCGATGCAACAATTCCGGCAGATCGCCGTCAGCAAGTTGCCGAGCAATTGCTCGGTGCAAAAGCGTCCAACACCACAACACAGCTTGTGTCGTTGGTGGTTGGTAGCGGCCAAGTGCGCGACTTGCCAGCAATTGTCGACTCGCTTGTTAAGCGCGCGTCGAGCGAGAAGCAACAAGAAGTTGCCGAAGTTCGCAGTGCAGTTGCACTGAGCGACGACCAGAAGACTCGTCTCACTGCAGCCCTCACCAAAGTGACGGGCAAACCAGTAAATCTCAAAGTTGTCATCGACCCAAGCGTGTTGGGTGGCTTGGTTGCAGTAGTTGGTGACGAAGTCATTGACGACACCGTGCGCACCCGTCTCGACCAGTTGAAGACCCGAATCTGATTTCGTTCTGAAAGGACAAAAACATGGCTGAATTAACACTCTCCGCAAGTGACATTGCGGCAGCGATTACCAAAGGACTCGATGGCTACAAGCCGTCCACTGAGGCACGCACCGTTGGTCGCGTGACAGAAGTGGGTGACGGTATTGCTCGCGTCAGCGGCTTGCCAGATTGCGCCGTTAATGAGTTGCTCGAGTTTGAGGGCGGCGTTGTGGGCTTGGCTCTCAACTTGGACGAAGACTCGATCGGTGCTGTTGTGCTCGGTGAAGCATTCTCGATTGAAGAAGGTCAACCAGTAAAAGCAACCGGTCGCATTTTGTCGGTACCAGTTGGTGATGCAATGTTGGGACGCGTTGTCAACGCGCTCGGCACACCAATTGACGGCAAGGGCGACATCGTTGGTTCAATCTCACGCCGCGTAGAAGTACAGGCGCCAGGCATCATGGGCCGCAAGCCAGTGCACGAACCATTGCAAACAGGCATCAAAGCCATCGATGCCATGACACCAATCGGTCGTGGTCAGCGCGAGTTGATCATTGGTGACCGCAAGACCGGCAAGACCACAATTGCGATCGACACCATCATTAACCAGCGCGGCTTGGGTGTGAAGTGCATCTACGTTGCTATCGGTCAAAAAGGTTCGACTGTTGCACAAACGGTAGAAGTGTTGCGTCAGTACGGCGCACTCGAATACACCGTCGTTGTGGCTGCACCAGCATCTGATCCTGCACCGTTTAAATACCTCGCTCCATACGCGGGTTGTGCAATTGGTCAGCACTGGATGGAAAACGGCGAGCACGCACTTGTTGTGTACGACGACTTGTCAAAGCAAGCAGAGGCGTATCGCCAGATGTCATTGCTCTTGCGACGTCCACCAGGTCGCGAGGCTTACCCAGGCGACGTGTTTTACCTACACAGCCGCTTGCTCGAGCGCGCCG
>CAZHIN010000022.1:0-10236 GCA_964532575.1 uncultured Acidimicrobium sp.
GAAGAAATGGAAGCACTCGAGCGCGCGCAAGTTCACTTGGCCGAAGGTCGCCCGCTGTATCGCGCGGGCATTTCCGAAGATGATCGCTTACTGCTTGCTCCACACTTTTTGCTTACCACGCGCCGCGTGCTCGCGGTAGTCAACGTTGCAGAAGACAAACTCGACACCATTCCTGCAATGGAAGCCCTTGTGCGCGCCGAGTTGGCGCCACCAGGCAGCGCAAGTGCAAGCACGGTTGAGGTGCTTGGCATGAGCGTGCAACTCGAAGCCGAAGCCGCGCAGTTAACCGGCCAAGACCGAATTGAAATGCTCGAAGCACTCGGTCTCGGCGAAGGTGCGCTGCCGCGCATGGTGCGCTCTGCATATCACCTGCTTGGCTTGCGCACATATTTCACAACTGGTGAAAAAGAAACTCGTGCATGGACATTTAACGCGGGAGCAAAGGCTCCAGAGTGCGCTGGCAAAATTCACTCCGACTTGCAACGCGGCTTTATTCGCGCAGACGTGATCGCGTGGGACGAGTTGTTGGCAATTGGTTCGTGGAACAAGGCAAAAGAACTTGGCAAGATCCGCGTTGAAGGCAAAGATTACGAAGTCTGCGACGGCGACACACTGGAAATTCGACACAATAGTTAGTAATACGCTTAGCACTATGAAGACTCAGCCGCTTTCTCCAGCTTGGCTGATGTGTGATGGCAAGGTTCTCGCAAGTGCCGATATTGCAAATACCGCAAAATCGCGTCGGCGTGGTCTGATTGGTCAGACAAGCATTGATTCTGCTCTCGTTATTTCGCCGTGCAAATGGATTCACTCAATTGGTATGAAGTGCGCAATCGATGTGCTGTATTTGGACGCCACAGGATTGGTTGTAAAAACTGAACATCTCAAACCAATGCGCATTGCGGCACCCGTTGGTCGATCAACAACAATTGTCGAGATGTCATCGGGGTCAATTGAACGATTTGGCGTGCAAGTTGGCGACTTGATCGAAGTGCGCAGCGCATGAGCGGCACACTCACTCTCGTTGCTACACCCATTGGCAACCTGAGCGACATGTCGCAGCGAGCCATAGACACACTTGGTTCAGTCGCTGTCGTTTGTTGTGAAGACACTCGACGCACGGGTTTGTTGTTGCAACATTTTGGTTTGTCGGGCAAAAAATATGTCGTGATTAACGAGCACACCGAGCACGATGCTTGCGAGCACGTGGTTGCACTGTTACTCGACGACATTGATGTTGCATTGGTGAGCGATGCCGGAACGCCAGGCATCAGCGACCCGGGTGAACGACTTGTCAAAGCAGCACTACACGCAGGCATCAACGTGTCGGCAATACCTGGACCATCAGCTCTCACAATGGCACTGGTGATGAGTGGTTTGCCAACTGCACGATTTGTCTTTGAGGGTTTCTTACCGCGCAGTGGCAGCGACCGCTCTCGCCGCATTGACGACGTGGCAGCCGAAATGCGCACGGTCGTTCTCTATGAAGCACCACATCGTCTAGAGAAAACACTTGATGAACTTGAAACTGCTTGTGGAGCAATGCGTAGAGTCGTGTTAGCACGCGAACTCACCAAACTGCATGAAGAAATGTGGCGCGGAACATTGCACGACGCGGTGAAATATGCGCAGACCACCGAGCCTCGCGGCGAATACGTTGTGCTGCTTGAAGGCGCGAAACCACCAGCACCACCAACAGATGATGAAATCAATCAAGCGTTGCGCAACGAACTGAATAGTGGCTCAAGCAAAAAAGATGCGGCTGCCAAGGTCGCGGCCAAGTACGGCATACAAAAGCGCCACGTGTACGAACTTGCATTGATGCTCAAATAATTACAGTTTTGGCACGAGCCCAATCTGCCGCGATTGCGCAACAAGTGTGTCAGTTGAATCCCAGATCTCTCCGTCTTCTTCAAACATTCCACCTTGCACTACGTGTGCGCTAAACACGCAACGCAACGGGCCTGGCGCAGGAATCGCACGTACATGCACCGTGAGTTCAACAGTTGGCACCCAACCAGCCACAGTCATGACTTGAAACACGGGTGGCGGAAATGCATCCGCAACGAGCAATAACGCAAGCGTGTCTATGGGACGCTGATCTGAAAAATTGATATACCCACGCACAACGGTTTTGCCACTTTGTTCTCCGCGCGCAAAACCGGTGTCGTCAGGGTGAAGCCAGATATCGAGCCTGTCCATGAGCCCCATGCTGAACCCAGGGCCAGATGCAGGTCGTCGCGAACATGCACTTATCGGTGGCAATACTGGTGGCGCGATGTCGACATGAAAAAGAGATTCGGAAACGTCATTGTGCCCTGCTGCTTCACCAAACGCACCAATAGCTCTCACCGCTTCTCGCCCATTTTGATGCATCGCAGCAGAAACTGTGCAAAACGTTTTGCCGCGCTTCACAATTTCTGTTGCGATGCGCACATCACCCGGCGGTAACGGTGCCAAATAATGCGCTGTCACCGAGATTGGGTCTTGGCGTTGTGATGCGCTGCGCATCGCTGACGCAACGAGTGCCATCACATATCCACCGTTTGCATTGCCTCGAATGTCCCATCCGTCGTGCACGACTCCTGAATACTCACCGATTTGTTGCTCGTGCACTGCAGTTGCTAAATCAAAGGCAAATGTCATCTGTTCAGACTATTAGTGTGGAGCCGTGACAAAGTTCAGTTCGACGACTCCTATTTATTATGTAAATGCCCAGCCGCACCTTGGTCACGCGTATACAACGATCATTGCCGACGCAGTTTCACGCTGGCACAGGTTGCTCGGCGACGACGTGCATTTGCTCACCGGCACCGACGAACACGGCCTCAAGATTCAGCAGGCAGCAGACGCTAAAGGAGTAACACCACAAGCATTTGCCGACTCAATCGCGCCACTGTTTGAGCAAGCCTGGCAGCGACTCAACATCACTCACGACGACTTCATTCGTACAACCGAAAAGCGCCATGCCGTTGGTGTGCAAAAACTCTTGCAGGCGTGTTACGACGCTGGCGATATCGAGTCCGACGTATATCAAGGCCAATACTGCGTGGCCTGCGAAGCCTATTTTCTCGAAGACGAATTAGAAAACGGCAACTGCCCTATTCATCACACCAAAACCACCTATGTAGAGGAAGAAAATTATTTCTTTCGCTTGTCGCGTTTTGAAGACCGTTTGCTCAAGTGGTACGCCGATCACCCGCAAGCCATCACACCTGGCTTCCGCATGAACGAAGTAATCGGTTTCATCAAAGGTGGGCTCAACGATTTTTCGATCAGTCGCAAAACACTCACATGGGGCATTCCGCTTCCATGGGACAAATCGCATGTGGCGTACGTGTGGTTTGATGCGCTTGCCAACTACATCACTGCGCTTGGTTACGGCACAGACGAAAAAGCGTTTGCGCAAAGATGGCCTGTCGATTATCACTTCATCGGCAAAGACATCATTCGCTTTCACTGCGTGTACTGGCCGGCAATGTTGATGTCTGCGGGTATTGAGCCACCTAAAGGTTGGGCAGTTGGCGGTTGGCTACTTGTTGGTGGCGAAAAGATGAGTAAGACAACTGGCAATGTTGTTAACCCGCTCGACCTTATTGACGACATTGGAGTAGACGGCTTTCGTTATTACGTGCTCGCAGACACCGCATATGGCAACGACGGAGACTTCACCTATGAGGGCCTGATTAGTCGCTACAACTCTGACCTTGCCAACAACCTCGGCAACTTGGCTGCGCGCATTGCCACGGTTGTCGAAAAAAAATGTGGCGGTCTTGGACCAAAGCCAACGCTAAATAGCCCGCTTGCACAAATTGCAGCAACTGCGGTGAGCGAAACCAAAGATGCATGGGCACAAGTGCAGCCAAGCAAGGCTCTTGAAGCAACGTGGAACTTGATTCGTGCAACAAACTCACATCTCGAAAACAATGAGCCATGGAAAATGGAAGTTGGCGAAGCAGTTGACCGCGTGATGGGCGATGCTCTTGAAGCACTTCGCATTGTCACGATCTTGGCCAACCCTGCGTTGCCTACAAGTACCCAAGAAATTTGGAGTCGCATTGGTCTCAAGGGCTCGATCACCGATTTGCGAATTGATGCCGACACCAAGTGGGGCCAATACCCCGGCGGCGTCACAGTTGTGAAGGGCGATCCGCTCTTCCCACGCAAAACTGCATGACCAGTCAGACCATGCAACCAATCGAGTGGGTCGATACGCATTGCCATGTGTATGAAGAGACAATTCCTGGTGGTGCCGACGGCGCATTGCAGGCCGCGCGTGATGCAGGCGTAACAACAATGATCGTTATTGGCACCGATGCCACCACTACGCAACAAGCGATAGCTATTGCGGCACTTCATAGCGATGTGTGGGCCACGGTTGGCTTACACCCGCACGATGCCAAACTCGGTCTCGACACCGTGTTGCCGTTTGTTGATGCACCACGAGTTGTCGGCATCGGTGAATGCGGTCTTGACTTTTATTACGATCACTCTGATCGCGATGTGCAACGCGATGTGTTCGCGGCACAAATAGATGTAGCCAACAAACACAACTTGCCACTCGTCATTCACACACGCGAAGCATGGGCTGACACGTTTGATGTACTCGACAGCGTTGGCGTACCCGAGCGCACGATCTTTCATTGTTTTACTGGCGGCGAAAACGAAGCTCGCGAGTGTGTGAAGCGCGGTGCGTACTTGTCTTTTTCTGGAATCGTTACGTTTAAAACTGCAGACGATGTGCGAGAAGCTGCGTTGTGGTGTCCGGCAGAAAAAATGCTGCTCGAAACCGACGCTCCATTTCTTGCACCGGTGCCACATCGCGGCAGACCAAATCAACCTTCGCTCGTGCCAACAGTTGGCACCTTCATTGCCGACTTGCGTGGCGAACCCGTTGCTCAACTTGCTCAAACAACGACTCGCAATGCTCGCCTTGCGTTTCCCGGCATTGCTCCGTAGCGTGTTTTAGGTGGTTCTGTCGGTTTTTGAGCGGAGACGC
The DNA here is from genome assembly GCA_964532575.1 of uncultured Acidimicrobium sp. GTDB lineage: Bacteria > Actinomycetota > Acidimicrobiia > Acidimicrobiales > Ilumatobacteraceae > UBA3006. Next base: position 5,000 of record CAZHIN010000022.1, read on the forward strand.
ATCGCGGTACTCACTGCGATCACACTGATCATCATGTTTGGGGTGCGAGGCTTCAACGGCAATTCAAGCGACGCAGTAACAACCACAGTCACAATTGCCACAACTGTTCCACCAATCGACGAGACCGAAATTCCTGCACCAGTCATTCTCGGTGGTCCAGCACCCCTCGCACCAACCGGGTCGGCTGCCATTGCGTACCCCGCAGCGCAAACCAATGTCATTACCGGCACTGCCTCGTACAGCAACTTGGGTTACACACAAACTCCGGTGTGTTACAGCATCGAAGCCCCAATTGGACGAAATGTAACTGTGACCAACATCAATAACGGTCGCAGTATCACCTGCACAAATGTTTTTAGTCTGCTCGTACCAAACGGCGTCACCATTATTTTGCACACGAGTGTCTTTATCAAACTCGCCGACCTCATCGACTCGCCTATTCCTGTAAAGATTTCCTGGTGACGCACACTCGCAACGACATCTCCGAGTTGCTCAGCGCTCATGGTCTGTCACCACGTCGGGCATTTGGTCAAAACTTTGTCGTCGATGCAAACACGGTGCGACGCATCGCGCGACTCGCGGGCGTAGGCCCTGGCGACTTTGTGCTCGAGATTGGTGCAGGCCTAGGTTCGCTCACATTGGCGCTTGCCGAAACTGGCGCAACTATCGTTGCGATTGAAATAGATAACGGTGTTGTCGAAGTATTGCGCAGCGTCGTGAAAGATCTGCCAAATGTCGAGGTCATTCACGGTGATGCACTGTTATTGGACTGGGCACCTCTGCAGGCACGCAGCAAACACTGGCACGTAGTTGCAAATTTGCCCTACAACGTGGCCACACCACTTGTTGCCGACCTGCTCGACGGCGCTCCAGCCGTCGAGCACATGTTGGTGATGGTGCAAAAAGAAGTTGCCGAACGATTTGTCGCACCGGTGCGCACCCCCGCTTACGGCGCGGTCAGCGTCAAGATTGCGTACTGGGCAACTTCATCAATTGTTGGCGACGTGCCGGCGTCAGTCTTTTTTCCAAAACCAAATGTTGCTTCGGCTCTTGTCGACATCAAGCGCCGCGCAGCACCCGCAGTACCCGGTGTTGACCCAACACAGTTTTTTACTCTCGTGCGCACTGGTTTTGGTCAACGTCGCAAAATGCTTCGCCGAGTTTTGGCGGGCGTCATCGCACCAGAAACATTTACTCGTGCCGATGTGTCTCCAGAAGCCCGAGCAGAAGAACTCGACGTGTATGCGTGGGGCAGGTTGTGTGTTGCCCAACACGACAAGTTGGCAAGCACATGAACACGGCAAGTAACACGTCGATAATCATTGATGCTCCAGCAAAACTGACTCTCAGCCTGCGCATTACTGGTGTACGCGAAGACGGCTTTCATCTCATTGACGCAGAAATGGTCACGCTCAACTTGGTCGACAAAGTGCGCATCACGCCAAATGAAGATGGTCTCAACTTTGATGGGCCGTTTAGCAACGGAGTTTCGACCGAATCAGACAACTTGGTGAGTCGCGCTCTCGCGCTTGCAGGTCGCCGTGCGCGAGTGCAGATCGAAAAAAATATTCCAAGCGGTGGCGGGCTTGGTGGTGGCTCTGCAGATGCCGCGGCGATTTTGAATTGGGCTGGCTTCACCGATCTCGAGGCCGCGTCACGACTCGGAGCCGATATTCCGTTTTGCATGATCGGTGGTCGCGCTCGAGTGCGCGGCATTGGCGAAGTGATCGACAGACTTCCACCCGTACGACGCGAAATCACGTTGGTCATTCCCCCATTTGGGGTGTCGACTCCAGCCGTGTACAAAGCATGGGACGATCTGGCAAAGACTGGCAACACCACCACAAACAATCCCAACGATCTCCAGCAGGCCGCACTTATTGTCGAGCCAAGATTGCAAGAGTGGCACGACAACATCGCTCAAGCATGCGGTCAAGCACCGGTTTTGGCGGGAAGCGGAGCCACTTGGTGGCTCGACGGAGCGTTTTTAGAATTGGCAAAAGACCTGCCAAAAGCAACTGTTGTAGTAACACAGACTCGCTAGGCGGGCCATTGGCCCAGGCCAGCGATAATGAAATTACTTGCGGCGCTGGTGGCGGGTACGACGAAGCATCTTCTTGTGCTTCTTTTTGCGCATCCGCTTACGACGACGTTTTACAAGTGAACCCATAGCGCACAGCACGCTAGCGGGAACTAAGACCAAATAAGCAAACGGCGATTAGATTGAGTACCGTATTGCCGTCTCTCCGGGGTCGTTCAATGGCAGGACAACGGGTTTTGGTCCCGTATATAGGGGTTCGAGTCCTCTCCCCGGAACTCGAAAATCGTCGTGGCTTTTTCGCGAGCAACGCGTTCGTTCTACACTGTTTAAAACGGCTCCAAAGCCTCATCGCCAGTTAGAGAGACTCATGAACAAGACGATTGACAAAGTCACAACAAAACGAATGGCTCTCTATTCGGGTCGCACCCACCCAGTGCTTGCCCAAGAAGTTGCGGCACATCTCGAAGTGCAGTTGGGCGATGCCAATATTGTCGAGTTTGCTAACGGCGAGTTGCGTCCACGCTTTGGAGAAAGCGTTCGCGGCGGTGATGTATTCATCATGCAAACACATTGTTCGACCGAAGGTCGCAGCATTAACGACTCGATCATGGAACAACTGATCATGATTGACGCCGCATATCGCGCGTCAGCAAAGCGCGTCACCGCAGTGTGTCCGTTTTACGGATACGCGCGCCAAGATCGAAAATCAGATGGTCGCGAGCCAATTACTGCTCGCTTGATTGCCGATTTGTTTAAGGCTGCTGGCGCAAAGCGCATGGTCTCAATTGACTTGCACAGCGGCCAGATTCAAGGATTCTTTGAAGGCCCGGTTGATCACCTCACTGCAATGCCAGTGCTTGAAAAATATGTGCGCCAACATGCGCGCAACGAAGTTGTGATCGTGTCGCCTGATGCTGGTCGCGTAAAAGTTGCAGAGCGTTTTGCACAACATCTTGCAGACATGAACGCAGACGTTGCATTCATCAACAAGCGTCGTCCAAAAAACACCACCAACGTTGCCGTGGCAAAAGAAGTCATCGGTGAAGTTGAAGGCCGCTTGTGCATCTTGGCCGACGACATGATCGACACTGGCGGCACCATCGTCAGTGCTGCCGATTTGTTGATGGCCCGTGGCGCAACCGAAGTGTGGGCAATGGCCACACACGGTGTGCTCTCAGGCCCAGCCATTGAGCGCCTCGAAAAATCGGTGATCAGTCGCGTCGTGCTCACCAACACGCTGCCACTGCCAAAAGAAAAGCAGATTGCCAAAATCGAAGTGCTTTCTGTGGCCAAGATCTTGGCCGATGCCCTCGCAGCGGTGTTCGATGAGACCTCGGTCAGCGACCTGTTTGACGGCGAAAACCAGTCGTAATCAGTCGTCACCAACCGCATTTGACTGATCAAATCGGCCTTTTGTGGCTATACACTGACCAGCCGTTCTAACTTCGGAGTTTTTAATATGACAACCACACTGACCACCAAGACCGGCCGCGCAACAGGTAGCCCAGAATCGCGCCGCATTCGCAATGCCGAGAGCATCCCAGCCGTTATTTACGGTCACGGCATGACACCAATCTTGTTCACCGTCGGTCGTCGCGATCTGCGCATTGCCCTGTCGGGTCCTGCTGGCGCCAACACCATTCTTGAGTTGCATGTTGACGACAAGAAGTATCCAGCAATTGTCAAAGAGTTGCAGCGCGATCCAGTCAAGCGCACGGTCAGCCATGTTGACTTTATGCAGATCGACTTGACCGAAGAGATCACCATGTCGGTCCCTGTTCACTTGACTGGTACAGCAAAAGCAGTGCTCGCAGAAGGCGGACTCGTTGACGCTGCAGTTGATCGCATTGAAGTGCGTGCATCAGCAGACAACATTCCAAACGAAATTTTGATCGACGTCACCAGCATGACAATGAACGACGTCATCCGCATGGGTGATATCAAGTTGCCAAAGGGTGTCACCGCGGTGCTCGATGAAGACATCGTGATTGTCACCGTGTTGACAACCAAGGCCGAAGCCGAAAAGATTGTCGTCGCACCTGCCGCCGACGCTGCTGGCGCACCTGCCGCTGGAGCACCTGCTGCCGGCGACGACAAGCCAGCTGCTTCCTAGTTCGTATGGCGCTGTTCGGTCGCAATAAGCGGCCCGAGCGGCGAGGCACTCCTTTCAACGCGCTGATTGTTGGTGTCGGCAATCCCGGTCGCGACTATGCAGGCACAAGACACAATGTCGGTTTCGATGTCGTCGATGCGTTGGCTAAAAAATATTCGGTTGCACTCAAAGCATCGCGCGACCGCGCACTTGTTGCCGAAGTGCATTCGGGCAGCACTCACCTACTGCTCGCAACACCAACGACATTTATGAACGACAGCGGCAATGCAGTTGGTCCACTCGCATTGCGTTACGGAATCACCGACCCCAGCCAAATCATTATCGTGCATGACGAACTCGATCTAGAGCCTGGTGTGGTGCGCATCAAGATCGGCGGCGGGTTGGCTGGGCACAACGGCCTTCGTTCCATCTCGACACATCTCAAGACTCAAGAGTTTGTGCGAGTACGTATCGGCGTCGGCAAACCAAGCTCAAAAGAAGAAGGCGCTGATCATGTGTTGTCACGAGTGCCGCAAAATGAACGCCAGGTGCTCGACATTGCAGTTGTAACTGCCGCAGAGGCAGTTGTTTTGATTGTCGAACAAGGCGCGCAGGCTGCCATGCAACAGATCAACGCCCGTTAATCGCCGCCGCATTGCAGAATTACCTCCATGCTTCTCTCTGAACTCGCTGTCCTCGCAGGTCACGAGCCAGCACTTGGCGAAATTGGCGGTAAAAACTCGGTGCTCGCTGTGGCAGAAAATGCACGCGCACTCATTATCAGCGCATTGAGCGCTCGCGCACCTAAAACAACGCTGATTGTTGCAACCCCCACCGGCACGGGCGCCCAACAATTGCATGACGATCTCGTGCAGTTTCTGGGTGTGCAAAACGCATTGCTGTTTCCTGCGTGGGAGACACTGCCCTTCGAGCGTGTGAGCCCAAGTGTCGAAACGATGGGTCGACGAATGGAGGTGTTGTGGCGCATGCGCGGTTCCGAACGTCCACAAGTGGTTATTGGATCGGTGCGAGCACTGCTACAAAAGCTTGGTCCAAATGCCACCACGTTTGAACCGATCATCGTGCGCCCTGGCGCCGAACTCG
>CAZHIN010000022.1:10246-19949 GCA_964532575.1 uncultured Acidimicrobium sp.
GGATGCGTTGATCTCGACGCTCGCTCGTTTTGGTTATCGCCGCGAAGAACTCGTTGAGCACCGCGGAGAAATTGCACGTCGTGGGTCGATCATCGATATTTTTCCGAGCACGTCCAATACTCCTGTGCGCATCGACTTGTGGGGCGACGAAGTAGACAGACTCACCTCGTTCAATGTCAATGATCAGCGATCTACTGAGCCGCTCAATGAAGCAGTCATTTTCTCGGCGCGCGAGTTGCAACTAGACGACCAGGTCATGGATCGAGCGCGGTCGCTCGTTGCCACCGAGTCGTGGGGTCGCGAACACTGGGACCGCTTGGCTGACGGCGGCAACTTTGATGGCATGGAAAGTTGGTTGCCGTGGTTGATTGAACAAGATTTGTTGCTCACCGATGTTTTGCCAGATGACTGCGAACTGATGTTGGTTGAACCCCGACGCATGCGCGACCGCGCGCACGACTTGCTCGCAGAAGAAGACGACCTCGCTCGAGCACTTGCATCCACGTGGGCTCGCGATGCCGACAAAACTTTCCCTCGTCTGCACGCCGAGATCGACAGACTGCTTGGCTCGTCAGCATCGTTGCGGGCTACCTCGTTGTCGCTTCCGGCCGAAACCGTCGATGCACCTTCAGTGCTTTCCACTGGTTGGGGTCCTATCACTGGCGACGCGCAAGCAACGGCAAAACGCGTTCAACAATTGCTGACAGAGAAATGGACAATCGTTATTGCCGCAGAAGGTGCTGGGTCTGCCGAGCGACTGAAAGAAGTTTTCTCGCAAGAAGGCGTGTCAGTAACCGTGATTGTTGCACCGCTGCACTACGGCATGTCGCTACCCAATTGCAAACTGTCGATCATTGCCGAAGCAGACCTCACAGGGCGTCGGCGCATGCACAGACAACCACGCGCAAAGTCAAGCAAGCGCGACACCGTTTCGGTTTTTCAAGATCTCAAACCGGGCGATTATGTCGTGCACCATTATCACGGTGTTGGTCGCTATGAAGGAATGGTCAAGCGACAGATCAGCGGATCCGAGCGTGATTATTTGTTGCTTGCCTACAAAGACGGCGACAAGTTATATGTACCAACCGATCACATCGACGGAGTACGCCAATACATCGGCGGAGAAAAACCAACCCTGCATCGCCTTGGCGGCAGCGACTTTGCAAGGTCCAAACAACGGGTGCGCTCGGCTGTTCGTGAGATCGCTCAAGAACTCGTGGTGCTCTATCAGCGCCGGGTTAACGCAGTGGGCCATGCGTTTTCTCAAGACACACCGTGGCAGCACGAAATGGAAAGCGCGTTCCCCTTTGTTGAAACACCCGATCAGCGCACTGCTATTGACCTCGTAAAAGCAGACATGGAACGAAGCGTGCCGATGGATCGGCTTGTATGCGGCGATGTTGGTTTTGGCAAAACCGAAGTTGCGGTGCGTGCAGCATTCAAGTGTGTGCAAGACGGCAAACAGGTTGCAATTCTTGTTCCCACAACTCTGCTTGCTTCTCAACACGGCAACACATTTAGTGACCGCTTCGCCGGCTACCCAATCCGCGTCGAGGTGATCTCGCGCTTCCTTACTGCAGCACAAGCCAAAAAAGTTATTGCTGGCCTTGCAACAGGAGAAATCGATTGTGTCATCGGCACACACCGATTGTTGCAAGACAACATCAAGTTTAAAGACCTCGGTCTCTTGGTTGTAGACGAAGAGCAGCGCTTCGGAGTCACTCACAAAGAAGCGATGAAGCAACTTAAAACAAATGTTGATGTGCTCACGCTTACTGCAACCCCAATCCCCCGCACACTCGAGATGAGCCTTGTGGGTATTCGCGATCTGTCACTGTTGCAAACTCCGCCGGCCGACCGACAACCAATCCTCACGTTTGTTGGTGAGCAAGATGAACGTGTGGCCACCGAAGCAATTCGTCGCGAACTGTTACGCGACGGCCAAGTGTTTTGGGTGCACAACCGCGTGCAGTCAATTGAAGACCGTGCGCGCGAGTTGCGCGAATTGGTGCCAGAGGCCCGCATCGCTGTTGCACACGGCCAGATGGACGAGGCACTACTCGAACAGACAGTGATTGATTTTTGGGAAGGCAAATACGACGTGCTCGTGTGCACAACCATTATCGAGAGCGGAATCGACATGCCTACTGTCAACACACTTGTTGTTGAGCGCGCAGACTTGTTAGGCCTTGGACAGTTACACCAATTACGTGGTCGTGTTGGTCGCAGCGGGTCGCGTGCGTATGCGTATCTGTTTCATCCTCGAGATCGTGTGCTCTCAGAAGATGCGTACGAGCGACTCAAAACAATTGGCGAAGCAACCGAACTAGGTAGTGGATTTAAAATTGCAATGCGCGATCTCGAGATTCGTGGCGCCGGAAACTTGCTTGGCGAAGCCCAGAGCGGACACATTGCGGCAGTTGGTTACGACCTCTATTGCCAACTCGTCACCGAGGCCGTTGCCGAAATGAAGGGCGAGGAAGTGCCCCCACTCGTGCCCGAACTCAAACTCGATGTGCCAACCAATGCATTCTTGCCAACCGACTATGTCACCAAAGAAGAGTCACGCTTGGATGCGTACCGCCGACTTGCAGCCGTCACATCAATCGCAGACGTAGAAGACATCCGCAACGAATGGCTCGACCGCTATGGCGCGCTGCCCGAACCAGCGCTTGCACTCATCAACGTGGGTCTGTTGCGCGCAGAATGCCATCGACTCGGTTTGCGCGAGTTGGTTGTGGCCGACGGACGAGCACGGATGTTGCCCATCTCACTCAAAGCAAGTGAAGTCATGCGTTTGCAACGCATTGCTAAAAGCCCAGACTGGAACGAGAAGATGAAACAACTCGTTGTCACATTGCCACGAGCAACAAATCCAAAAATTGATGATGGCGCAACTGTGACCTATCTCGTTGGTTTGCTCCAAGAACTTGTTGAGCCAGCCAACTAGGCTCTATCAGATGTCAATCGCCACAAATACCCCTCAAACCAACCGTTTCCGTCGCCCGACAGCACTTGCAGCGATGCTTGTTTCGTTGGTTCTTGTTGCTACAAGTTGCGGGTCTTCTTCCACAGTAAAAGAAGCTCTCTCGCTCAACGGCGACAATGTTTCGGTTGACAAGTTTGAAAAAACGATTCTTCAATTAGCAGACGCGAAGCAGATCACTCTCGAGAATGGTAAGGCCACAGGCGATGTTGCACGTTCAGTACTCGGTGCAATGTTGCGCGGTCTTGCTACGAGCCAGATTGTTCAGCAATACAAAGAGTCAGCAACTCAGGCAGACAAAGACGCTGTGCTCAAGCAGATGCAACAGGATCCAAACTTTGATGCATTAGGCCCAGACCTAAAAGATCTCATCTTGTCAATGAATGCAGAAGATTTGGCGCTCGCTCGCATTAAAGCGCCAGCAGAAAAAGAAGTTGCGGCAATGTACGAAAAAGCACCTGCGTCACTCGGCGCAATGTGCGTACAACACATCCTCGTCAAAGAATCGGCAACCGCCGACAAAGTTTTGAAGCTGCTCAATGAGGGTGGAGACTTCAAAAAATTGGCTGGCGAATATTCAATCGAGCCAAACGCCGGCGAAACAGGTGGAGTACTTGGAAGTGCCGATGGCGACTGCTTGTTGCTCAGTGATTACCAAGCACAGTTTGATGCCGGTTTCACTGCGGGTGCATTGCTCGCAAAACCTGGTGTTCCATCCGGCCCAGTCAAGAGCAGCTTTGGTTACCACGTGATTTTGGTTCGCCCATACGCAGACATCAACTTGTCGCTCAACGCGCTCTTGGCAAAAACACCAGGACAAATGCTCGTTGTCGGACTTCTTGCCACAAGCACAGTCACAGTTGGTTCGCAGTACGGTCACTTCGATGCGGCCACCAACAAAATCGTCGCCAACTAAATCGGTCAAGATTCACCAGTCATGACCGCACGTGTTGTGATTGTGGGCCTCGGCCCAGGACCACGCAATACAGTCACGCAAGCAACTCTCGATGCAATCGAACGCATCGACGTGCAGTTTGTTCGCACAAAGCGACATCCAACTGCCGACTTGATGCCAAGAGCAACAAGTTTTGATTCGCTGTACGACACGCTTCCAACCTTTGAAGATGTGTACGGCGCGATCACCGAAGCAGTTGTTGCGGCTGCTCTTCAACATGGCGAGGTGTTGTATGCGGTGCCAGGTTCGCCGCTCATTCTCGAGTCGAGTGTGGCGCAGTTGCGTATCGACTCGCGAGTTGAGGTGCACGTACTACCGGCTTTAAGTTTTTTGGATCTTGCTTGGGAAGCACTCGGTATCGATCCTGTCAATGCAGGAGTACGTCTTATCGACGGCCACCGTTTTGCACTCGAAGCATCCGGCGAACGCGGACCGCTACTCGTTGCTCAGGTACATGCCGATTGGGTGCTCTCCGATGTCAAGTTGTCGCACGAATCTGCGAACGGCAACGAGCCAGTCGTGTTGCTGCATCACCTCGGTCTCCCCGATCAACGTGTGGAGCACACCACATGGCAAGAACTTGATCGCGTTCTGCCAGCCGATCACCTCACCACGTTGTACATTCCACAAATGGCCGAGCCAGTGGCGGGCGAATTGGCTCGACTACATCAATTGGCCCGCACATTGCGCGAGCAATGCCCATGGGATCAAGAGCAGACCCACGATTCTCTCATCAAGCATCTGATTGAAGAAACATACGAAGTAGTTGATGCCATCGAAGCGCTCGATGCTAACGATCCAGCAACCGACGAAGCGTTCATTGAAGAACTCGGCGACTTGCTCTACCAAGTTGAGTTTCACGCAACTATTGCCGAACAGCAGGGTCGTTTCAGCATGGCCGATGTAGCACGATCAATACACGACAAGTTGGTACGTCGACACCCACACGTGTTTGGAGATGTTGTTGCAACTAGCGCAAACGACGTAGTGCAAACGTGGGACGAAGTAAAGCGTGCAGAAAAAAAATCGACTGAAGGTGCCGCATCTACATTTTCTGGTGTGGCCAAGTCTGGGCCATCGCTGCAATACGCCACAAAGATTCAGAAACGAGCAGCAGATGTTGGTTTCGACTGGCCAAATGCCGATGGGGCATTTGAAAAAATAATCGAAGAATCTGCAGAGATTCGTCAAGCAGTTGCGCTCAATAGCGACCCACAAACGGTGCGAATGGAGTTGGGCGACTTGCTGTTCAGCGTGGTCAATCTGTCGCGCCACCTTGGCCACGACGCCGAACAAGCACTGCGCGGAGCAAGTGACAAATTTCGCCATCGTTTCGAGCAGGTTGAGCAACTAGCACTGTCCCGCAAAATCGATCTTGCCAATGCACCACTAGAGCAACTTGATGCATTGTGGGACGAAGTCAAAAAACAATAAGATCGTTCAATGAGCAAGATCAGCCACGTTGCAGCGCGCGAAGTTTTAGATTCGCGCGGAAACCCAACCGTTGAGGTAGACGTCACTCTTGCATCGGGTGCAACCGGCCGAGCGATTGTTCCTTCAGGCGCATCGACTGGTGTGCACGAAGCAACCGAACTTCGCGACGGAGGCACTCGCTTCAAGGGCAAAGGCGTGCTGAATGCAGTTGCCAATGTCAACAGCGAAATTGCATCAGCACTGGTCGGTAGCGACGCAAGTGATCAAGCAGCAATCGACAATGCGTTGTGCAAACTCGACGGCACCCCAAACAAATCTCGGCTTGGTGCCAATGCAATTCTTGGCGCAAGCTTGGCAACTGCTCATGCATCAGCATCTCAACGCAAACTGCCACTGTTCCAGTCAATTGGTGGTGATGCTGCATGCGTTTTGCCCGTGCCGATGATGAATGTGCTCAATGGTGGTGTGCACGCCGACAACAACGTTGATCTTCAAGAGTTCATGGTCATGCCAATTGGCGCATCAAGTTTTTCTGAAGGATTGCGCTGGGGCGTCGAGACGTATCACACGCTCAAATCGTTGTTGCATGATCGCAAACTCGCCACCGCAGTTGGCGACGAAGGCGGCTTTGCCCCAAATCTTTCGAGCAACGAAGACGCAATCGCAATTTTGGTCGACGCAATCGAAGCAGCAGGTTTCAAGCCCGGTATCGACATTGCAATTGCGCTCGACCCAGCAATGAGCGAACTGTACAGAGATGGCAAATATCACTTGAGTGGTGAGGGTCAGGTTTTTACCAGCGATCAATTGGTTGCGTGGTGGACAATGCTGGTCAACAAATACCCGATCGTCTCGATCGAAGACGGAATGGCAGAAGACGACTGGGCTGGATGGTCTTCGCTCACCACAACATTGGGTTCTCGCGTGCAACTCGTGGGTGATGATCTATTTGTCACGAATGTACAACGCTTGCAGCGCGGTATTGATGAGCACGTGGCCAACAGTGTGCTCATCAAAGTCAATCAAATTGGCACACTTACCGAAACGCTCAACACCATTTCGCTCGCTCGCAACAATCACTACACAAGCGTGATGAGTCACCGCAGTGGCGAAACCGAAGATGCAACAATCGCCGATTTGGCGGTTGCCACAAACTGTGGTCAGATCAAAACAGGCGCTCCGGCACGCAGCGACAGAGTGGCAAAATACAACCAATTGCTGCGCATCGAGCAACTCTTAGGTAGCCGTGCCAAATATCTTGGCCAGCAAGCCGTAGCGCGATAACTACATACTCCCCCATTTAGGGCTCTTCAACAGCCACAATGGAAGGGTGTCAAGTACCGATCTGCATCTCGTGCGCCATCGCGGAGTGCGCGCGTTTGCGGTTCCACTCGCGGTTCTCGTGGTCTTTGCTCTTGCAATAACACTGTTTGTTGTGCCCGTGCGCACCTGGATCAGCCAGCGCCACCTGCTCAACGCAAAGCAGCAAGAATACGCTGCTTATGAAGACATCGTAGAAAACATGCAAGATCAAGTGAACTATTTGCAATCGCCTAACGGATTACGCGATGCCATTCGCACGCAACTTGGCTATCTCTACCCTTCCGAGCGCCGCGTGCCGATGATGGACACACCCGCACTTTCAACAACGCTTCCCGAGCGCTGGCCATACACAATCGTTTCGACAATGATGTTTGTTAAAACACTCGAAGCAGCACAGCAGGATGCGAAGGGCAAAATTTCGCTCGATCCACTACTTCCGTAACGCCACACACTCACTAACCTTGGGGCGTCCCCACTAGAGGAGCAGTAATGGCTGGAAGTATTTTAGGTAACCGTGTTCTTCGCAAAGAAGACCCAAAATTTCTCACAACTGGTGGCGTATATGTAGACGACTTGCGCGACGAACCACTGCTAGTCGGAGCAGTGCATGCAACATTTGTTCGCTCAACAGTTGCCCACGCCAACATCACCAGTATTGATGTCTCTGAAGCACTCACAATGCCCGGCGTGGTTGCTGTTTACACCGCGCAAGATCTTGGGCTTCAACCAGTTGAAGCAACATTTAACCCAATGGCCAAGCGCACGCTGCTAGCAAGCGGAAAAGTTCGTTATGTCGGCGAGCCACTTGCGGTAGTTCTTACTGAACGAGCAAATCAAGGCGAAGACGCGGCAGAGCGCGTGATTGTTGACTACGACGCTCTCGAAATTCTGGTCGATGTTGAACAAGCAATGACCTCATCGACGCTGATCTACGAAGAAGTTGGCAGCAACGTTGTCTTTGAATCGACCGCCATCGGCATGCCCGACAACACGGGCGATGCATTGTTCGCCGATTGCGAAGTTGTCGTCAAGGGTCGGTTCGTCAACCAGCGAGTAGCACCTTGCCCACTCGAGGTGCGTGGTGCTGCAGCCGCATGGGACAACGGTCGCTTGGTGCAGTGGCTGTCGACCCAACATGCACAAGGTGCACGCGATGCAATTCTGAAGATCAATGCACTAGAAGCCGGGCAAGTGCGCGTCATCACACCAGATGTCGGTGGAGGTTTTGGAGCAAAGATTGATGCATACCCAGAAGATCTGTTGCTGGGACGAATTGCCAAGCAAGTTGGCAAACCGGTGCGCTGGACAGAAACACGTAGCGAATCGATGGTCGCCCTCGGTCATGGCCGTGGCCAAATTCAATACATCACCATTGGTGGAACCCGCGCAGGCAAAGTCACGGCCTACCAATTGCACGCGCTACAAGACTCGGGTGCATGGGTTGATGTTGGTGCAATCCTTGCCCCATTTATGACCCGTCCAATGGCTTCTGGCGTCTATGACATACCAGTGATTGAAGTGCGCACCACTTCGGTGGCTACAAACACCACACCGATGGTTGCATATCGCGGTGCGGGCCGCCCAGAGGCAACGGCTGCCATTGAGCGTGCAATGGATTTATTCGCACTCGAACTCGGTAAAGACCCTGCCGAAGTGCGACGGATCAACCTCATTCCTAAGTTTTTCGAACCATTCACCACCTCGATTGGGCAAACATACGACGTAGGCGACTTCGAAGGAGCACTCGACAAAGTGCTCGAGGCATCCAACTACGCACAACTTCGCAAAGACCAAGTTGCTCGTCGCGCAACGAACAACACCAAACAACTTGGCGTTGGTATCAGCGTGTACGTCGAAATCACAGCAGGAACATCTTCGGGCGAATACGGCAAGGTCGAGATTCTTCCCAACGGTCGCGCCATTGTCTACACCGGCACATCACCGCACGGACAAGGCCACGTCACATCGTGGTCGATGTTGGCAAGTGACGAGACCGGTATTGCAATGGACATGATCGACGTTGTGTGGGGCGACACCGACGCCATCCCGTCTGGTGGTGGAACGATGGGTTCGCGTTCGCTACAACAAGGTGGCGCCGCAGTACACCAAGCATCCAAAGAACTCGTTGAGCAGGCGCGCAAACACGCAGCACGATTACTCGAGGCCAATGAAGACGACGTGGTGTTCGACAAATTCACTGCTGCTTTCCATGTTGCAGGTACTCCTGCAGTTGCAAAAACTTGGGCCGATATTTCGTCTGCACTTGCAGCCGATGGCGGCTTGGTTCAAGAATCAAACTTTGTTTCCAACGGTGCAACATTTCCGTTTGGCGCACACGTTTCCGTTGTCGAAGTCGACACCGAGACAGGCAAAGTCACTCTGATCAGGCATGTTGCATGCGACGATGCGGGCCGAGTGATTAACCCATTGATATTGGATGGTCAAATTCATGGCGGCATCGGTCAAGGTGCTGCACAGGCACTGTTGGAAGAAGTTCGCTACGACCAAGATGGCAACCCGATCACATCCAACTTCGCCGACTACGCATTTATCTCGGCTGCAGAGTTGCCGAGTTTCGAAGTCATCCACATGGAGACACCAACGCCCCGCAACCCACTTGGCGCAAAAGGTATCGGCGAGTCGGGCACCATTGGCTCTACTCCTGCCGTGCAATCGGCCGTTGTAGATGCACTCACACACATGGGCGTGCGTCACATCGATATGCCTGCCACACCAGAACGAGTGTGGAGCGCGATTCAGTCGGCCAACTAATTCACACACGGTAAAGCCCGTGCGTACCATCAGTCGTATTCTTGTCGTATGAATACTTCTGCAAGTTCCAGCACTGATCCAATTGTTGCCCAAAATCTTGTTCGATATTTCGGAGATGTCAAAGCTGTTGATGGCATAGACATCACGGTAAAGACCGGTGAGATTTTTGGATTTCTCGGACCAAACGGTGCAGGCAAGTCGACCGCAGTGCGCATGCTCACCACCCTGCTTCG
>CAZHIN010000023.1:0-4844 GCA_964532575.1 uncultured Acidimicrobium sp.
TTGTTCGCATGCACCCTTCGTGCCAGGCAAACCGAGTCGTTCGCGAAGTACGTACAGCAGACTCTCACCGACCCATGCATCTTGCACTGGTCGGTCTTGTCCGTTGATGCGCAATGTGTACATTTCGTTACCGAATGAGTTGCTCATGATGGATATGCCCTTGTAATCAGTCGCTGAGCAAGTACGCCAACTGCGTGGCGTCGGTATGAGGCAGTAGAGCGGTGGTCGTCAATGGGTTTGGACTCAATCGCGACAAGGCGACCAAACTCTTTGGCAAGAGCACTGTCAATTCGCGTAGTTGATGCAAGATCAAATTGCTGTGTCAGCCAAGTTTCTGCATCTGTGCATCGAATGATGGTCGGGCCAACAGCACCGAGTGCGATGCGCACAGACTTTGTGGGTTTGTCGATGGCCAGACACGCCGAAGCAACAGAGATCACCATTGCATTGCGCACACCAACTTTGGCGTATCCCTGCCAGCCATTGAGCAGGGGAACTGTTACCCCAGTAATGATTTCGTGAGCGTGCCGAGCGTTTCGCTTGACTCCGAGCATGAATTCGTGAATTGAAAGATCGCGTGATGATTGGCTGCTCTGCAGATGAACGATTGCATCTAGAGCAAACAGCACAGGTAGCCCGTCGCCAGCAGGAGAGCATGTTCCTAAATTTCCCCCCAGAGTGCCAGCCGCACGAATCTGTGGTGAGCCAACCGTGCGCGCCGCTTGTGCCAGGGCCGGCAACAAATCTTTTAGCGGTCCCACTTCCATTTCTTGGTATGGCACACCAGCGCCAATAGTTACGGTGTTGTTGGCGTTGGTCTTCCATCTGCGTAGTTCGTCCACGCGACGAAGTGCGATCACGTGCTGCGGCTTGAAATGATTGAAGTTGATCTCCACCATCATGTCGGTGCCACCTTGAATGAGGCGTGCATCGGGAATACTCGACAGAGCGTCGAGTGCCTCGGCAATCGTCAGTGGAACGGCAACGGTCATGAAACCCCATCCCAATTTGCGAATGTGTCAATCATCGCCTTGACATCGCCGAGCGGATACAGAATTGGACATGTTGCGCCATTGTCGATGTAGTGCTTGACACTTGCACGAGCCTCTGCTGGGGTACCACTTGCTGTCAGCATCTGCACAATCTCGTCGGGAACGAGTTTTGATGCTGCAGTTACTTGCTCGTGTGTGGCAGGCCAAGTGAGCACCTCGCCAACCTTGTCGAGCAAGCTTTGCGGAACACCCGATGCCTTCATGATGTGCGGTTGTTGCCCAAGGTATTGGGTCACCATTTCGCGAGCCATGTTGAGAGCAGTCTTGCGGTCTTCGTGCACGCTGCAAACAACCAATTGTGGTCTGTCGATGTCGGCGATTTTTCGACCGGCCTTGTCGGCACCAGAGTTGAGTGCTTCGATTGCTTTTTTGTTGTAGTCGGGGGACACAAGGTAGTTGAGCACAACACCATCGGCGATTTCTCCGGTGAGTTCCATCATTTGCATTCCGGTTGCACCAATATAAATCGGAACATTCTTGGCGCGCCGGTCTTGATAGACGTAGTCCAATTCGATGCCGTCGAAATGCACAAACTCGCCATCGAATGTGACGGTTTCGTTGTTGAGCAAGGCCCGAACATTAAGAACAATCTCACGCATGGCGCGCAGAGGTTTGTCGCGCGAGATTCCAACCTTCTGTGCTAACGGATCCCACCAGGCTCCGATGCCAAGGATCACTCGGCCAGGAGCGAGATCATCGAGTGTCGAAAATGTTGCCGCGAGTCGGGCTGGGTTGCGGCTCCAGCAATCAACAACGCCTGAACCAACTTTGATAGTTGTTGTTACAGAAGCAAATGCTGCCATCGGCACCGTGGCTTCGCGCACAAGCCGACTTTCTGCCTGCCACACCGCCTCAAAACCTTTGGACTCTGCGTACTGCGCATATTCCATACCTTCGCGAATGCGGTGGGCATCCTGCAGATAGATCGCAACACGAGCCTTGCCAGTTGCTGGATTAATTGCCTGGATTGGAAGTGACATTATTGCAACCTTTCAAAAAGTCTTACTGCTTGTTCGTGAGCCTTTGCTCGTATTTCATGTAGATCAACGCGTGTTGGCAATCCGTTGCTGAGTACTAAATTTTTGTCGATAGTTACGTCAGTAACACGCGTGCCAGGAGTAAACGCAACATGCCATGGGCTGTTTGCATGATTATAATTCCAGGTCACCGTATCGTTCATTGCTTCCGGAAATATTTGATATCCATTGTTCAGCCATTGGGAAACGGTGTCGGGCGATTGCGTGATGTCAAATTCGCGAAGTCTTGCGTAGGCAAGTCGAGATTCTTCAAGCATGTCTGCGCAGATGCCATCGGTGCCGAGCAAAATTGTGTTTGGCTTTAGGGTTGGCGAGGCGTAGCCAACATGATTGTTCATGTTGGACCGAGGATTGTGTACTAGGCGTCCTCGCAACGAAGTATTGAGATGTACACCATGAACAAGCAACCAGTTGTCCTGAGCGAGGTGCGCGAGTCGATCTCCGGCATGTGCGTCATCAATGCCCTCTGCTACATGGATGTGAACGCCGACATTGAGTTGTTGCGCCAAATCTGTTGCCGCCTCGAGTGTTTCGTCACTGCAGGTGAAAGCAGCATGAACACCCACCATGCCACGACCGCCTTCCTTAATAAAGCGATTGCACTCTGAGAGCCCTCGCTTGGCAGCATCAGTCATCTTGGACAGTGGCGAAACTTTTGCATGAAGTTGGCCATTGTTGTCCCAGCGATCGGTGATGCCATAGCAAGTGTTGACACGCACGCCCACGTCGCTACACGCTTTGTCAATCAGCGACAGAGAGCCTTCAATCATGTGAGGAGATTCGTGGTGGTCGACAATTGCGGTAGTGCCGCTCATCAAAGCTTCAACCGCACCGAGAGCGGCCGACCAATAGATCATGTCGGCATCGAGAGCGGCGTCAAGGCGCCACCACACGTGCTGTAAGACCTGGATGAAATTGTTTGGTGTGTGTGGTGGTGCGGGCATGCCGCGGGCGAGTGATGAATACAGATGATGATGCGCGCAGACAAGTCCAGGCGTTGTGTTTGACACGGCGTTTATTCTTCCGTGTCGTCTGAAGCGGACTTCAGCATTGGCAGGGTTGTGTGCCATGTGCCGTTGAGATCACGAAATGCCGCTGCCACGGCACCGGCAGTTGGCACCAATCCGATTTCTCCGACGCCTTTAATTCCGTATGGCGAATTTGGTTGCGGTGATTCGACCAATATCACGTCGATTGCGGGAACGTCCTTGGGGCGCAGAATTTTCAGTGACCGTAACGTCATATTGAGTGGAAATCCTGTGAGCGGATCACTTGGGAAATCCTCGGAGAGCGCGTAGCCAAGACCCATGTGCACACTGCCCTCGATCTGGCCTTCACAAAGTTGCGGATTGACTGCCTTGCCAACGTCATGGGCTGCAACAACTCGTTCAATTTTGTTGGTCTCACGGTCCATCACCACCATCTGCGCGGCGTAACCGAATGTGGAATGAATGATTGGGTTAACAACATTGGGATCGCCGAGTTTCGTTGTCCAGTCCACGCGGTATTCGCCATAGTGGTCGACTCCAACGGCGCAGTTTGCAGCCTTTGCTGCGTCGCACGCATCTTTTACGGCGCCTGCACCCATCAGCGTTCCCCGCGATCCCGTGGTTTGACCGAGCCCCAATTCGCGCGTGGTGTCAACAATAACGTCGATGAGATTACCGTCAATGCCAAGTTCGTGCACTGCCACTTGCAACGCAACAGTGTTGATGCCCTGACCCATCTCGGTCCAGCCGTGACGAACCTCGACCCGACCGTCTTCCTTGAAGCGAATTACTGCGCGATTTATTTCTTTGAATCCATTTCCGAGACCGCTGTTTTTGAGACCAAGTCCAAGTCCGACTGCTTTGCCTGCTGCCCGCGCTGCGTCGTAGGCAGGCTTGATCGCGGTGAGACACTCTTCGGCGCCAAGACATCCGTCGTCCATAATCTGGCCCGGCCCCCAAACTTGACCAGGACGAATGACATTGAGTGAGCGCATCGTCCAGCCGTTGATGCCAACTTTTTCTGCCAGCCGATCGATCACGCCCTCCATCGCAAATTGTGCCTGATTGGCTCCAAACCCACGAAAGGCACCGCACACAGGGTTGTTCGTACGAACCGCGATTGCTTCAACATCGATGTTTGGAACACGATATGGACCACTTGCATGACCAGCCATACGTTCGAGCACCTTCATGCCAACACTTGCGTAAGCACCCGAATCACCTATGGCACGAACGTGTAGGGCAGTGAGTTTTCCCTCGTGGTCGCATGACGCTTTATATTTCATCGTGATGGGGTGTCGCTTGGCGTGCATCAGCAGGCTTTCCTCGCGAGACAACGTGCATTTCACTGGTGTTTGCAAAAGCCACGCGCTCAATGCAGCGTGCGCCTGATTACTCATGTCTTCTTTGCCGCCAAAAGCGCCACCGTTTGTGATTAATTCGACAGTGACTTGTGAATTGTCGATGTTGAGCACTTTGGCAATGTCGTTGCGATCGTCCCAGATGCCTTGACCTCCAGAATACACATGCAGCGATTTTCCGTCGGCTGAAGGAACAGCAACAGTGCTTTCTGGCTCTAAAAACGCGTGTTCAATGCGCTGCGTAACAAACGTTTCTTCAACACTAAAAGCACTCTCTCGTAGGGCAGTGTGCACATCGCCGCGCTCGTAGCGACTTGTGCTGAGAATGTTGTTGTCGGTTTTCCAAACTGCAACTTCGGTACCCGTGAGAGCGGCAACTGGATCGGTGATTGGTGTGTGGACGGT
>CAZHIN010000023.1:4854-9238 GCA_964532575.1 uncultured Acidimicrobium sp.
GCTTGTTGCATTTCGCGCATGGTCACGAGAGTCGGCTATGACTATGGCAAGTACGTCACCTGCGTACGATGTGCGGCCGCCGACTGGAATCATGACTGGCCAGTCTTTGTAAATAATGCCGACCATCAACTCGCCAGGGATGTCGGCTGCTGTGAATACTGCACGAACACCTGGCATCTGAAGAGCGGCTGCGGTGTCAATTGCATTGACATCTGCTCGAGTGTGCTGGGTAAACACAAGAGCGGCATGGAGCATGCCATCGATTCGAATGTCGTCGATGTATCCGCGATCTCCAAGCGCAAGAGCCTCGGCTTCGTACTTGATAGTGCGACTTCCAACACCACCAGGGTTCACAAGTACTGGTGCTTCGTCACGAGCAACCAACAAGATTGCATCAAGAATCTTTACGTAACCAGTGCAACGGCAAAGGTGTGCTCCAAGATGTTTTGCCATGTCGCTGCGTTGTAAGTCAGCGCCTTTTTTATCGACTTGTGCTTTGGCGCGCACCACAATGCCAGGGATGCAAAAGCCACACTGCAACCCTCCACACGCCGCGAACGCCTGCGCATATGCGGTGCGTTCTTTGTCGGAGACTCCCTCAAGAGTGACAACCGCGGAGCCCGCAACTTTGGAGAGAGGTGTTTGACAACTGACAACTGCTTTGCCATTGATGAGCACCGTGCAACAGCCACACTGGCCCGTTGGTGAGCAACCATCTTTGGGCGAAGTGATATTCAGTTCTTCGCGCAATGCAGCGAGTAGGTGGGGATGACTGGCTCGCACGGTGACGGGCGTTTCATTGACAGTAAAAGCAACCGAATCAACCTGTTGTGGGCCCAAATCCGTAGCAGTCACGGGTTTTACGCTACAGCATTTGCTTTACAAAATGTTAAGTAATGGGCTTTGAGCCGTTTGTCAGTCGAGGATTGATCCTCGTTGGGCCGTGATTCGCCCATACACCTCTGGCCTGCGGTATTTGTCAAAGTCAAACAGGGTCTCTTTGTATTGCTTGCACCAGTCCAGATCGCACACTGCGGTCACGAGCTCGTCGTCGAACGTAACGGTTTTGGCAAGAATCTCGCCAGATGGGGCAATGATGCTTGAATCGCACAGCCCCAAAACTCCCTCTTCTATTCCGCCCTTGGCGACGCCAACAACAAATGTGCCGTTTTGATATGCGCCACTTTGCATCACTAACGCATTATGAAAGCCCTGCAACACGTCTTGTGTCGGATCTGGAACATAGTGCATTGGTGTGTTGTAGCCGCACAGGATCATCTCGACACCTTGCAGACCCATAACGCGATACGACTCGGGCCAGCGACGATCGTTGCAAATCATCATTCCGAATCGACCGCCAAATGCTTTCCATACTCCGAAACCCTCGACGCTTGGGGTGAAGTAGTAACGCTCGGCGTGTTGAAACGGCCTGTCAGGTTCGTGCGTTGCGTGACCAGGAATATGCACCTTGCGATATTTGGCAACCACGGCTCCCGCGCGATCGACGAGTATCTGAGTGTTAAAACGTTCGCCTTGTGGGGTCAGTTCTGCGTAACCAAGGCAAAAGCCAATGCCAAGTCGTTTGGCTTCCTCGAAGAGTGGAAGCGTGACCGGCGATGGCATCTCGGTTTCGTACCAATGGTCTGCTTCGGCGATGTCTTGTACGAACCATCGTGGAAAAAATGTTGTGAGTGCCAGTTCGGGAAAAACGACAAGATCGCATTTGGCGGAACTTGCTTGGCGTAATAAGTCAATGAGTCGTGCAACAACAGAGACGCGATCATCATCTCGTTGAATTGGTCCGAGTTGTGCTGCTCCTACCGTGATCAATCTGGTCATGAAATAAATACTCTCATATTTGTTGAAGTTCGGACGCGCTTAATGTCAACATCGTATGCAACAGAATATTTGCACCTGCAACAAGATCTACTGTTTCGGTGTGCTCGGCCGCGTTGTGGCTAATGCCATTGACGCTTGGAACAAAGATCATTGCGGTGGGGCAAACGCGAGCGAGCATTTGGGCGTCGTGACCAGCCCCAGACGGCATGCGCTGCACCGTGTTGCCGTGATCAATCGCTATCTGCTCGACAATTGCGATGACGCGACTGTCAAACTCGACAGGTTCAAAACGAGCAAGTTTTTTGGTGGTAATAGAGACACCCTCGGCAGTTGCAATGTGGTTCAAATAGGTGGCTATTTCGCGTTCAGCTTGTTGCAGTAGTTGCTCGTCTGTATTGCGTACATCGAGAGTCAATGTCACACGAGCTGCGACCACGTTGATCAGGTTTGGAAAGACATCAACTTTGCCAACCGTGCACACTTGGTGCGCACCGTATCGCGCACTCAGCTCTCGCAAGAAGACCGCAATTTGCGCTGCAACGAATGTGGGATCATGTCGCAACGACATTGGCGTGGTACCTGCGTGATTAGATTGCCCAACGATTGTTACTTCTTGCCATGAAATGCCTTGCACTCCCGTGACGGCACCAATGCGGATGTTGTTGGCTTCGAGCAATGGGCCCTGCTCGATATGCAGTTCGACAAAACTGTGCGGCACGATGCCGGGGCAAGGTGCCGATCCCGCATATCCGATGCGCACCAATTCGTCTCCCAACTTCGGTCCATCAATGGCCGTGATGTTGAGCGCTTCTTCTGTGGTCATGCCACCTACATAGACGAGTGATCCGAGCATGTCTGGCGCAAACCTCGCGCCCTCTTCGTCGGTAAAAACTGCAACTGCAAGTGGGCGAGAAGGCACAATGCCGTGTTGTTGACAAGTCTCGATCACTTCTAAGCCAGCAAGTACTCCGTAGTTGCCATCAAACTTTCCGCCAGTGCGAACGGTGTCAATATGACTGCCTGTCATCACGGGGGCACCTGTTCCAACGTTCCATAGTGCGATGATGTTGCCGACCGCATCAATTGAGACATCCATGTTGAGGTCGCGCATCCACGACACCACCAGATCGCGTCCATCGCGATCATCGTCGGTGAGAGCCAAACGACAATTGCCGCCACCATCAATCGGCGAGATTTCGGCCAAACTCATCAAACGATCCATCAGCCTTTTTGAGTCGACCCGCAGCGATGATGCGCCCATCTCGGTTTGCATGCCTCTCAGTGTAGAGAGAGAATGGAGGGATGATTGAGAGAACGAATCTCGCTCTGGCTTTGGATGTTGAGGAAAAGATGTTTCGCGAGATTCACCCGCGGTCTCTGGCGCTTGCGAGTTCGGCGCAAAGTGCGCTGCTGTCTGGTGTTCCCATGCCGTGGATGACTCGTTGGCCAGGCAGTTTTCCATTGCATGTGCAACAGGCGCACGGTGCAACGTTTGTGGACGTAGACGATATTGAATATGTTGATTTTTGTCTTGGCGATACAGGGGCGATGACTGGTCATGCGCTTGACGCTGTTGCTGTCGCAGTTTCTCGGCAGGCTCAATTGGGTTTGACGACAATGTTGCCTACAGGCGACGCGCAATGGGTGGCTCAAAATCTTGCTCAGCGATTTGGTCTGCCCAAGTGGCAGTTTGCAATCAGTGCCACTGATGCCAATCGGTTTGTGTTGCGCTTTGCGCGGATGTTGACCGGTCGCTCCAAAGTGGTGGTGCATGATTGGTGCTATCACGGCTCGGTCGATGAAACATTGGTTGTACTTGATGCAAAGGGTGCCACGGTGAGTCGGCCAGGGGCGATCGGTCCTCAGGTTGATCCAGCGCTTACAACTCGAGCAGTGCCATTTAATGATCTGAATGCACTTGAATCGGCCTTGGCTGTTGGTGACGTGGCATGCATGCTGATCGAACCAGCGCTGACAAACATCGGAATTGTTTTGCCTCTCGATGGCTATTTGGCAGGTGTGCGCGAATTGACCCGCAAATATGGAGTGCTACTGATCGTGGACGAGACGCACACGATTTGTGCAGGGCCAGGAGGATGTACAACCTTGTGGGGGATTGATCCGGATTTTGTTGTTATTGGCAAAACCATTGGCGGGGGAATACCCGTCGGTGCTTATGGAATGACACAGGAGATTGCGTTGCAACTTGAGACAGAGATGCAAGGGCACGATGTCGATGTATCGGGTGTTGGTGGCACCCTGAGTGGGAGTGCTTTAGCAATGAGTGCGATGAGAGCAACACTCTCGCACGCATTACAAGATGAAGATTTTGCGATCACGATTCCGCTTGCAACACGTTGGACACAAGGTGTGCAACAAGCGTGCCACGAGCACAACCTTGACTGGCATGTACAGCAGTTGGGGTGTCGCGCCGAATATTGGTTTTGTACTCCGCCTTTCAATGGGGCCCAAGCAGCGGCTGCCGTTGATCCACTCTTGGAAGCGTTCTTGCACTTATTTTGTCTGAATCGCGGAGTTTTGCTCG
>CAZHIN010000023.1:9248-18680 GCA_964532575.1 uncultured Acidimicrobium sp.
TGGAGAGGCACACCGAAGTGTTTGGTCTTGCACTTGATGCAATCGTTGTATAACTGACAAACATATTACGGTTGAGCAATCATGCTGCAAGATCATTTGTTGATTATCGCGACAATCATTTTTGTGACTTCTGTTGTTCAGGCTGTTGCAGGTTTTGGTTTTGCCTTGTTGGCCGTACCCCTGATGGTTTTGTTTGTCGACTTGCATCAAGCCGTGATTTTGTCGTCGTTACTGGGCACAGTGAGCAATTTTGGGCAAGCATGGCAACTTCGCCATCACCAGCACAGAACCATTGCTCAGCGATTTATTGTTGCATCACTTGTTGGCGCACCATTTGGGCTTGCGTTGTTTAGATATGCAAACCAAAGTGCACTCAAATTTGTGCTCGGTGTTGCTGTGCTCTTTGGTGTATGGATGCTTGCTAAGGGAAGAGACTTGCAGCACGCACACTTTTTTCTTGACTGGATGATGGGATGGTTGAGTGGTGTTTTGCTTATGGCCACATCAACAAATGGTCCACCCATCGTGTTTACGCTGCAGGCCAGACGCCTTGATCCAGACACTCAGCGCGCAACACTTAATCTCATTTTTTCGGTAACGGGAGTCGTCAGCATCATCATGTTTGGTATTGCTGGCAAAATTCATCTAGATGAATTGCGAGTAGCACTTTTCATGACGCCCCTCATGGCTCTTGGTGTTGTTGTAGGAGTACTACTGCGCAAACACATCAACGCCGTGGTGTTTAGAAAGATGGTGCTCATGCTGCTCGTGCTCGGCGGGGTGAGCAGTATTTCTTCAGCGCTGCTTGGTTAGCTAAACCACTGCAACCAGTCTGCTTTTGTTTTTGGCTTAAACACGTAGTTCGTCTGTCGAACTTCATCCAGTGTGCGAAAAGATGGATCAGAATATCGGTGTCCCGGAAAAACGATGGTGTCGTCAGGCATATTTGCAAGAGTCTGCAAACTGTCATACATCTGATCTGGATTAGATCCTGGCAAATCGGTGCGACCGCAACCTTCTAGAAAAAGAGTGTCTCCAGCAACAAGACAGTTGTCGACCAAAAAGCATTGGCTACCTGGAGTGTGTCCGGGAGTGTGCACGAGACAAATTTGCACATCACCAACGTTGACGGTGTCGCCCGGCTGATGCTGGTGAAGGTGGCTTGCCGTAACTCCGGTCGTACGCATTACCCATTCGGCTTCAAGCTGTTGCACATGGATAGGTACATCAATTTGTGCGAGCAATGCTGCGATCCCATCAATATTCCAGCCCATCATTGATCCACCTACATGGTCGGGATGGTAGTGAGTTGCGAGAGCACCAACGACAGTCATCTCGTCGGCCGATGCAATTTCGAGCAGCTCGCTGACCGCGTATGCAGGGTCGACAATCACGCATTGACGACTTGCCGTGTCGCCGATCAGATACACGAAGTTGACCATTTGTTCTGCCACCTGGTTGCCAACCGCAAAGTCTCGCCCAGAAAGTAATTGCCGGAAGTACAGATTGCTATTACCGCGTATTAACTGTTGCGCCGCAGACATATTTATAGATTAGCGATCTACGATTGAGGAATGGCCGTTGTTGAAGAAGCACCTCTGAAGTAGGCAATTATCGGCAGCGGAATGATGGGTCTTGAGCACATCCGAAATCTCATTGAGATGCCGGCAGTCCAGATTGTTGGGGTGTGTGATTCGCATACATCAAGTCTTGAAAAGGCTCGTCGCGCACTCAATCGTGTTGAAGGCGTTCGGTACTTTGCCAACTATAAAGATTTGCTTGCCAACTGCAACGCCGACATCGTGGTCATTGCCACTCCAAATCACACTCATGTCGACATTGCGGCCGATGTGATGCGCAGTGGTCGGCACATGTTGATTGAAAAACCTTTGTGCACAACGGTTGCCGATTGCCAAAAACTCATTGCACTGCAAGCCACGGAGCAGATTGAGAATCGTGTGGTGTGGGTTGGTCTTGAATACCGCTACATGGGGCCAACCGCGCGCGTTGTGCAAGAAGTTGGCAAGGGCACGGTCGGTACTGTGCGGATGATTTCGATTCGAGAGCATCGCTATCCGTTTTTGGAGAAAGTGGATGATTGGAATCGATTCAATTCAAACACAGGTGGAACCCTGGTAGAAAAATGTTGCCATTTTTTCGATTTGATGTGTTTGTTGGCAAAGAGTAAACCGATTTCGGTCTTGGCCAGTGGAGCCCAAGATGTAAACCACTTACATGAGACCTACAACGGGAAAACCCCCGACATATTGGACAATGCGTTTGTGATTGTCAATTTTGAAAATGGTGTGCGCGGCATGCTGGATTTGTGCATGTTTGCCGAAGCCTCAAAGAACGAACAAGAAATATGTGTCGTTGGCGACCAGGGCAAGATCGAGGCTCTGATTTCCGAATCACTCGTGCGCATTGGCAAGCGTAAAGATGGTTATGGAACATTTCATGAAACTACGATCGACATGGATGCGAGCGTTGTCAAGGGTTTTCATCACGGAGCATCTTTCATTGAGCATGGACGGATGCAGCAGGCCGTGCGCAATTCGCAACAGCCTGAAGTTGGTTTAAGCGAGGGACTGTGGTCCGTGGCAATTGGTCAAGCTGCGCACCGGTCGATTGATGAACAACGTGTGGTCCTGCTGAGTGAGGTGCTTTCGTGACGAATGTTTTGCAACCAACCGATGTTGTTCTTATAGATGGCGAACCGCACCCGATTGGCGCTGCCATTGCCAAAGCCTTTGTGTTGGGAGATCGGCTCATTGGTCTGACTGGCGGACAACTACTGCATATTCCTAAAGATGATCTACAAGTAAGTCATGATGCCGTGACGCAAAGTGTGGATGCATTCAAGCAATTGAAAAAAGTTTCGAGCGATCAGATTTCGATGTTCTTCGGCGAGTTTGCTCGACTGCTGAGCGATGACGTCATTTTTGATCAAATTCGAAGAGTAAATACGAGTGATGTCGCTGCAGCGACCGAACGAGGAAGATCAACGACGAGATTGGTGTTGTCAGATGTAATGCGCCGCGACATGATTGCTGCGCTGAAGACATGGCAACAGACGCCTCATGTTGATGGCGCTGGTGTTCATACAGTTCGTCATGAGGGTTGGTCTGTTGAGTCCAAAAAGTCAGCGTTGGGAGTAGTCGCATTTATCTTTGAAGGACGTCCAAACGTGTTTGCTGACGCAACCGGGGTGTTGAGGTCGGGAAATACATGTGTTTTTAGAATTGGTAGTGACGCGTTGGGTACAGCCCAAGCAATTATGAGTCTTGCTGTGCAGCCAGCGCTCAACAAGTGCGGTTTGCCAGTTGGTGCAGTAACTCTTGTGCAATCACGATCGCATGCAAGTGGTTGGGCATTGTTCTCTGACAGGAGAATATCGTTGGCCATTGCCAGAGGTAGCGGTGAAGCAGTTGCGCAACTCGGGGCTGTGGCGAGACAACACGGCATTCCGGCAAGTCTCCACGGCACTGGTGGTGCTTGGATGATTGCCGGTGACCACGCAGATGCACAATGGTTTGCGACAGCAGTAGAGCACTCAATGGACCGTAAAGTATGTAACACGCTCAATGTTTGTTGTGTGCTTCGTTCGAGAGCCACAGAGTTGGTTCCACTTTTTGTCGAGGCGATGTCAAGAGCAGCACGGGCGCGAGGTGCTCATGCTGTTGTGCATGCAGACAGCGAAAGTCGCGTACTGATTACAACTGATTCGCAGACGTTGACAACTCTTGCGCTTGAACGACCGGAATTAGCAACAGAATGGGAATGGGAGAACAACCCAGAGTGCTCGCTTGTCGTTGTTGAAGATTTGCTGGAAGCAATTGCATTGTTTAATCGTTACGCACCGAAGTTCATAGTCTCGGTGATTAGTGAAAACGAGCAAGAGTTGCTCGAGGTATGGCGTGATGCTGATGCACCGTTTGTTGGCAATGGCATGACTCGATGGGTGGACGGACAATTTGCGCTCGACAAACCAGAGTTGGGTCTTTCCAATTGGCAAGACGGTCGCATCCTCGGCAGGGGAGGCATCTTGTCGGGTGACTCGGTATTTAGCATCCGGTACCTGGTGAATCAACGAGACGCTGAACTGCACCGCTAACGAAGCGCAGCACGCTCAGTCCAGCGCAATATTGTCAATCAGTCGAACTCCATCGACAACGCCTGCGATAAGCACGACCGATCCGTGAGCGTTTGCTGTTGGCTTGAGTGTGCTTGGGTGAACGATCTCTAGATATTCGATGTTGAGTTCAGATACTTTGCTGAGTCTTTGCGTGGCCTCGTGTTTGAGTAAATCAGCATTGGTTTGACCAGACCTGAACGATGTACGAAGAGCAAACAATGTTTCTGGTATCGCTCGCGCAGTTATGCGTGCGTTTGCGCTTAAGCGTATGTTTCGACTCGAGAGTGCGAGTCCATCTGGATCACGAATAGTTGGTGCGCTGTAAATGACAAGCGTTGGATGTAATTCGGCTGCCATGGCACGAATCACTGCGACCTGTTGAAAATCCTTTGCTCCAAAGATGGCAACATCAGGACGCACGAGTTCAAACAGGCGATGAACAACGGTGACGACACCGGCGAAATGCCCAGGGCGCAACATTCCCTCGTAGTCATCAGCAAGGGAAGTTGGAGTGATGTATGAAGCGAAGCCTGGTGGAAACATCTCTGCTGTTGACGGCGCAAAAATATGCGTTGCGCCGGCCGCGATACTGGCATTCGTATCACTTTGCAGTGTGCGGGGATACAGATCAAAATCTGCTTGATGAGTAAATTGCAACTTATTGACAAATATGGAGACGACGACGATGTCGCAACGTTTGGCTGCTAGTTCGATGAGTGCTGTATGACCGCGGTGCAAGGCGCCCATCGTTGGTACGAGAGCAATTGTTTGATCAACAACGCTTGATCTCCAAGAGCGCAGTTGGTCAGTGGAATGAATGATCGTCATCGGGCCACTGTCCGTTGCGCACCTCGTTGACAAAACTTGCGCAAGCATCAATACTTGCCGTGCGTATATCTGCGTACTGCTTTGTAAATTTGAGTGTGTGGGTAGTGAGACCCAATATGTCGTGCAGCACAAGCACTTGTCCGTCACAATCTGGTCCAGCGCCAATACCGATTGTCGGGATGGATACCTTCTGCGTAATTTCCTGAGCAAGTTGTCGCGGAATTCCTTCGAGAACCATCGCAAATGCTCCAGCTTGTTCGACTGAATGAGCATCCTCCAGGATTCGCTCTCTTCCGCCGGCATCTCGATTATCGGTTCGTCCCTGAACTCGGTGACCACCCATTCGGTGGTAGCTCTGTGGTGTGAGGCCAATATGTCCCATGACGGGAATGTCAACTCTGCTGATCGCTGCGATGGTGTCGTACATATTGACACCACCTTCGAGTTTCACTGCCGAGGCTCCAGCCTTGATCAAGCGAATAGCACTACGCACGCCTTGCTCTGAATTGACTTGGTACGAACCAAAGGGCAAATCGCCAACAAGCAAGGCTCGAGGGTTCGCTCGTGCCACGAGACGAACGTGGTATTCCATTTCTTCGAGCGTGACGGGAATAGTGGTGGCAACACCCTGAACCACCGAACCAACTGAGTCTCCTACAAGGATGATGTCAACACCAGATTCGTCAACGATGGTTGCAAACGTGGCGTCGTAGGCAGTAATCATGGTGATGCGAGGCGCGGAAACTGCAGTGGATTTGCGTTCCAATATTTGGGGAACGGTAATTCGTTGACGGATCATGTGTTCATCCAAAAGTTGTAGACGTGGTTGTCTGGAGACTCGTGACTAGAGTTCGCGATCGACCATGGCACATCAAACATTTTGATGTTGCGAGTGCGCATTTCGTATGGTTGCCAGTTTGGTGATCCTGTGCGACCAAACGTGAGCAAATCATTGGACATTTCGGAGGCCAATGTCGGTGCTGCGGGAGCATTGCCCGTATAGATGTGCACTCGCGGCAGATCCACATTGTTGAAGATGAATGGAATGTCCAATCCATGACTTGCTCCGAGTGCTCCGTCAAAAATTGGCGATACCCAAGTGAACATGTACGACCAAGTGTTTGTCAGAGAGCGTGGGCGAGACTGAAGAAGTTTCCACATATGGAGTTTGAAGTTTGTATCGGTGTCAATAGCGGCGATGATTTGTGTTGGCGTAAAATGCGGGTAGTGGGTGGTGTAGAACGTGTAAATCTCGTTGGCGCGCTCGGGGTGCTTCGTGCGCAGTACCTGTAGTGCTTGAGTTTCATCAAGATTATTGAGGTCAGGATTGATGAGGTTGAAGATGCGGCTTTCGTCGCGAGTTGTGCCAACCACCAAATCAACGGGATTATTTGCAGCAGAGTGGATGATGTCGAGCGCCAGCACAGTTCCATCTGCTG
Organism: uncultured Acidimicrobium sp.; assembly: GCA_964532575.1. Classification (GTDB taxonomy): domain Bacteria; phylum Actinomycetota; class Acidimicrobiia; order Acidimicrobiales; family Ilumatobacteraceae; genus UBA3006. The sequence goes on from CAZHIN010000023.1 coordinate 15,651, forward strand.
TAGGTGAGAAACCCTGCAGCCATGTGTCTACATCGGTCAGCATCGTGTCTTGAACCTGCAGAAACTCCTCGGTTGACAGCGTGTGAAGATCGTCGAGGTGCGACACATTTGCAATCTGCAAAAAACGATCCAACGATTGGGCAGCAATTTCTGGCGAGCGCAATTGACCAAGTGATGGGCTCATTGCCCATGCTCGCGAAAACAAACCAGTCGCCTGTGGCGCAGCCATAAGCGCGATCACGCTGCAGCCGCCAGCAGATTCTCCGAAGATTGTGACATTGAGCGGGTCTCCACCAAATGCGGCAATGTTGTCGTGAACCCATTGCAACGCAGCAATTTGATCGAGTATTCCAAGATTGAGATTTCCGAGAAATCCGAATGCGCCGAGGCGATAACTCAGAGTAACGACAACTGCATCTCCGTCGAGTGTGAGATGCTCTGAATCGTTCCATGAAAGTGGAGGAGTGATGTTGGTGAAACCACCACCATGAATCCACACATAGACAGGGCGAGGCGTTTTGTTGAAACCTGGGGTGGTGATGTTGAGGAATAAACAGTCTTCGCTTTGTCCCGAATCATCTGCGTTGAGCATCTGTCTGAGCTGGCTCTCCGTTTGTGGACACTCGGCACCAATAGTCTGAGCGTCAAGTACACCAGACCAGTTGGTCACAAGCACTGGAGGTGCTAAGCGCTGAGCAGTGGCAAAGCGAATACCTTTGTACGCGAGCGCGCCGGAGGGCAAGACGACACCGCGGATTGGGCCGCATGGGGTATCGAGCAACGAATTGTCTCCGAGCGACATGGCATCAGGCTAGCGATTAGATTCAAAAAGGCATGTTGCGTCGAATTCTCACACGTGGATTTCATCCTTTGCTCGAGAGTGGTACCAATCGGCTGTGGAATTTGATGGGTTTGTATGGCGCCATCGGCCCACTCACTTCAAAAGGCAAGATGTTTGGCAAATTCGGCAACGGCAGCATTATCTGCTTTCCACAAACGACCATCTTTAATGAGCGTTACATTCACATCGGCTGTGACACCATGATCGGCTCTCACGTGGCGTTGTCGGCCGGAATGATTCCAGGCCAAGTGTGCCTCACCGATCCTGTCGTGCGTATTGGCGATCGCTGTTTGATCGGGCGAGGAAGCGGGATAGTTGGTCATCTGTCCATTGTCATTGGAAATGATGTGTGGACTGGCCACCATGTGTACATCACCGATCAAAATCATGGCTATGAAAATATTGAGATTCCTATCTCGCAACAAACCCAAGTTGAACGACCTGTTTCAATTGGCGATGGCTCGTGGCTTGGTGCAGGTGTTGTGGTGTTGCCGGGATCAACGATTGGCAAGCACGTCGCTGTTGGCGCAAATTCGGTGGTAACTGGTCATTTACCCGACTACTGCGTTGCAGTTGGTGCTCCGGCTCGTGTGATCAAACAATATTCACCATCGAGCGGTTGGGTCGCGTCGGATGAGTTTTAGATCGACAGATCCATTGGAGGCTTGCAGGACGTCATAAAGTTGTCGGCTGCAAAAGTTGAAAGCTTTTCGCTCAAGGGAATTCCCATCACGATTGTCTCACCAAAAGGAACGTTGGTTCCTGCGCGCAGTTGGTTGGCATAACTGCGGCGATCAACAATGTATGTGCGGTAATCAATAATCCACAGCGGGATGAGTGCTTGACCCTTGGCGTCGGTGGGTTTTGTTGCTTCAAGTTGCACAAGCATGCGATCGAGTGTGTCGGTTGCTAGATCAACAAGTTTGGCCCTTTCAACGAGCGCATTTACACCGGCCTGGTTAAGAGGAGTGAAATCTGCGAGGGCAATGCGCTCTTGAGCAGCAGCACTACAGATTGCTTCTGCTCGGTTTGTCCAGGATCGATCGGTGATTTCATTGACAACTTCTTTTGAGGCAAAGAACAGCGCATAAATCCACATTGCCCCCAAGAGCACGAATATGAGGATAAAGAACGAGCGAACGACAAGACGCTTCATGAATGAACGACCAGCAATTTTGACACGATGTGATCGTAGGTGATGGCAGGGTGTGTTACTTGTTGCATGCAGGTTGTGTGCGAACAGTCACAATCGCATCTGACATTAGACTGTGCGTGTGTCAGTATCCGAGATCAATGCGCCAATCGTGCAGAGTCGATTGCGCACTGGTATCAAACTCGTGCGCGATTTGCTTCGTTTTCATCCACGCTTATTTGCTATTGCGGTTGGTGGAGCATCGGTCTACGCAATGTGCACGGTTGCGTCAAGTTTTGGTGTTGCATATTTGGTTGACGATGTTATTTTGCCAAGATTTGAATCGGGCAATATCGACTCGGCCGTGTATTTGACAGGTGCAGCGATAGTGATCGGCATTGGAATACTGAGGGCGTTTGGCGTGGTCGTTCGACGCAGCTTCGCCGGGATAAGTAACTGGCGAACCGTTGAATCGTTGACCATGCTGCTGGTTCGGCACATCATGGCGCAGCCACTCTTGTGGCATAAAAATAGGATGACAGGTGATTTGGTCGCGCGCGTGGGCGTTGATTCGGATGCAGCAGCCGAGGTACTAGGACCATTGCCGTTTAGTACATCTGTGGTGCTCCTTGTATTTCTGACGGGTGGATGGCTTGTGATTGTTGACGTTCCTCTCGGTCTTGTCGCGATATCGGTAATTCCGATCTTGTTGTTACTAAACGTTGGATACCAAAGACGCATTGACCGGCACTACGACACAGCCCAAACCGAACTCGGAGCGTTGTCGTCAGCAGTTCATGAAAGCTTTGACGGTGTAATGGTGGTCAAGGCTTTTGGCGCAGAAGAACGCGAAACTCGTCGGTTGTCGGCTATCTCGACTCGCTTAAAAGACGCTCGCATTCGAGCAGTTTCGGCTCGATCAACATTTGAGGCTTTGCTCGATGGCGTTCCGTCATTGGTGAACATTTTGCTACTCGTACTTGGAGCGATGCGCGTTCAATCGAACAGCATGTCGGTTGGTGAATTAACGAGTTTCATTTATCTCTTCACCTTATTA
>CAZHIN010000023.1:18690-19930 GCA_964532575.1 uncultured Acidimicrobium sp.
TATTAATTTTTCCATTACGAATTATTGGGTATGTCTTGAGTTCGGTTCCACATTCGGCAAGTGGGTACAAGCGAGTGAGAGAAATATTGGATGAGACTCTCGTTGGTGATCCTCAGACATTGATTATGGAAACACGTCAGGGCATTGGCGTGATGCTGCAAGATGTAAATTTTTCGTTTGGTGCCCAACTTCCCAGCGTGTTAGCCAATATCAATTGCTCAATTGAATTGGGCAAGACAGTCGTGGTTGTGGGGGCGACTGGCTCTGGCAAATCGACACTGCTCAGCGTGATGGCTGGTTTGTTGCAACCCTCGAGTGGGTCGGTTTTATTGTCAGGGCGAAGAGCAGCAATTGTCTTTCAAGAACCGTTCCTCTTTTCCGGAACGATTCGACACAACATCAATATGGGTAAGCCCATGACGGACGAAGTACTGCACAACGCGTTGTATCTTGCGGCGGCTGACGACTTTGTAGATGCGCTTGAAGAGGGTATTGACACCGTGATCGGCGAGCGTGGAATTAGTTTAAGTGGTGGTCAGAGGCAGAGAATCTCTCTCGCGCGCGCGATTGCTCAACATGTAGATGTGCTGTTGCTTGATGACACGACATCGTCGCTTGACACCGTTACCGAATCTGTGGTGATTGATCGACTTCGTAAATCAAATCGCGGAGTGTCAACCATCGTCGTAGCATCGCGACCCTCGACCATCGCCCTTGCTGATGAAGTGCTTTTTTTAGAGAATGGAACACTCAGTGAGCAAGGAACGCATCAGCAATTGATGATTCGAAATAGCAATTACAGAGAATTGATGCAATCATTCGAGCACGACCGAGAGCAGCCCAACGAATGAACGAACCAGTGAGTAGGTATGGGTCTGCACGAACAATTGGCCGCGGTATGCGCGTAGCGCCTGCTCTGTCAAATGGTCTTGGATTGACGTTTCTTTTTGCGTTCCTCGGCACGGGAGCAAGACTCGTGATTCCAATTTTGATCCAACTGAGTATTGATCATGGGTTACAACCAAAAAACATCAGAGTGCCGTACATTGCGATGCTCGGTTCTATTGGTGCCTGTTGCGTAGTATTTTCGTCAATATCACTGCGAGTAGCTACAAAGAGACTTGGCACCAGAGCCGAAGAAGGATTGTTCACTCTTCGTATCAAGTTGTTTGATCATATTCACCGCTTAAGCCTTTCTGACCACAATGATGAAAAGCGAGGAGCGCTTGTCTCTCGTGTG
>CAZHIN010000024.1:0-19471 GCA_964532575.1 uncultured Acidimicrobium sp.
AGCAAACCTGATGCCCCAAAACTCTCGGTTACTGGTGACATCGAGTTGCCCATCACGCCAGGCAGCAAGCGAGTGACTGCCTCAATGATGAGGCACGCCCCCACTTCGCAACCGGCCAGCACAACATCGCCCACTGAAACTTCTTCGTCAACCAAGTGTTCGCGAATGCGGTGATCGACACCTTCGTATCGGCCGCACAACAAACTGAAGCCCTCGAGGCTCGCAAGCTTGTTTGCAAATGCTTGATCAAATGGTTTGCCGCCTGGCGACAACAACAGAAGCGGACGCGGTGCACCCGATTTTTCGAACGATTCAAATACTGGTTCAGCGCGCAGCACCATGCCGGCACCACCACCAAATGGTGCGTCGTCTACCGAATGATGCACGTCGGTGGTGTGCTCGCGCAAATCGTGTGAGCGCACATCGACCAATTTTTCATTGCGTGCTCGACCGAGCAAACTCTCTGAGCAAAAGTTGTCGACCAACTGCGGGAACAACGTGAATACATCAATTCTCATGACTCTTCGCCAGAATCAAAATCAAGATCAAATAAACCTGCTGGTGGATCGATTGTGATGCAACCATCAACATTGGAAACGATGAATGGTGTTGGCACGAGCGCACCAGATTCGAGTTCCATAATCGGGTGAGCTGGGTTATCGATCACTGCCACGCACACGCCGTAATCAATACCTTGTAGATCGACAACTGCTGACCCAACCATCTCATGCACCCACACAACTGACGGATCATCAATTGGATAGCCGTACACATCAGAGTTTGTGAGACGCTCGGCGATAGTGCGATCATCCAAATCTTTAAATGTCATCAACCAACGCTCAGCCTGAGCTTTTGATTTGGAGATTTCGTACCACTTGCCGGCAACACAGAGTTTGGATCCAACGGCTACACGTTTTGCATGACTATTGAAAATATCGACATACATTTCGCCACGCACTCCGTGGGGTCGCCCCAAGCGACCTACATGCAACAGGCCTGTAGGTGGCTGCTGATCAGTCGTCGACGAAGTCGACATCGACATCCACGCCATCGCGTGTTGCGGCTGCACGAACAACCGTGCGAATGCTCATTGCAGTGCGGCCGCGACGACCGATGACGCGACCAAGGTCGCCTTCACCAACGCGAACTTCAAGAACAATTTTGTCTCCGTCAGTTACACCCTCGACGCGAACTGCGTCTGGGTTGTCAACAATTGAGCGCACGACATGGTCGAGCACTGCTGTTGCTACTGGAGCAGGAATGAGATTTGCCGAGTCAGTCACGGTAGATACAGACCGAATTATTGAGCGGTCTTGGCAGGCTTGGCTGGCTTTGTAGCCATGAACTCTGCCCATGCGCCAGAAATTTCAAACAACTTCTTGACGCGCTCGCTTGGCAATGCACCTTGCTTGAGCCACTTGAGGGCCTTTGCATTGTCTACTGTCAAAGCCGAAGGCTCGGACTGTGGGTGATAGTTGCCAACGATTTCGAGGAAGCGACCATCGCGGGCAGAACGGGTATCGGCAGCAACGATGCGGTAATGCGGTTGCTTGGTTTTGCCCACTCGTGTGAGGCGAAGCTTTACTGACATGACCTGCAGGCTATCGGGGTGGAAGGCGCGAGCCCAACGCCGCAGCCAAATCGATATCGCTAGATGATGCACCACCATGGGCACCACCGGGGGCACCGCCAAACATGGCGCCTAGGCCGCCTCGACCGCCGCCCTTCTTGCCTTTTCCGCCGCCACTTCCACCGCCACTTCCACCGCCACTTCCTCCTCCCATGCGTTTCATCATCTTTTGCATTTCCGAGAACTGCTTGACGAGTTTGTTCACGTCCGAGACCTGAGTACCAGAACCCTTTGCAATTCGTGTGCGGCGAGAGCCATTGATGATCTCGGGTTTGCGTCGCTCTTCGGGAGTCATCGAGCGAATAATTGCTTCGGTCACTTTGACCATGTCATCAGAGATCTGCGCGTCTTTTGCCTCTTTTGGCAAACCCGGCAGCATGCCCATCACGCTCGACAACGACCCCATTTTTTTGAGTTGTTGTAACTGATCCAAAAAGTCGTCGAGCGTAAATTCGCCGTCCATCAATTTTGCAGCAGTGGCTTCTGCCTGATCTTTTTCAAATACTTTTTCGGCCTGCTCGATCAGCGTGAGCACATCGCCCATGCCAAGAATTCGACTGGCCATGCGATCTGGATGGAACTGTTCAAACGCGTCAATCTTTTCGCCTGTTGCAGCGAACGCGATTGGCTTGCCGATGACTTCTTTTACCGACAGCGCTGCACCACCGCGAGCATCACCATCCAGCTTTGACAAAATCACGCCAGAGATCGACAGCGTTTCATCAAATGCTTTCGCGACAGTGACTGCATCTTGACCGGTCATCGCATCAACTACCAAAAATGTGTAGTGAGGTGACACAACTTTGGAGATGTCTGCAACTTGTTGCATCATTTCTGCATCAATTGCCAAGCGTCCGGCTGTGTCGACGATCAAGACATCGCGGCCGAGGCGTTGTGCTTCTGCCAAACCTGCTGCTGCAGTCGCAACTGGATCACCAGCAATCGAAAAAACTGGCACACCAATTTGTGCACCAAGAACTTTAAGTTGCTCGACTGCTGCAGGGCGTTGCAAGTCGGCACCAACCAACAGAGGGTTGCGGCCTTGCGACCTAAACCATGCTGCCAACTTGGCTGCGCTCGTGGTTTTGCCAGAGCCTTGCAAACCAGCCATGAGCACGACTGTTGGCGGGTGTGATGCGTACGTAATTTTGAGTGTCTCGCCACCAAGCATCGCGATCAGTTCGGCATTAACGATCTTGATGATTTGTTGACCAGGATCGAGCGCTTCAGAAACTTGAGTGCCAACTGCCTGCACGCGGATGCGCTCGATCACATTGCGCACAACGCCAACGTTGACGTCGGCTTCGAGCAGAGCAGTACGAATCTCGCCCATCACCTCGTCGACGTCGGCCTGCGTCAGCCTGCCCTTGCCACGCAAGCGTTTAAAGACGCCGCCTAATCGATCGGAGAGATTGTCAAACATGAGTGCGAGAAATGCTACTCAAAGAGCGCGTCAATAAATTCGGTTGGATTAAACACAACCAAGTCGTCGATGGTTTCGCCAAGACCCACAAGCTTGACTGGTATTCCCAATTCGGTTTCAATCGCAAACACAATGCCGCCTTTTGCCGACCCATCGAGTTTGGTCAACACAACACCGGTTACCTGCGTTGCATCAGTAAATTGCCGGGCCTGTTGCAAACCATTTTGACCAGTTGTCGCATCGATCACCAGCAACACTTCGGTGACTTTGCCAGCGCCCTTTTCGGCAACTCGGCGAACCTTGCGCAACTCCTCCATCAGGTTGGTGTTGCTCTGCAACCTTCCCGCGGTGTCGGCAAGCACCAAGTCAATATTGCGCGAGTGCGCGCTTTGCACGCCATCAAAAATAACCGACGATGGATCTCCGCCCTCTGCACCGCGCACAATCTGTGCTCCAGAACGCTCTGCCCATGTTGACAACTGCTCGCCTGCTGCAGCGCGAAACGTATCGCCAGCCGCCATCAACACTGTGCGACCAAGCGCAATTTGTTGCGCGGCAATTTTGCCAAGACTTGTTGTTTTGCCTGCACCGTTGACACCAACCATCAGCCAAATATTTGGCCCGCCAACATTTGATTCAAAATTGAGATCGCGACTTGTGCCTACCAACTGCGACGACATGTTGCCGCGTAACGCATCGATGAGTTGTGCGGGCGTGGTGATTTCTTTTGCTTTGACTCGTGCCTGCAGAGCACCCAACAAACCTTGGGCAACACGCACTCCTACGTCGGCGCGCAATAGCGCTTCTTCAAGCTCGAGCCAGGTTGCGTCGTTGATCTCGCTGCGACCGAGCACCGAGCCGACTGCACCACTGAGCGAGCTGCGAGCCTTTGCCAATCTGTCGCGCACCGAAAGCGGGGCTGCTACAACGACTTCAACAGCTTCAACAGTTTCAACCGGTACTGCGCGCTCAATTTGCGGAACCGCACGAGCCTTGCGGCGACTGATCGCCACAACCCCAAGACCAAACACCAAACCGGCAAGGGCCAGCAACAAGAACATCATCGAGAGCGAAGAGTTATTCATCTATCTCTTACGCTATGCGCAAAAACCGTTTACGAAGCAGCAGCGGCAGCGCGCTCAACAATGATTCGCGATGATCCACCTGGCTGCATTGTTACGCCGAGCAAGCAGTCTCCTGCCTCCATCGTGCGCTTTTGGTGGCTCACGATCAGCAACTGAGCCTCTTGACGAAATTCGTGAATAAGGCTCAAGAACCTATGCAAGTTGACGTCGTCCAACGCGGCCTCAACTTCATCCATCACATAAAACGGTGAAGGGCGGCTGCGGAATACTGCAAACAAAAATGCAAGCGCGGTAAGCGAACGCTCTCCACCCGAAAGCAACGAGAGTTTCTTCACATTCTTGCCACTTGGCTTGGCCTCAACTTCAATGCCGGTGTTGAGCAAATCATCTGGCGAAGTGAGTAACAACTTGCCCTGGCCACCAGGAAACAGCATCGAAAAGAGTTTTTCAAAGTTGTCACGCACGTCGGCAAATGCCGACGCAAACGTTGACTGAATTTCTAAATCAACTTGCTTGATTACTTTGATCAACTCGCGACGTGTGTTCTTTACATCTTCCAATTGCTCTTCCAAGAACGTGTGTCGCTTTTGCAACTCATCAAACTCTTCAAGCGCAAGTGGATTGATCGGACCCATCAAGCGCAACTCACGCTCGAGTTCGCGCACACGAGCGATTGGCGAAGTGCCTTCTGGCAACTCTGGCTGGGGTGTGTCAATTGCTGCTTGTGGCTCAACCGAGTGGTCTCGGCGCAATGCTTCAACAGTTGCTTCTAGGCGCATGCGCACCTCGGCTTCTTCAACCTCTACGCGACGGTTGCGCTCACGACGCTCTTCGAGCAGCTGCTCATTTGATGTGCGATCCTTGCGAGCTTCATCCAAGCGTTGCGAGATCGCGCGCACTTCATCACTCTGGCGACGGCGAATTTCTTGTAGCTCTGCCTGACGCGCATCGAGCGTTGCCGAATGCTTCTCGACGAGTGCGGTCAAACGCACCAGAGCATTAAGACCAATTTCTATTTTATTACGCCGTTCGGCTGCTGCATTGCGTGCTTCAACGTCGGCGTTAAGCCGGGTTTCGACATCGCTCAGCCGTGACTGCAAAAACTGACGTCGCTCGTGCAAACCAGCCGACTTGACTTCAAGATCGTTGCGCAATACCGACAACAAACCCTGCAGCTCGGCTTGCACCGAACGCAACGAGTCGTACGCAAACGACAAGCGTGCATTTGTTTCTGTAGCGGCAGAGCGATGACGCTCGAGCAACGTCAGTGCAGTTGCATGAGTGTCTCGCGCTTGCGCCATGCGCGTACGTGCAGTTGCCAAATCGGATTCGGCCCGACCAAGTGCTTCCTTGGCGCGTTCGGCCCGACGGTGCGCTTCTTCGAGCGCCGATGCAGTGACATTGCTCGTGCCAACTCGCATACCAGAGGATGCAAATCGGTCGCCATCACCCGTGATGACCACCGCTTCAGGATGCGCAAGCGCGGCTTCGACCGCATCAGCCCACGACTGAACAAAAACAACACGTGACAACAACACATCGAGCAAACGGTTCACTTGTGTTTCATGTGCACCCGCCTTGGCGCGCACATGTGATCTCAGGCTTGTGCCGTTATTGATCAACGGCGTACTCGGCACTGTTGTAATGGCATTGAGCGCAAGCACTGCCCCCACTGCGCCTGTTTGGCGCAGCTCTTGTAATGCTCGACGCGCCGCATCAACGTTTTGAGCCACCACAGCCGAAAGTGCATCACCAAGTGCAACCTGCACCGCAACACGCCGCTCGGAGTCGATGTCGATCATGCCACTCAGCGCGCCAAGGGTTCCGTCGATATCGCGCAATGCTGCGGCACTTGTGCCGTTGGCATCGAGTGTGAGTTGCAATGACTCTGCACGCGATGCCGAGGTTGATGCATCCGATTGCGCTGTCGAAAACAATGACATCGCACTGTCAACTGCAGACTCGGCGGCAACGCGCGCGACATCTGCATCAACGAGGCGTTGCGCTAATTCGATTTCATTGCGCGCATCAGTCGCAACGATGTTGCGCAGTCGATCAATGTCTTCATTAAGTCCGCGCACTCGCGCCGACAACTCGGCAACTTTTTGCGAAGCAACTTGTGCTTCTTCAAGTGTGCTGCCCTGGTCTGTGGCACCAGTGGCACTCACCGCTTCTACTGCCGCAATTTGCTCTGCCACCTTTGCCAAGTCGCTGCGAAGGTTTGCTGCATCGGCCTCGAGTGTTGCAATAACACCAGAGTCCATCAACTGGCCACGGTCGCGCTCGACCGAACGACGTCGCTCGGCCAATACTGCAAGTAGTCCACGCGCACGACCGCGCAATTGCTCAATGCGCACGAGTTCGTCGTTGACCCCTGAGTCTCCGCGAGCAGACAACTGTGCTTCTGCAGCCATAACTGCGGTGTCTAATGACGATAATTTTGCGCGCAATCCGCGCTCGGCTTCTTCGCCCGCCAGTTTGTCGTTGGCCAGGTTGGTTAATCGTGCTTGAAAACTTTGCAACTCGCGCCCAGCAAGAAACATTTGTAGCGAACGCATTTCGCCAATGAGTGCGCCGTGTCTGCGCGCCGACTCTGCTTGGCGCTCGAGTGGTCGCAAGTTGCGACGCACTTCGCGCAGCAAGTCTTGCGCGCGCATCAGGTTGGCTTCGGTGCCTTCCAAACGACGTTCTGCTTTTTCTTTGCGCTTGCGATGCTTGAGCACGCCGGCTGCTTCTTCAATAATCGCGCGTCGATCTTCTGGACGCGCATTGAGCACAGCATCGATTTGTCCCTGACTCACAATTACGTGTTGTTGACGACCAACGCCGGCATCAGAAAGTAGTTCTTGCACATCGAGCAATCGGCAGTCAACACCGTTGATGGCATATTCGCTTTCACCGCTGCGAAAGAGCACACGACTGACAGTCACTTCGGTGAATTCGATCGGCAACAAACCAGCCGAGTTGTCGATGGTCAGCATGACCTCGGCCCGACCGAGGGCAGGACGCTTCGATGTGCCAGCAAAAATGACGTCGTCCATCTTTTGGCTGCGCACCGACGACGGTGCCTGGGCGCCAAGCACCCACGCGATGGCATCAACCACGTTGGACTTGCCCGAACCGTTTGGCCCCACCACTACGGTGACACCTGGTTCGAGCTCCATCACGGTGGTATCAGCAAAAGACTTGAAGCCTTTGAGAGTCAGCGATTTGAGAAACACGTCAATCGGCGAGAATAGTAGAAAAATCGGCTTTCAGTAGCATTTCCGGCATTTTCAGTGCTGACAGACCGCGCAGTAACACGTGGTGCGCCCAGCGACCGTGGTGCGCGAGATTCGAGCCTTGTTGCATGTCAAACACATCTCGCCCGCTCGCCCATACACACGATGCTCGTTTTGATAGCTGCCCGTGTCACCCATCACGTCCACATACTGCGTGTCGTCCAATGTGCTGCCCCCTGAGGCCACTGCATCACTCAATATCTGCACAATTGCCTTGTGCAATCGCTCAATTGTTGGCATTGATAATCGCGCTGGCACTCTGCTCCAACGCAACCTCGCACGGTGCATGATCTCGTCTGCATAAATATTTCCGATACCAGCAATCACGCTCTGATTGAGCAGCGTGCCCTTCAAATTGCCCCGCTTCCCGGCAAAGCGCTGGCGCAATATTTCTGGTGTGAACTCATCAACGAGTGGATCAACCCCAAGCCGCAACAACTCTGGCATCTGTTGCGCTAATCGGCCCGGATCGAAGACAACTACTTCGCCAAATGTGCGGGGGTCAACAAACCACAGTTCGCACGGGGGCTTGTTGTCAAGCGCATCCAGATGCAACACCACATGCGTGTGCAATAAGCGCTGTGCTCCAGATTCTGCAATCAGCACTCTGCCGCTCATGCGCAAGTGAATCATCAACTGTTCGCCAGAGTCGAGTGAGCACAACAGGTATTTCCCTCGCCGACCAGCATGCGTGATCGTGGTGCCAGACAATCCGTCGATCAATGCTTCACGACTCGTGCGCCGCACTGTTCGTTCGCGACCCACTTCGACTCGCACGATACGACGACCCACTGCCAGTCGCTCTATCCCGCGTCTTACTGTTTCGACCTCGGGCAACTCGGGCATTGTGGCTACTTAGTTACTGCTTTTACTGCTGCTCATTGTCATGTTCGCGATGCAACGTGTCGCACGCAATCTCGGCAGCCAATTGCTCGGCAACTTTCTTTGATCGACCTTCACCACTGCCCATCTCGCGGTCTCCTACATACACGGTTGCAAAGAATATCTTTTCGTGGTCGGGGCCTTCGTCGGTGACTCGGTAGTGCACATGCTCTTCTAGCAATCGCGATGCAAGCTCTTGTAATCGCGTTTTTGCGTCAAGCCTGTCGAGTCCACCCATTGCGTTATCTATTGCACGAGTCATCAACTGCGTTACAACTCGATGAGTCACTACTGCACCAGCATCCACATACACTGCGCCAATGACGGCTTCGAGTGCGTCAGACAAAATCGACGTTTTCTCGCGGCCACCTGCAGCGTCTTCTCCCCGCCCGAGCAACAAATGATCACCCAGATCAAGATCGGCAGCAATTGCACCAAGAGCGACTGCGTTGACAACGCTCTTGCGCAAGTCGGTGAGTTTGCCCTCCTGAAATTCGGCATGGCGTTGGTACACGATGTCAGCAACTACCCAACCAAGCACTGCATCACCCAAAAACTCGAGTCGTTCGTTCGACTCAAATCCGTCATTTTCGGAAGTCCACGAACGATGTCGCATTGCTGTTGCCAGCAAAGTTTGATCGGCAAAGCGGTGCCCAATTCGCTCGGCCAACGACTCGAGCTTGTTGCTCATTTTGGTTTCAGTGCCTCAGCAATGAGACCGACCATGTTGCTCTCCACCATCTCTTGAGCAACCTTGATGCCGTTGAGCATGGCGCGCGCACTTGACGACCCGTGCGAAATGATGCACACGCCATCAACCCCCAACAAGATTGCGCCGCCTGTCGAATCTGGATCAAAAATTGCATACAGATCGAGCAGCGCCGGCATGATCGCATCGGCATGTTCTTTATATTGAGGTGCACCGATTGCTGCAAACAGCGCCTTCACAATTGAACGCATCGAACCTTCGAGAGTCTTCAAGGCAACATTGCCAGTAAATCCGTCGGTCACTACAACATCCACGGCGTCAGTCATGATGTCGCGACCTTCAACGTTGCCAATGAAATTGATATCGCCACAAGCGCTCAACAACTCGAAAGACTCTTTGCGCAGCGTGTCACCTTTTCCTGGTTCTTCACCAATTGAAAGCAGACCAACACGTGGCTTGTCGATACCAAACCGCACGCGGGAATACACCGAACCCATGATGGCGAATTGTGTCAACCACTCGGCTTCCACTTCGGCATTTGCGCCAGCATCCAACAACACGGTGTGCGTACTGCCAGGAACAGGAATCGGTGTGGCAATTGCAGGACGCTTAACGCCCTTGATGCGACCCATCCGTAAAAGCGCCGAGGCCATCGTTGCGCCCGTGTTGCCAGCAGAAATCATCGCGCTTGCTTTTGCGTCTCGCACCAACTCGGCAGACTGCACAAGCGTTGAATCTTTTTTGGTACGCACTGAAGACGCTGGATCTTCATGCATGTCGATGAACTCGCTAGCAACATGCAGCGGCAAATTGCCAATGTCAAAACGCGTGCCGAGATCGGCAGGGCCAACGAGGAGTACTGGAATACCAAGAGCGGAAGCCTGTTTTGCTCCCTCAAGAATTTCGGCGGGGGCTTTATCGCCACCCAGCGCATCAACCGCTATGGGCAGCATAAATTTGCCCGCGATAAATTAAGCGACGTCGACGGCGATGCGACCCTTGTACCAACCGCAGTTACCGCACACCGTGTGTGGCAACTTTGAAGTTGAACAACGTGGGCACACGCTGCGCGATGGTGCACCAAGCTTCCAGGCGCCTGCCATGTGGCTGTGGCCCTTCATTTTGGATTTCTTTTTCTTTGGAACTGGCATCGCGTGCTCGGCTTTCGGTTACTGGACTGGCTTACTGAACGGTGTCTTAGGTTATCGGGTCAAGACCTAGTTCAGTTCTTCGCGCAATTGGTCCAAAATTGCCCAACGCTCGTCAAGTCTTTGGGTCTGACAACTGCATGGCGCACTCTGCAGATCGGCGCCACACTGCGGGCACAGGCCAGGGCAATCGACCTTGCAGAGTGGCGTATCGGGCAGGCTCAGCAGCACCATTTCACGCACCATCGGCTGCAAATCGAGGCTCTCGCCCTCTATGGGATAGGCATCCGGATTATCTGGCACTCGCTGATACATCTCGTCGATCGACGCAACATTGGCGTAGTCAATGTCGCGCAGGCATCTGCCACACAACAAGTGTGATTGACCCGTGACCGTCCCCTGCACGATGATGCCACCATTAATGCTTTCGAGCTGCAGCGCAATATGAATTTCGGTTTCATCATTCAGGCGTTTGTCGGCGAAATCAAAGGTTGAAACCGGAATGGTGATCTCGATGTCTTTGAGCGTGCCTGCACGCCGTGTCATCTCAATGATGTTGATCAGTAGCGGTGATGCCACGTAGTACTACTAGTACTGGTCGTCGTCTTGATCAAAGAACGTCGGACCACTTGACGACACATCTTCGCTGTCGTCGTTACTACGAGTTGGCTCAGGTGCTGCGCCCACAATTGACAAACGCTCACGCCCTTGCGAAACGGTGCGTGTCAAGCGATCCAACAAAATCTCGAAACTGGCAAGACGACGATCCAAGAAATCCTCTGTCTCGTTCTTGAGGCGACGCGAGTCGGCATCTGCAGCCTCGAGTACTTGACGCGCGCGCGTCTCTGCTGCTCGCACAACTTCTGTGCGCTGCACCATGCGCTCGGCTTGCACGCGCGCCGCTTCCACAATTTCGTCGGCTTCGCGCTGGGTTTTGGTCATGAAGTCTTGACGCTCTTTGAGCATCCAACGGGCCTGACGAATTTCGTCTGGCAAACAGGCTTGAGCGTCTTGTAACAGCGCAACAACGTGATCGCGATCGATCCGTGGCGTGCTCGACAGCGGCACGTTGGGTGCCGTTGCAATCGTGTGAATAACTTCTTCAAGAATTGATTCGGTGTCGCCTAATTCGACTGGCACGCTTGCATCAATCTCGCCACTCAAATCTTCGTAACCATCGTTTCCATTGTTGCGACTCATTTTTTTGCCCTCATTTTTTTGCCCTCATTTTTTTGCTCGCGGTTTTTGTTTGGCAATCAACGCTTTTAGTACGGGTCCTGAAACCATTGGCGTGCCAATGTCGCCCGTGTAGTCGACAAATTGGCGAATGTATCGGCTGCTGATAAACGAATGCTCGGGGCGCGAAAACAACAGCACTGTCTCGATGCCGGAAGCACCGTGGTTTGTTTGCGCCATCTGCTGCTCTATTTCAAAGTCGGCACCTGTGCGCGCACTTTTAATGATGAACGACGCAGCAACTTTGCTAGCCGCCTCAACCGTGAGCCCGCCATAGGTCTCCACGCAGACTTTCTTGCCAAGGTGGGCAATCGACTGGCGCACAAGATCTGCTCGCTCGGCAGGGCTAAACATGCCACTTGGCTTATCGGGGTTGTGCATTACTCCAATGACCAAGTCGCCAAATAGCGCCACGGCCTGCTCGACAATGTCGAGATGACCAAGATGAAACGGGTCAAAACTTCCAGGGTAAAAAGCAACAGCCATATCGGTACTTACGCTAACCGCTGCAGGAACGACACGTACGCACGCCCATATCGCTTTACACGGGTCACTTCCCAGCCCGTCATTGCAGGCGATGCGCCATTGATCTCTCCATTGATCACATTGTTCATGTCTCTGTCGCTCTCTGCAACTACCAAGTCACACGCAACTTCACCCAGAAATTGGCTCCATTGCGCAAACTCGTATGGCGGGTCTGCCAGCACCAATGAAGCATTACGTACCAAACCAATGTTGGTCATTGCATCGCCGCGCACAACAGTCGAACGATCAACAAGTCCAAGAGTCTCAAGATTTTCGCGCAATACCTCAAGTGCCTCACGGTCGCGCTCAATAAAGGTGCAGTGCTCAGCACCGCGTGAGAGGGCCTCAATGCCCAATGCACCGCTTCCCGCAAACGCGTCCACCACTCGCGCCCCCACCACCACACCCAAACTGCCGAGCGCGTTAAACGTTGCTTCGCGTGCCTTGTCAGTGGTGGGTCGAGTTTTCTTGCCGAGTGGTGCATTGATCCGTCTGCCACGCAACTCTCCTGCAACTACTCGCATGTCGTTCACGCTATTGGCGATTACCAATGACACAACGACAATCCGATTGCCTACAAATGAATGGTTAACTAGAGAGATGAGCGACGACCACTACGAGTACGAGTCTGGTCCCGCCGAGCCACCCACCGAGTCGATCACCTGTGTGGATTGTGGTGGAAGATGCCATCTGCTTACCCATCCCCCCGAAGACGGATTGTGGTTTGCTGGTGATGTGGTGGCCTACCGCTGCTCGGATTGCTTGGATCGTTGGGATCTTGTGCTGATGCCACTTGGCGAATAGCCCCAGCATCGCTGACGAAAAGTAAAAGGCTATTTAGTGCTATCTGCTCTATCATTGTTATATGACCATGACAACGCCTCGCCCATTGCAAGATTCGAAGACCCGCATTCTCGAGTCAGCACGAGCCGAAATAAAGTTGCAGGGCATTTTGGGGCTTCGCGTTTCTGAAGTTGCAAAGAACGCAGACACATCAATCACACTCATCTATCGCTACTTCATCGATCGCGATGGATTGTTGGCGCGAGTACTCGGCGATATGTACGACGAGTTTCGATTAACTTTTCAAAACAAGGTAAATGAGTGGCTTGCAGCAACCGACCAGATCACGATTGAGCAATTTGTATATCTCATGCCAAACCCAGCCGAAGAGACAAAGCACGCGCGCGATTTTCGGTTGCAAGTATTGGCAACATCACTTGAGAACACAGAGTTGCACAAACGCATCAGAAAAATAACGCAAGAAACTCATGAGTGGATGATCAGCGCCATTGAGGCAAGTCGACACAAATTGCCAGAACAAGACCGCAACTTTGACGCTCGATTTCTCACTGTCTTTATGTTCAACGTGATGTTTGTGTACTACGACCTTGTCGACGACAAGATCTCGGCCGACGACTACCGAGCAATGCTGGCCAATCTGATTCGCAACTCTGCTCTGATTAGTTCTTAAACAAAAACTCTGCGTCCTGGGGCGTCAGCAGCAGATCAAGTTCGTCCAGCAAGCCTGCATTGTTGACCATCGTGGGGTCTGCATCCACAATCGAAAATGCCGCCTCGCGCGCCAGGTCAATCAAATCTCGGTCCCGCCGCAGCGACGCCAGCTTCAAGTCGCTTGCACCCTTTTGCATTGAGTTCATCAGCGTGCCCTCGCCTCGTAATTCCAGATCAACCTCTGCCAAATAGAACCCATCAGTTGATTCGACCAATGCATCCACGCGCGGCGAGGAGATCTCGGGGTCTTTCGTTTGCAACCAACACTGTGAAGCAATACTTCCTCGCCCAACACGGCCACGTAACTGATGCAATTGAGCAATACCAAAGCGATCGGCGTCCAACACCGCCATCACCGTTGCATTTGGCACGTCAACACCCACCTCGATAACGGTCGTTGCCACCAGCACATCTAGTTCGCGATCACGAAACTTGTTCATCGTTGCTTCTTTGTCGGCAGACGACATGCGCCCGTGCAGTAACCCCAAGCGCAAGCCTTGCAACTCGCCCACCTGTAAGTCGGCATAAATCATTTCTGCAGAGGCAACCTCAATCTTGTCGCTCTCTTCGATTAATGGACACACCACAAATGCTTGTTGATCGTGAGCCACTGCATCACGAATGCTTGACCACATCAATTGCTCTAACAGAGGCCCAGCAGCCCACTTGGTAACAATCGGCGTGCGACCCGGTGGCAATTCATCGAGCACACTGACGTCCAAATCGCCATATACCGTCATGGCAGCCGTACGGGGTATGGGAGTTGCAGTCATCACCAACACATCTGGCGTGTTCGTCAAACTGCCCTTTTGCGAGAGCGCTGCGCGTTGCTCGACACCAAAGCGATGTTGCTCATCTATCACCACCACACCAAGGCTGTTGAAAGCGACCCCGTCCTGAATGAGTGCGTGTGTGCCGACAACAATGTCGACACCGCCGCTCGCCAAGTCGTTCAACACTTGCTTGCGTTTTTCGCCCGTGACGCGACCAGTCAGTAGCTCGACTCGCAGTGGTCGGTCACCAAAAAGATTCTGAGCATCGGGTACTTGCAATTCGGCTACCAGTTGTCGGATCCCTGCAAAATGTTGTTCGGCCAACACTTCGGTTGGCGCCATGATTGCGCCTTGGTGTTGCCCCTGCACCGCAGTGAGCATGGCCGCAACAGCAACAACGGTTTTTCCGCTACCGACATCGCCCTGCAACAACCTGTGCATTGGGTGTGGTCCGGCAAGGTCGTGAGAGATTTCATCAATCACGCGACGTTGGGCTCCAGTCAGGCCAAATGGCAACGCATCTATAAATCGATCGACAAGTTTGTTGACGACCACGTGCTGTATTCCGCGCGAGTCGCGCTCAAAGGCACGCTTGCGACCAACGAGCACAAGTTGCACGCGCAGCAGTTCATCAAACGCCAAGCGACGGCGCGCATCATTTTTTAACGCAATGCTTTCGGGCAGATGAATATTCCACAATGCAGTGCTGCGATCAACGAGTTCATATTTTTCGCGCACGGTCGTTGCTACTGGGTCGAGTAGACCACGCGTCTTGCAACGCTCAAGTGCGTTCTCAACCCATCCCGCAATCTCCCACGTTGAAAGACCCGCCTTTTCACTTTGCGGATAAATCGGAACGATGCGACCCGTACGATCACCGATCAAGTCGATGATCGGGTTCGTCATTTGCAATGCACCGCGATACATGTCCGCTTTTCCAAACATGGCAATTTGCAGACCTTCGGTGAGTTGCCGTGCTCTCCATGGTTGATTAAAAAATACGGCTGTCACACGACCAGATCCGTCACCAACATTCACCGTGACCATCGAGCGTCCGCCCTTCATTGGGCGCTTTGCAACCTTGCGCACTTCGACGAGTACCAGTGCTTCTTGACCCGGAACCAAATCGCTCACACGGGCTTCAGCAGTGCGGTCTACCCAGCGACGCGGATAGGTGGTGAGCAACTCAAGCACATTGTCAATTCCATATTCGTGCAGCGAAGCTTTGCGCTTCTCGCCCACACCTTTGAGTATCTCTACGTCGAGCCCTGCTAATTCACGCAGTGTGATTTCGCCCGTCATGCGGGACTCGTGCTACTCGACACCAAACAAAAATGGATACAACGGTTGCCCACCCGGATGCACTTCAACTTCAACATCTGGGTGCTTGTCAGCCATGTACGCAAGTATCTCTTCAGTTGCTCGTGCTGTTGCCAAATTGCCGGTAATTACTGTCAGCAATTCGCCTGTACCACTCAAAAGTTGATCCAGCAGTTGTGTCGCAGCGACCACCATGGTGCTTCCAATGGCAACCACACCGTCACCCCGCACGAGTCCAATCCAGTCACCATTCTTTACAGCACCTGCGTCGGTGTTGGTGTCGCGCACTGCTTGAGTCACTTCACCAGTCGCCACTGACTTGGCCGCATCCGACATCGCTTCACAGTTTGCATCTACATCTGCTTCAGGGTCATATGACACCAGTGCAGCAAGTGCTTCTGGCATCGAGCATGTTGGCACCACGCGCACTTCTTTTTTTGTTAGCGCATTGACTTGGTTAGCAACAGGAATAATGTTTTTGTTGTTCGGCAAAATAATTACTTGCTGCGAGTTCATGTGCTCAACAGCGTCTAGTAACTCGGCAGTTGATGGGTTGAGAGTCTGGCCACCTGTCACCACAC
Source organism: uncultured Acidimicrobium sp. (assembly GCA_964532575.1). Classification (GTDB taxonomy): domain Bacteria; phylum Actinomycetota; class Acidimicrobiia; order Acidimicrobiales; family Ilumatobacteraceae; genus UBA3006. The sequence continues at coordinate 16,109 of CAZHIN010000024.1, forward strand.
CCTGCACGCCCATTTGAGCAAACAATTCTTCGAGTCCTGCACCGCTACAAATCGCAACAACCGCACACTCAACTGCAGGCAGCGTTGATACTGCACTCACATGCTTGTGTGTCGCGCTTGTCTGCGACATACTCAACTGTGCTTCACGTTGTGCATGCTCTTCTTCCATTTCTTCAAACAAGTCGGTCACGCGAATCTTGAAAGGCTTGCCGCCCAACTCGAGTGGTGCCTCAATCGCAGCGCCGATGTCGTTGGTGTGCACGTGACAGTTGTAGAGCCCGTCGCCGCCGACAACAACGATCGAGTCACCAATCTTGCCCCACGCTTGCATAAATTCTTTTGATTTTGCGTCGTCGATGTTGAGCAAAAACATCACTTCATAACGCAACTCACTGACATCCACTTCACCACTTGTTGTGGCACGATGCGATACCGCTTCGAGTTGTTCTTGGCTCGGACCACTTGCTTCACTTGGTTCGGGCAACGGCTCGCCGTCAACAACATGTAGCGCGGCATCCATCAACAACATAAAACCGGCGCCACCCGCGTCGACCACGCCAGCGTCTTTGAGTACTGGAAGTTGCTCAGGAGTGTTGGCTAATGCTGTGCGCCCCGCAGCGCGAGCAACATGCAACATTGCTGCAAGCGTTGCTCCATCAGAAGCCGCGCGTTGAGCAGCATCTGCTGTTTCGCGCACAACAGTCAGAATCGTTCCTTCAATTGGCTTGAGCACTGCTTCATACGACGCAACACTCGCGGCTTTTAGTGCTGCAGCAACCTTTGTGGCACTGCCAGGAGTTGCAGTGCGCAGTGTGGTAACTAGTCCGCGCAAAATTTGGCTCAAGATCACGCCGCTGTTGCCGCGTGCACCCATCAGCGATCCATAACTGATGGCTTCACACGTTGGTTCGAGTGCGTGATCTGCGCCCTCAAGTTCGGTCACAACAGCATCGAGTGTGCGAGACATGTTTGTACCCGTATCGCCATCGGGCACTGGGTAGACATTGAGCAAGTTGATGCCCGCGGCGTGACGCTTCATCGTGTCGCGAAAAGTGATCACGGTGTCGCGCAGGGCCTCGGCCCCAAAGACCTCTAAAACGGGCATTGACAAATCGTACAGATATGCAGCCGAAAAGCCCGAGACAACCTCGTTTGCGCCTGCGAATACAGCACAATCTCATCCTCTGATGACCTTGATCACATCGAGCAATACACGCCCATCGGATTAAACCCACTGGGCAGTCGGCTGGTAAATTTAGCGCGTTCGTGTAGCAAATCCTGGAGGCTTGAGATGCAAGGTGTGATCAAGGCATACGACCCCGCTAGTGGCGATGGTGTCATTATGTGCGACAGCGACTTGGCAGATTACGAACTTGCTCCTGGCGCACTTGATGGCTCAATTTTTCGAATGCTTCGCCAAGGCCAGCGTGTGTTGTTTGAAGTAGATGGTGGTGGTCGTGCCACAAAGTTGCGCCTTGGATCAGAGCGCGACATGGAGACACCAGGACATTGAGCGGTAAATCAAACAACGTTGCACTCAAAAAGTGGGTTGCTGAGTGGGCAGAGATCTTGCAGCCCGACGACGTGTATTGGTGCGACGGTAGCCAAAAAGAATACGACGACTTGTGTGAAGACCTTGTTCTCGCTGGCACATTTACCAAACTCGACGAAGGCAAGCGACCAAATTCGTATTGGGCACACTCAGACCCAGCCGACGTTGCGCGCGTAGAAGATCGCACATTTATTTGTTCGACTGACAAAGTTGATGCAGGACCAAACAACAACTGGCGTGAACCATCAGAGATGCGCGCAGAACTCAAAGCGTTGTATACGGGTGCAATGCGCGGACGCATGATGTATGTCGTTCCATTCTCGATGGGTCCACTCGGTTCACCCATTGCGCACATCGGTGTACAACTCACCGACAGTGCATACGTTGCAGTGAGCATGCGCATCATGACGCGCATGGGTCAGGGTGCACTAGACGCACTTGGCAACAATCAGTGGGTGCCTTGTTTGCATTCTGTTGGCGCGCCGCTTGAATCTGGCCAAAAAGATTCTGCGTGGCCGTGTAACCCAGACAACAAATACATCGCCCACTTCCCCGACACTCGCGAGATCTGGAGCTATGGCTCGGGCTACGGCGGCAATGCATTGCTGGGCAAGAAGTGCTTCGCTCTGCGTATTGCAAGTGTGATGGCACGCGACGATGGTTGGCTAGCCGAGCACATGCTGATTCTCAAACTCACCAACCCAGAAGGTGCGCACAAATACATTGCTGCCGCATTTCCTTCAGCATGCGGCAAAACCAATCTTGCAATGCTCGTTCCAACAATCCCGGGCTGGAAAGCCGAAACCATTGGTGACGATATTTGTTGGATGAAGTTTGGACCCGATGGGCAGTTGTACGCGATTAATCCTGAAGCCGGTTTCTTTGGTGTTGCACCAGGCACTGGTTATGACACCAATGCCAATGCAATGCACACACTGTGGGGCAACAGCATCTATACAAACACTGCGCTTACCCCTGATGGTGACGTGTGGTGGGAAGGCATGACCGAGCAAAAGCCTGCACGAGCAACAGACTGGCGCAACCAACCTTGGACACCAGAATCAGACACTCCTGCTGCGCATCCAAACGCACGGTTTACTGCGCCTGCTGCGCAGTGCCCGTCTATCGCACCAGAGTGGCAAGACCCTGCTGGTGTTCCAATTTCGGCAATTCTCTTTGGCGGTCGCCGACGCACCACGGTTCCACTTGTTACTCAGGCATTCGACTGGAACCACGGTGTGTTCTTGGGTTCAATCATGGCTTCAGAAACAACAGCAGCAGCCGGTGGCGCAGTTGGCAAATTGCGTTTTGACCCAATGGCGATGCTTCCATTCTGCGGTTACAACATGGCCGACTACTTCAAGCATTGGCTCTCAATCGGCACGAAAACCGAAGCAAGCAAATTGCCACAGATCTTTTTCGTCAATTGGTTCCGTCGCGATGAAGATGGTCGCTTCATGTGGCCTGGCTACGGCGAAAACAGTCGCGTGCTCAAGTGGGTTTTCGAGCGCACCGACGGTCAGGTTGGAGCAGACAAAAGCGCAATCGGCTTCCTGCCGGCGCCAGGAACTCTCGACATCAATGGTCTTAACGTGAGCGAAGCCGACATGCAGGTGTTGCTCAGTGTTGACAATGACGGATGGCGTGAAGCGGTGCCTCAAATTCGCGAGCACTACGCAGCGTTTGGTGATCGTTTGCCACAGCAACTTGGCGCGTCACTTGATGCACTCGAAGCAGCCCTCGCCTAACTAAAAAATTAGGCGGCTTGGCCGACGAGCATTGCGCGGATAGCCAAGCCCATCAAAAACAGG
>CAZHIN010000025.1:0-12461 GCA_964532575.1 uncultured Acidimicrobium sp.
CGAATTATTTCGTCAGGTGTTTCTGGGCTCAACCCAGAGATCATGGGCCTTGGTCCAATCGAAGCATGTCGTCAAGCACTGAAGCGCGCTGGTATGACCATCGACAACGTTGATCTTGTTGAAATCAATGAGGCTTTTGCTGCACAAGTTATTCCGTCGGCTAAGCACCTTGGCATTTCGATGGACAAGCTCAACGTGCACGGTGGAGCGATTGCGCTCGGTCACCCATTCGGTATGACCGGTGCTCGCATCATGACAACCCTGATCAACGGCCTGCAGTCAACCAACAAGTCGATTGGCATGGAATCAATGTGTGTTGGTGGTGGCCAAGGAATGGCCATGATCATCGAACGCCTCAGCTGATTCGAGCGAGTTTTTCTTGGCGACTCAGTCGCCACAGCATCACCACAGCGAGCACGGTAAGTGATGCCATGAGCAGTGCAACTGCACCGAATGCAACGATGCCTCCGTTGTCGCTTGCTCCACCAAAATGTCCATAAATTGCTGGCGTCGTAAACGCAAGCAGCATCGACATCAAGAGTCCTGACGCACCTGCAAGGCCTTGGGCTGCAGATGCGCGACCAATTGGTGCCGCGAGTGCCACTGCCGCGGCCGAAGCCGGATACATCAATGCTTGCGCAATGCCTTCAAGAACGTTGAGCGCAACAACTGGTGGAAGAGTTTGAAAAAGTCCATAACCGCCAACTGCAGGTACAACAAAAATCATTGCGTACATCGCAACTTTTTGTGGGTCATGGCGGTCTGCCAACCTGCCACCGTATGAAGCAAAAACGATAAATGGAATGGTGTACAAACCAAATGAGATGCCAACCATCATGTTGCCGCCACCCAGGTCGGTGAGGTAGCGATCCCACAGCGAATCAAAAATGCCAACAGGAGCCTGAATGGCCATGGCAGTAAGCACCGCGATGCGCACTCGTGGATATCGCAGCAATTCGACGCTGGCGCGTTGTGAAGCTTCGTTGGTTGGCAATTCGGGAAACGAGCGAAATGCAATCAGCAACAACGTCAGCATGCTGATTCCACCAAACACAAGAAAAGTGGATGCAATGCCAATGGGATCGAGCAACATTCCGCCAAATAATGGACCAGCCACGAAGCCAAGTAACTCGACGCCTGCCAATCGGCCAAGTCGCTCGCCACGCCGCTCTGGGTCAACGTGGGCGATGAGTGCACGCACGGCCGGCATGACGAGACCAAATGAAGAGCCAATGACAGCGCGTGCCAACACAAATTGCACCAGTGATGTGCTGGTGGCCATGAGTATTGCGCCGAGTGCGCTGACCAATAAACCCAACATGATCAGTCGTTTTGCGTGCCCGCGGTCTGCAAACGGGGCGATAAACAATTGCATCACGAAGCCGCTCAAGAATCCGGCGCCAGAAATGAAGCCAAGGCTTGATGTGGCGAAACCAAATTTGTCTTGGATGTCGCCGAGTGCAGCAAAGATCACGCTGTTGGCGGTGGCAATGCCAAACGAGCATGACATCAAAAGAAAAGCGTCCGCCTTGTGGTCGCGCAGGTCGAGTGTCATGAGCGATATCTCATTAGCGAACCAGTTCGTTTAACACTGCATCACCAAATTGTGGCCACGCATCAAGCGCCCAATCACCAAACTCGCGGTTGGAGAGTGCAAAGCACGCAACGTTTGCGACGGGATCAAACCATATGAAAGTCCCGCTGCCGCCGAAATGTCCAAAGGTTGAAGCACTGTTGCGTGTTGCCATCCAATGTGGTGATTTTGCTCCGTGGATTTCTGGCCCAAGACCCCATGGGCACGGATCAAATCGTCCAACGCCAGGCACAACACCTTCGAGTTCTCCAAACTGTGGAGTCGTTGCTTCAACATAAGTACTTCGCGCAAGAAGTTTTGGCACACGCAACTCGGAAGCGAATAACGCTACATCAGTAATTGTTGAGTGCACATCGGCAGCGGGCGAGCCAAGCAATTCACTTGATGACATACCCAATGGTGCAAAAACTGCTTCAAATAAATATTCGTCAAAACTCATTTCGACTTGTGTGCCAACGTGTGCGGCAAGCATTTCGTATGCAGTGTTGGAATACACTCGCTTGCGCTCTGGGCTAATGATTGGTGCACCGCTGTCAAACCCATAGCCGCCTGCATGACTCAGTAGGTGTCGAAGCGTGCAGCCTTCTTGACCGACTTGATCGTTGAGTGAAACGGAGCCATCCTCGACAGCAATGAGTGTTGCCCATGCAGTCAACAACTTGCTCAGTGACGCCAGTCGAAACCTGTATTCGGTGTCGCCATTGATATGTGGGGTGCCCGTTTGGTCAATGACACCGGCAGCAGTATTGGGCGCGCCCCATGTACTAGTGAGCGCAAATGATTGCGCCAGTTTCGTGCCCATAGGCACTAATTCTTGTCGCGAATCAGTTCTGCAACGCGGAATGCAAGATCAAGCGATTGACGAGCGTTTAGGCGTGGGTCACACACGGTTTCGTACCGCGTGTCGAGGTCGTCGTTGCTCACTGCCTCTGCGCCACCAAGACACTCGGTCACATTGTCACCGGTAAGTTCGATATGTATTCCGCCTGGCCATGTGCCTTCTGCGCGGTGGGCAAGCACAAAGCCTGTGATCTCGCGAATAATGTCGTCAAAGTGACGAGTCTTGCGACCATTTGGTGCGGTAAATGTGTTGGCGTGCATCGGGTCGCATGCCCATACAACCGGATTGCCGGTGTCGCGCACCGCGCGAAGCAGTGGTCGCAAGGCTTCTTCAATGTTGTCTGCGCCCATGCGGGTGATCAGCGTGAGTCGACCAGGAATGCGAGATGGATTGAGTGTCTCGCACAAGTTCAGTACAAAATCCACACTGGTTTCTTTGCCAATCTTGCAACCGATTGGGTTGCCCACGCCTCGAAGAAACTCGATGTGTGCACCGTCAAGTTGACGAGTGCGCTCGCCAATCCACAGCATGTGCGCGCTGCAGTCATACCAACCACCTGTGAGTGAATCCTGGCGGGTGAGTGCTTCTTCATAGCCCAAAATGAGTGCTTCGTGGCTGGTGTAGACGTCGACTTGGTGTAACGCACTGTGCGTTTCGGTGTCGACACCGCATGCGCGCATAAATGCGAGTGCTCGCTCGATCTCGGCAGCAACTTGTTCGTAGCGCTGACCCTCTGCGCTCGTTGCAACAAACTCTTGGTTCCAGGCGTGAACGCGGTTGAGGTCGGCAAAGCCGCCCTTGGTGAAAGCGCGCAACAAGTTAAGTGTGCTTGCCGACTGGTGGTAGGCCTGCACGAGACGTTCTGGGTTTGGGCGTCGTGCATCTTCGTGCGCTGCTGGATCGTTGACCATGTGACCGCGAAACACTGGCAACTCGATATTGCCAACTTTTTCGGTGTTGGCTGAGCGTGGCTTTGCAAACTGACCTGCAATGCGACCTACTTTGACAACAGGTACGCCCATCGAATAGGTGAGCATGACAGCCATCTGCAAAATGACGCGAAGCTTTTCACGAATGTTGACTGCGGTGAACTCTTCAAAACTTTCTGCACAGTCACCGGCTTGCAACAAAAATGCATTACCGCTTGCCACTTGGCCCAGTGCCGCTTGCAATGAGCGAGCCTCACCCGCAAACACAAGTGGCGGAAACGTGGCGATTTGTTTTAGTGCGCGCTCAAGCTCTCCCGTGTCGGGCCATTGAGGCTGTTGCACAGCAGGCATGCTCTGCCAAGATGAAGGTGTCCAGTTGCGTGTCATAGGGCTCAGTACTTTCAGTGTACGAACCTGTCGTGGTCAAACCCAGTGGGTTTTATACGGTCAGGAAATCGCCAGAATCTTCGCGCAATGAGTCAACTGCACGGCTCACGAGTCGGCGCGCGGCTTCGGCAGTGACTCCGAGTTCTTCGCCAACCTGACGGAAGCTCTTGCGCTCGCCGTCGTGCATGCCAAAGCGTGCTTCGACTGCGTAACGGGCGCGCTCGTCAAGTGTGTTGAGCAAGTTGTCAAGTAGGTCGGTGTCAACCATCGACATCACGGCCTCTTCTGGGCTGATGTCGTCGTTTGGTACCAAGTCTCCAAGTGTTGCGTCACCGTCGTCACCGATGGTCTTGTCAAGCGAGACCGGGGTGGTGAGGCGGTGCAATTCGGCGTTCATTGCATCGAGACCTTCTGCATCGCCAGAACCCTGACGAAGTGCTGCGCGCAATGTTGCGGAGCGATCGCCAGGAATGCGGATGAGGCTGGCCTTCTGGTCAAGTGCACGGCCAATGGCCTGACGGATCCAGAACGTTGCGTAGGTTGAGAACTTGAAACCACGGCGCCAGTCAAACTTGTCGACAGCGTGCTCGAGACCCAAGTTGCCTTCTTGGATCAAGTCCAACAAGTCCATGCCCTGTGGCAATGGGTAACGACGGGCGATCGAAACAACCAATCGGAGGTTGGAGCGGATGAAGTGGTCTTTGGCTTTGGCAGCGCCACGGAGGTCGGCGCGCAATGCTGCACTGCGCTCGCCCTTTTTCATCGCTATGGCCGCATCGCGACCCTTTTCGATGGCCTTAGAAAGGTTGCGCTCGTCCTCGGCGTTGAGGAGGGCGACTTTGCCGATTTCGTTGAGATAGAGACCAATTGCGTCAGACATGGTGGGGGGACCGTTTCGAATGTGTGGGGGGTTTATGGGGGGATTAGTTACATTAGTTCATCGGCAGGTTTTGCGCTAGGGGTAAATGAATATTTTTTGAAATTCTTAAACACTGATGTTTATTGGGTTTAGTGCATATTGGTAACGCACGAGGCAATGCCCAGTGTGGCAAAACTGCACAGCCGAGGTAGAAGCAGATCTTTCTAGACTGACAGTCGTGTCACAGCCCAATCATCTGCGAATTGGATTGTTTGGAGGCACCTTCGACCCACCCCATGTGGGCCATCTTGTTACTGCCATCAATGTGCGTCACGCCCTTTCGTTGGACGTGGTGATCTTGATGGTCTCGCATGATCCATGGCAGAAGTCGGGCATGCGCGATGTTTCGGCTGCAACCGACCGGTTTGCGTTGGTGGAAGCGGCCGTGCGCGATGTGGAAGGACTTGTTGCTGGACGAGACGAGATTGATCGGGGCGGACCAAGTTTTACTGCCGACACATTGCAAGTCCTCGCGAGTAAATATCCGGGTGCACAGTTATTCACCATTGTTGGCGATGATGCGGCAGCGGGTTTGCCAAGTTGGGAAAGAGTCGATGCAGTTGTGGCGCAATCGCAGTTAGTTGTCGTTGATCGGCCTGGAGTGAGTGTTGAGTTGCCGAAACAATTTGAATGGCTTCGAGTTGAGTCGCCGCGACTTGAAGTCAGCAGCACCGACCTGCGGTCGCGGTTTAATGATGGCCGACCCACTGATTATTTGGTGACTGCGGCTGTGCTCAATGAAATACAGATTCGTGGCATGTACGGGTCAGGTGCGAGAATTATTCGTTCATGACAGCAATACCTTCGCGCCAACGCAACAGAATGCTCGCGGCACTTGCATGTGGCATTGCATCTGCATGTTTGCTGCCTATCGGTGGTGTGATTGCCGCTCGCTCGTTATTGCATTCATCTGGCGGCAAGCGTGTTGACGACACTGGCGCACTGGCATTACCAGCAACACCAGCGGCGCTATTGGCAACCGTCAACGAGGTCAATCAGGTCACATCGCTCACTGCGTTTGTCCTTGCACCAAGCGGGGTTGGCGGCACCATCATTTCACTTCCGGTTGGCACACGCGCTGAAGCGATTGGTCAACAATCTCCGCATCGCCTTGCCGACACCTTTGCCGAGGCGGGGGTTGAAGGGATGCTGCTCGAAGCAGAGGGTGCTCTCGACGTCACGTTTAGCGTTGTCGGTGCGGTGGGGCGCAATGATTTGGCAGGAGTGCTCAATGTGTTGCCACCAATACCCGTCACATTTGAAACTCCAGTTGTCAACACGGCAATGGTGATGCCAGACCCTGTGACCACGACAACAATTAAGTCGCGAAGTTCGCGGTCATCGCAAACAACTCTGCCACCACAACCCATCGCAGTAGATAGCGAATTTTTTCCTGCTGGTGAGCAGATGTTGACAGGGGATCAGGCGGCATTGGTGCTGTACACACAAAAAGCTGGCGAACCAGAACTTGATCGACTCGCGCATATTAAAGCGATGTGGAGTGGTGTTGCCGCGGCAGTTGGAACCGGACTTACACCTGAGGTGGCGCAATTTGATCCTGCACTCGTAGGTACAGAATTACCCAATGAAATCGGTGCCTTCATGCGCAGGGTGCTTGGTGGCCCTATTCAGGTTTGGCAGTTGAGCGCACAGCCACTTGTTGGAGCAGACAATCCATTGGGAATTGATATTTATGCATTAGATCGCTTCGAAGTATTGATGATTATGGCCAGTGTGGCTCCGAGCAGTTTGGCAATTTCTAATGACACGCTTGCCGTGCAAGTAGACAATCCGTTTAATGATGCAAACGTCACGCACGCAATTGTCGAACGATTGAGCTATCTGAATGTGACTGTGGCGTTGATTAGAAACTTGACGATTAGCCCGCAACAAAAAACGGTGATTAAAACATCAACGGTCATTGCAGATGAGTTGAAGAAGATCGGTTTGGACGGAGTGATTGGACAAGTCTCGTTTAGTAAACTCAAAGACCCTGTGCAGGGGATCGGCGCACAAATCATTCTGGGTCAAGATTTCGTTGACTTTTTGGCTTCGGCACCACCACTGCCACCAACCACCGTGGCGACCGATGGCTGATAAGAAAGCCGCGAAGAAAGCCGCGAAGAAAGTCGCGAAGAAAGTCGCGAAGAAAGCAGCAATCAGAAAACCAAAAGTTTCGGCAGCATTGCAATTGGCTCAGATTGCGGCCCGTGCAGCAGATGACAAGCAGGGCTCAAACATCACAGTGCTCAATGTTGGCGACGTATTGGCAATCACTGAATTGTTTGTGGTTGCAACAGCAAGCAACTCACGCCAAGTTGGCGCGATTCAAAGCGAGGTCAGTCACAAAGTGCGCGAAAAACTTGGTCGGTCGCCCTTGCGCAGCGAAGGAACGGTCGAGCAGCAGTGGGTGCTCATTGATTACGGCGACGTAGTTGTACATATTTTTGCTCAAGAGGCACGTGATTTCTATGAGATCGAACGCTTGTACTTCGATGTACCTGTGGTGAGTTGGAGCATAGGAGACTAGGTTCGTGGGTATGAACGCACTACAAAACAACGCTAATTTTGCACTTACTGGCTTGCGTGCACTTGTTACTGGTGGTGGCTCGGGTATCGGCAAAGCGATTGCCGATGGCATGAAGAACGCTGGTGCAACAGTTGTCGTGTGCGATGTCAATGATTCGACGAAACCCAGCTACATCTGTGACGTATCGAAAACTAGCGATGTGGAAAAAATGTTTGCGGCAATTGAACGAGACCTTGGCGGTCTCGACATCTTGGTCAACAACGTTGGAGTTCCTGGTCCAACAGCACGAGTGGATGAGATGGACCCAGATGCATACGACGAGTGTGTGCGCATCAACCTAGGTGGCACATTTCGTTGCACTCATATTGCGGTGCCAATGTTGCTCAAGACCAAAGGTTCGATCATCAACATTTCTACAAGTGCAGGAATATTCGGTTACCCACTTCGCTCGCCGTATGTTGCAGCAAAGTGGGGAATCATTGGTCTTACAAAGTCGTGGGCGATGGAACTCGGCGAGTTTGGGGTGCGCGTCAACGCAATCTGTCCTGGTTCGGTGAGCGGCCCACGTATGGATGGCGTCATTGAGCGAGAAGCGTTGGCAACCGGTGCTACTGCAAGCGACATTCGCACCGGCTATGAAAAACAAGTTTCACTGCAGACATTTGTCGATGCAAGCGATATTGCGGCTTCTGCAGTATTTTTGAGTTCGCCGGCCGCAAGATTTATCACAGGGCAAGTGCTGCCGGTTGACGGCAATATCGAAACGATGAGGGCTTAGTCACGATAGATTGACGGCGTAAAACCGCGTGTAATACGGGGCTATAGCTCAATTGGTAGAGCGCTTGCATGGCATGCAAGAGGTCAGGGGTTCAATTCCCCTTAGCTCCACAAAAAGAATAAGGTCGGGGGACTATGACACCACAGATTTTGGATGGGTCTGTCACATTGCGCGGACTGAACAAGTCGTACGGAGATCGTGTTGTTGTCAATGACGTTTCGTTAGAGATTCGTGCAGGCGAATTCTTTTCGCTGCTTGGACCATCGGGTTGTGGCAAGACCACAACTTTGCGAATGATCGGCGGCTTCGAAATCCCAGATTCTGGACAAGTGCTCATTGACGATCGAGACGTCACGAACGACGAACCAGAGGTGCGGCCTCTCAATACGGTGTTTCAGAACTATGCGCTGTTTCCGCACTTGAAGGTCTATGAAAACGTTGCTTTTGGTTTGCGGTTCGAAAAGACCAATCATGCTTCGACCAAGACCGAAAAAGAACGGGTTATGGACGCTCTGGATCTTGTTGCGCTTGGCGCCTTTGGCGATAGAAGGGTGCATCAGCTTTCAGGTGGTGAACAACAGCGAGTCGCATTAGCTCGGGCACTTGTTTTGGAACCAAGCGTGTTGTTGCTCGACGAGCCACTCGGTGCTCTCGATGCCCAATTACGTGCTCGGCTGCAGATTGAACTCGCTTCATTGCAACGTCAAATTGGAATCACTTTTATTTATGTGACGCACGATCAGCATGAAGCTTTTACGATGAGTGACCGCATTGGCGTGATGCGCGATGGCAAACTCATCCAGGTTGGTGCTCCGAGAGAAATTTATGAGACGCCGATCTCTGTCGACGTTGCAAGATTTATTGGAGCCGCCAACTTGATTCCCGGCAACGTGATTGAACGTGGTGTGGTCTTGGTTGCGGGCGAACGATTTTATGCTCCCGATCATGCTCCATTAGGTGAAGGAACGATTCTGATCAGACCAGAGCGCATCAGGGTTGGTACTGGAACACATGCTGCAACTATCGAACACGTCACGTTTGCAGGTTCGACGTTGCGAATTGCGCTTCGAATTGGCGGGGTTGCGCTTGTAGCTGAAGTTCCGAATGATGAAACATCTATTGGGCTTCGCAACGGTGATCAAACAATGATTGATGTACTGCCAGATGCAGTGCGCGTACTGCCTGCAAGTTAATAGGCGAGAAGCGTTTAAGCGTCTGCTTGTGTGACATCGGCGAGCGCTGCTCGCAAGCCACCATTGTCGCCATGACGCTTACGCCAGAACGATAAACCAAACAGCCCACAGATCAAGACCGTGAATGATGTAAGCACGAGAAGCGTTGCGAGCGCGTTGAGTGCCGGAGTTGCACCACCCTTCACAGAAGAGTAGATGCGAAGCGGAACCGTTTCTGAGTCGACTCCAGATGAGAGAAAACTCGTGATTACAAAGTCGTCAATGACCGTGGCAAACACGACTACGAGACTCGCCATCACCGAAGGCCAGAGCATTGGCATCAGCACGTATCGCAATGCCTGAAAGCGTGTAGCCCCCAAATCTCGAGCGGCTTCTTCGAAACCAGAACCGATTGACACGAGGCGCGCTCGCACGATGACGACAACTGCCGAGATTGAAAACGTGACGTTGCCAAGCAACTGTGCAGGAAATCCGAGCGGGATGCCGGTGAAGAGACGAGTGAAGGTGAGCAGCAAGGCCGCACCGACAACAATTTCAGGTGTGATGAGCGGAACAGATGTAAGGCCTTGCACTGCTGTTGCCGAGCGTCCGCGCAAACGGTGAGCGCCAATTGCAAGAGAGATACCTATTGGGATGACAATGACCACGGTTGTGAAAGCAAGTATCAGAGAATTAAAAATTGCATGGCGCATTGATGCATCGTGTAACACAGAAGCATTTGGGTCACCGATCCACCAGCGCAGTGAAAAGCCTTGCCACACCGTGCGACTACGGCCATCGTTGAATGAATATGCAACTGCGATGATCACTGGAACGAGGCTCCAAATGACATAGCCCCAAATAATTGTTGGCAGTAAGCGAAATCGGCGTCGGGTCATGGTTGTCACTTGATGCGCTCTTTGGCGTATCGACTGGTCGAGCGCAAGTACCAACTCAATGCGACGAGCAACAATGCCGACAGCATGAGAACGAGTACTGCACCTCGCTGAGGTTGCTGGCTGTTGTTGACATAGAAATCAATCTGGTTTCCAAGCATCTCGGTGCGGGGCGAGCGCGAGAGCAAGTCGTTGGTGTAATAGTCGCCAAACATTGGGAGCGCAATAAGGATTGCCGCTGCTGCCATTCCGGCCTGCGCCATTGGAATCGTTACGAGTCGAAAAGCCTGTCGCGAAGTCGCACCTAGGTCGCGCGCAGCTTCAACGAGTCGCCAGTCGAGTCGTTCGAGTGTTGCATACATCGGCAAAATGAGAAAAGGAACATAGCCGTAGACCAGGCCGAGCACGACGGTGATTGGCGATCCGTCGAGCCAGTTGTAATGAACGCCAAAAACACTCATCAACCGGCTGAAGAGTCCGCTCGGACTGAGCAAATTTACCCAGGCCAACATGCGCATTAAATAATTCACCCAAAAAGGAACAATCACGAGAGTGAGTAACAGCAATTTTCTTTTTCCTGCGTGGCGAGCAAGGAAATAGGCAACTGGGAAGCCAACCGCAAATGATGTGATCATCGCGGCAAGCACGTACACGATGGTGCGCAGGAAAACACCCTGCAATGGTCCACTGAGCACACTTGTGAGTACCTCGTGCGCTTGGCCAAAATCCCATGCAAGAGGATTCCACTGCGGAACTGCATCACGAAAAATTGGGTCAATGGTTCCAAACGCAACACATGCGACCGCATAGAAAGGAATTCCGAAGAGTGCAAGCAACCAACTCGCCCCTGGTGCGGCCAGTGCAGGCCAAATTTTCGGAGATTGTTTCACTAATCAGCCAGCAGTAAATGCGGCCCATGCATCAAGCCACAGCGCATCAGCGTCTGGGCTCAAGCTCACAAGGCGTTGACCAGAGTCGTATTTCTCTGGAGTCACCAGCGAGTCCTTGAGTGTTTCAGGAATTGCGCCACTTGAGAGCAATGTATCGACGGTGATAGTAGAAAGTGCCGGCTGGTATCCGACATACGTCTGATTCTTGAGCGCAACATCGGTGTCGAGCAAGTAGTCAATGAACTTGTGCGCGAGCACCGGTGCTTTTGAATCCTTTGGAATGCACAAGAAGTCATTTGCAGTGATGGTTTGTTCTGGATACCAAAAACCAAGAGATTCTGGAGGCGTTCCCTCTGGTAGGTATCCGAGTGCTGTCAAAATATCGCCAGACCATGTGAAGGCAATGTCGCGATTGCCAGCAGGCAACTCTTGGTACGACAGGATGTCAACTTTGGGATTCGTGGCGTTGCGGAGCCGAATGAGATTTTCTTGTGCTACAGACAACACGTCTGCATCGCTTGTGTTGACATCATTGTTTCCGGCTTGGAACATTGCGAGGCTGATGGTGTCGCGGTACGAGTCGAGCACTGCGAGCTTGCCCTTGTATGCAGAATCCCACATAGCGTCATAACCGTTGCCGCTCGCAAACACCGAACTGTCAATGCGATCGGTGCGATATGCGATGCCGTTGGCGTAGATCACGTGTGCCACCGTGAACTGCGAATCAACGTCGTAGTACGGGCTTTGCAAACCGCCGATGAGGTTTGTGAAGTGAGGAATATATGACTTGTTGATCGGTTGCAACAGTTTTGCAGCCGAGAGTCGGGCAAGTGCTGTATCGGTCAGACCGATAATAAGGTCTGGTTTGAATGTGCCGTTTCGAAGCTTGGCAATTGCCGACTCTTCGGTGTCGTAAATACTTGTATTGAGAGTTACACCATAAAGTTTTTCAAAGTCTGCAATCACTTCGGGGTTGGTGTAGTCAGCCCAGTTGAGAATCTCGAGTGTGCCCTTTTCTTCTGCAAGTCCATCTGCGATCGCTTCTCCATTGAGGGGCAGTTTTGTTGGGCTGGT
Organism: uncultured Acidimicrobium sp.; assembly: GCA_964532575.1. GTDB lineage: Bacteria > Actinomycetota > Acidimicrobiia > Acidimicrobiales > Ilumatobacteraceae > UBA3006. The sequence goes on from CAZHIN010000025.1 coordinate 12,011, forward strand.
AGGTGTACCGATCACGAGTTCGCCTGTTGTTGTGCTGCTTGCGCCACATGCGTTCAGCAAGGTTGGAGCGACAATAATGCCGCCTGACGTAATGACAAGGTTTCTGAGGAAGTCGCGTCTTCGCATCTGTCTTTGCATGTCCTGTAACTTAGTCACTATGAGTGCACTTGACAAAGAGATCAGAAGCCAAGAATCGTTGTTTTTGAGTCGGGTTCCGCAGTCGCAGGCATTGCATGAACGAGCATCACTGAGCATTCCAGGCGGGGTGCCATCGAGTTGGGCAAGTTCGAGACCAGTGCCAGTGTGGGTGAGTCATGGTGAAGGTGCCCATGTGTGGGACGTGGATGGCAATCAGTACATCGACTTCCATGCTGGTTACGGTGCCAACATTGTGGGGCATGCCAACCCCGCAATCGTGCGGGCCGTGCAAGACCGAGTCACGAAGGGCACG
>CAZHIN010000025.1:12471-14997 GCA_964532575.1 uncultured Acidimicrobium sp.
GATTCAATTGTGGTCGCTGAAGAATTGGCGCGCAGGTTTGGTTTACCGCAGTGGCGTTTTTGCAATTCGGGTACCGAGGCAACGATGGATGCAGTACACCTGATGCGCACGGTCACTGGTCGCGACCTGATTGTCAAGGTAGAAGGTTCGTATAACGGACATCACGATTCGGTTGCTATTTCAATTTTTCGATCGGCAAAAGAACTTGGTCCTGCCGAAAATCCATGGCGTACACCTGGTGCTGGTATTCCGCAGGCGATTGCAGACTGTGTGCGCATTGTGCCGCTCAATGATCTGGATGCACTCGAGCGAGTGTTTACCGAAAATCCTGGGCAAATTGCGGGCATGATTTTGGAACCGATCTTGATGGGCGCAGGCATCATCGTGCCGCAGCCCGGTTATCTCGAAGGAATCAAAAAGATTGTGCGTCGTTACGGGGCGCTTTTGGCGTTTGATGAGGTGAAAACAGGTTTGGTCATACACCCTGGTGGCGCAACGGCGATGTACGGAATTACGCCCGACATTATTTGTCTTGCCAAAGCACTCGGTGGCGGACTGCCGTGCGGTGCGGTTGGTGGCACAACCGAGGTGATGTCGGCGATTGCCGATGGCCGCTATAGCCAAGTTGGCACATTTAATGGCAACCCATTAACGATGGCTGCGTCGCGCGCAGTGCTGACTGAAGTGTTGACCGACGATGCATATGCCAAAGCAAACGATGTCGGTGCATACATACTCGAGCATTCGTTGGCCACATTGCATGGATGCGGGCAAGAAGCGCATGGATATCAGTTTGGGTTTAAGGTCTCGGTTGTGTACAGCAATAAACCGGCCAAGAATTATCGCGACTTTCTCGAAGTTAATACGGGTGCAATGCACCTGCACTACTTGATGCAATTTAACGGTGGCGTATTTTTAGCGCCGTGGGGCAAGAGCGAATCTCTGACGCTCTCGGTTGCTCACACGCGTGGTCATGGTGACGTGTTTCTTGAGAACCTTGCATTGCTGGGTAAGGCTGTTGAAGCGATGGGCGATCAGCAATCAGCCGAATTTGAAGTAGGCAGTTTCAACTAGCTGTTTGTTATGTCTTGGCGATACTGCTTGACAAAACGTTGCGCATACTTTTCCATCTCGGAGTGATATGCGCGAACAAATGACTTGGAAGCAACACCGCGCTGCACTCGCTCTGATACATCAATGTCTTGATGATTCACGAGGTCATTGAATTCGATTGTTGGCATCAGGTCGACTGGTGGGTTGGCGACAACTTCGGCGGGGAAGAGATAGTTGGTAATGATGGTGGTGTGCGTTGGTGACCGCGGAATGTATGTGGTGAGTGCAACCAACGTTGGGTTGATGTCAATCAGCATGTTGGGATACACGTACGCACCAAACACGGAGTAGTCGTCCATGTCGTCCATCGTTGCAATCAGTGGCAAGTCTTGGTCTTGGGCAAATGAAACTGCAGTCTTGCCCGGGGCAAGGCTTACGCCTTTGTCGAAGCGATCGTTTTGAAAGTTGAAACCCTTGCCATACACCGGCACGATTTCGCAAAATTCTGGGTGTACAACCGAGCAGTGCAGGCATTCGCAATAGTTTTCGACGAGTACTTTCCAGTTGGCTTTTGCCTCATCAACTGTGGTGTATGCAACCTTGAGCGTGCCGATCTCGAACTTATCTAAGTCAAATGGCTGGCTATAGAGGTCTTCGAGCCATTCATGGAGTGATTCTTCATCGTTGTTCAGGCACACAAACATGTTGCCCTGCCACTCATCCACGCGCACTGGTGTAAGCGAGATGCTGTCGCGATCAAACGATTCTTTTTCGTGATGGATTGCACTCACGAGTTGGCCTTCGAGCGAGTAACTCCACGAGTGGTAAGGGCAGGTGATGGCAGCACCAAAACCACTGCCGCTTTTGTCGCACAACTGCGAACCGCGGTGTTGACACACGTTGTAATAAGCGCGCAGGTCACCCTCGCGGTTGCGCACAATGAGGATGCTCTCGTTTCCTACTTCGACGACTAGGCGATCACCGATATGAGCGAGTTGATCTGTGCGACCAACAAAGTTCCAGCGCTTGGCAAAGATCTCGTCCATTTCGTGAGCAAAAACTTCTGGTGAAACGTATTCGTCGCGAGTAAAACTTTGGCGAAGACCTTGGATGTTGCTGTTGTCATTTACCATTTCAGACCTACCGGTACATCTTCATAATCGACAGTCCAGAGTCGGCCGCCGTTGAGATCGGATGCGTCGTAACAGCGATAGCCAAGCAGCTGTTGTTGTTGTTTCGTAAATGTTTTGGCACGATCTTCTGTCACGCCCAGGCAACCTGCCTCTTCGGGTGTGAGCCAGCCCAATACATACGAGAGATGCATTCCGAACCGAGCTTCGCTCTCTGTTTTGTTGGCGCCAGCACTGTGCAGCGTCTTTCCCAGATAAATCATGCCGCTGCCTGCCGGCATCACAGCCTGAGTGATTTCGTCATCTGCGGCTTGACGTGAAAAATCGCTCCACAGGTGACTGC
>CAZHIN010000025.1:15007-18938 GCA_964532575.1 uncultured Acidimicrobium sp.
CTGCCTGGCACAACCCGAGTCGCGCCGTTTTCGGCAGTGAATTCAGAGAGTGCAAACATGCAACTGATTTGACAGTGAGGTGCTGTTGGAGAGCACATTGCTGGCCAATCATCAGAGTCTCGGTGCATGTACTGGGGAGCACCGCCAGGCATGACGATCATCATCTGGCCGGTGTTCATCCAATATGAGGCACAAGATGGTTTGAGTAGTTCGTCGGCGACTCCAGTGAGCGTTGGGTGCACCAACACTTCATCGGCAAAAGTCTGTGAGCGTTGGGCAAGTCGAGTGAAGCGCTTGGTCTGCTGGCCCCAAAAGTGATTGACATTCTTGTTGTCTGACTTTGGACCCACCTGAGAGGTCTCGCTTTGTGGAGCAAGCTCTGAAAGTAAATTGGCAACGATCTGAGGGGAAAGCATGTTGTGAACAATTACACCGCCGTCTTGGGCGAGCACTGCAAGGATTTCTGCGAGCGAATTATGTTTGGTATCAAGTACTTGCAATGTTGGGGCAAGCGCTGTATTCATGTGTCAAATTCTACCATTGTGATGTAATACTCAATTCACTGTGAATAATGAAATGACAATTGATTTGCAAGTCAATCAAGGCCAATGTTCTTGGGCACAATTGATTGAAATTGCTCATATTGCTGAAAATAATAATTATTCAACGTTGTGGATTGCTGATCATTTGTCGGGCAATGTAATGAATGCACCTGCAATGCCAGAGTGCTTCACATTACTTGGTGCATTGGCTGCAATCACTTCCACAATCAACATTGGTCCACTTGTTGCGAATGTTGGCAACAGGCATCCAGGTGTATTGGCCAATGCCGCCGCAACAGTGCAAAATATTTCTGGTGGGCGCCTTGTGCTTGGACTCGGTGCAGGTGCCTCGCCAACGAGCACGTTCGCTTCTGAGCAGATTGCACTTGGCATCGAGATTCCACGCACGATGAACGAGCGCCACAAGAGGCTTGAACACACGCTCGATGTGCTGGACGGAATGTGGTCAGTAACTCGAGACGTCAAGTACGCAACTTTTGAAATGCCATGCAAGATTCCTCCACGGATTATTGGTGTCAATAGCGCAGCCCTTGCAAAAGTTGCAGGCATGCGGACCCACGGAGTCAATATTCGATCAAGTCATCCACAGCGTGCCGAGATCTTGAGGATCGCAAAAGACGAAGCAACAGCAATGGACAAAACAGATTTTGTTGTGTCGGTATGGGATTGGTTTGATGAGACACTGCTGGATGCAACTTCGCCTGCTCGTTTGCAATTGGCAAGCGAGGGAGTGAACAAAATTATTTTGTTGATGCGCGGTGTGCCCGACGCAAAACGACTTGCTATAAAGCGCTAGTTATAAAACAATATTGACGAGGCGCTTCGGCACCACGATGATCTTGCTTGGCGTCGCACCAGCGAGCATCTGCACCACTTTTTCATCGGCCATGGCGAGTGATCGCAATTCGTCATCTGAGACGTCGGCAGCAACCGACAGCTTGGAACGCATCTTGCCATTGACCTGCACCGGAATTTCGATGGTGTCGAGCACGAGCATCTGCGGATCGGCTTTTGGAAACGGCATGTAGGTCAGTGACTCTGTGCGGCCAAGGCGCTGCCAGATCTCTTCGGCCATATGAGGGCACAGTGGCGAGAGCATTTGTGTCATCTGCACTGCAACTTCGCGTGGCGTAGCGCCGGCTTCATTGACGTGGATGGTGAGTGCGTTGTTGAGTTCGATCAATTTGGAGATGGCGGTATTAAATCGCAGGTGTTGCAAGTCGTTGCCAACACCATGGATTGCTTTGTGTAGTTCGCGTTGCAGCGCAAGTGGTGCTGGGTCATTGCTCACGTGCAATTCGCCCGTGTCTTCGTCGACCATATTGCGCCACACGCGCTGCAAAAATCGCTGCATGCCCACTACATCGCGGGTGTTCCACGGACGACTTGCTTCGAGTGGACCAGTGGACATCTCGTAGAGGCGGAACGTATCTGCGCCAAACTCGTCATACATTTCGTCTGGCGTAACAATATTTTTGAGGCTCTTACCCATCTTGCCGTATTCGCGTTTTACTTTTTCGCCGTTCCACTCGTATTGATTACTGCCAGCGCCACCTGTTTCGGTGACTTCAGTGGCAGGAACGGTTTGTCCGCGTTCATCGCGGTATGCGTAAGCCTGAATGTAACCCTGATTGAACAAGCGATGAAATGGCTCAAGGCTCGAGACATGACCGAGATCAAATAACACTTTGTGCCAGAAGCGGCTGTAGAGCAAATGCAACACTGCGTGCTCGACTCCACCGACATAGAGGTCTACACCACCAGTGTGACCGTCATGTTTTGGTCCCATCCAATATTTCTCAACATCTTTGTCGATGAATGATTCGGTATTGGTTGGGTCAAGATATCTCAACTCGTACCAACACGAGCCTGCCCATTGCGGCATGACGTTGACTTCGCGACGGTACTTGCGCGGGCCATCACCTAAGTCGAGCGTGACGTTGACCCAGTCGCCAACTCGTGCGAGTGGAGGAATCGGATCTGACGTTTGATCGTTTGGATCCAAAGTTTGCGGTTTGAAGTCGGCAAGCTCTGGAAGTTTGACTGGCAATGCGCTGGCAGGGACCGCGATTGGTTGATCGTCTTCGTCGTACACAATAGGAAACGGCTCGCCCCAATAGCGCTGACGTGAAAACAACCAATCACGTAAGCGGTAGGTGACAGCGCTCGCACCACAGTTGTTTGCTTCAAGCCACGTGTTTGCCAACAATGTGGCCTCTTCAATCGAGCGCTTGCCATTGAGAGTGAGCGAATCGTTTTGAGAATTGATGTAGGTGCCTTCGCCAACAAATGCTTGTGGCCACTTGCTGCAGTCGTCGGAAACAGCAATGTCACGGGAGGTAAACCATTCATCAGTTGGCATCTGTGTTGCAATGATTGGCAAGTCGTATTTGCGAGCAAAATCAAAGTCGCGTTGATCTCCAGAAGGCACAGCCATGATTGCGCCAGTGCCGTATCCCATTAATACATAATCAGCAATCCATACAGGAATCTGCGAACCATTAATTGGGTTGGTGGCAAAAGATCCGGTGAACGCACCTGTCTTGACGCGCGTTTCGTCGCGACGATCTTCGTCTTGCATCGCTGCAGTTGCAGCGCGATACGCATCAACAGATTTCTTGTGATTGGAAGTCGTCAGTGCATCAACCATCGGGTGCTCAGGTGACAGCACCATAAACGTTGCACCAAACAATGTGTCAGGACGCGTGGTGAAGATCTCAATTGATCCAGCAGAAGAAGCAAAGTGCACCGATGCACCCACACTGCGACCAATCCAGTTGCGTTGCATCAACTTGATTGGTTCTGGCCAATCAAGTCGATCCAAATCTTCGAGCAAACGATCTGCGTATTTGGTGATGCGCATTGTCCATTGCCGCATGTTGCGCTTGAAAACGGGGTAGTTGCCAATATCGCTACGACCTTCTGCGGTGACCTCTTCGTTGGCGAGGATTGTGCCAAGACCGGGGCACCAGTTGACAGGCGCGTTTGATAAGTACACAAGTCTGTATTCGCTAATCAGTTCTTGCTGAGCAACTTTGCTGAGATTTGACCATGCAACTGTTCCTGTTGAGCGCTTGCCGCTTGCAAACTCTTCAATCAATTCGCTGATAGGTCGTGCGCGCTGTGTGGTTTCGTCGTACCACGAATTGAAAATCTGCAAAAAGATCCACTGTGTCCATTTGTAAAACTCTTCGTCGGTTGTTGACACACTGCGTCGCGCATCGTGACCAAGGCCAAGGCGTCGCAACTGTCGTCGCATGTTTGCGATATTTGATTCGGTGTTGATGCGTGGGTGAATGCCTGTAACGATCGCGTGTTGTTCAGCTGGCAATCCAAAACTGTCGTAGCCAAGTGCGTGCAACACGTTG
>CAZHIN010000026.1:0-5819 GCA_964532575.1 uncultured Acidimicrobium sp.
GTGATCCGCCCAGATTTGATTGAGCAGGTTATTCGCCCAGTGATTCCTGCACAGTTCGCTAACGACAAGTATGCGGTGCACGTCAACCCAACAGGCGAATTTGTCAAGGGCGGACCACATGCAGACACTGGTCTGACTGGACGCAAAATTATTGTTGATACCTATGGTGGAATGGGTCGTCACGGTGGTGGTGCATTCAGTGGTAAAGATCCTTCTAAAGTGGACCGCTCTGCTGCTTACGCTGCGCGATGGGTTGCAAAACATGTTGTTGCTTCGGGTGCTGCCACGCGTTGCGAAGTGCAAGTTGCATATGCCATTGGTATGGCACAACCGATCAGCATTTTGGTCGAAACGTTTGGTACCAGCGTTGTCAACGAAGAACTGATTGAAGATGCAGTTCGTTCGGTATTCGACCTCCGTCCTGCAGCGATTTTGCGCGATCTCGATTTGAAGCGCCCGATCTACCGTAAGACAGCAGCGTATGGTCACTTCGGCCGACAAGACCCAGATTTCACGTGGGAGTCATTGTCGCGTTTGAAGGAATTCAAAGCCGCAGTCAAACTCTGATCCGTCGTGATGCCGTGGCGGTAATCGCGCGCATCGTTCCTGATGTAACTGGCGTTGACAAGGTATTTGACTACCTTGTTCCCGATTCGTTTGCGCACGACATTCAGATCGGCGATCGCGTTCGCATACCGCTTCACCATCGCAACGTTGCGGGTTGGGTGCTAGCACTCGGCGACACTGCAACAGAGTTTTCTCAGGTTGATCACAGTCGAATGTTGCAGATCGTCAAGTGGCTTGGCAAGGGTCCGACTCCAGATGTAGTTGTAATCGCACAGTGGGCTGCGCGCATGTGGGTGGGGCGCTTGCGTGCGTTGTTTGTTGCTGCGTCTCCTGCCACTCTTGTTGCAGCGTTGCCTGGTTCGCGTTATACAAAAATTACTGCGCGCAAAAAGTTTGATGTCGACGACCAAATCGTGGAAGCCATCCGCACTCCAGGAGTGAAGGTGGTGCGCCGAGGTCCGGCATGTAGTCCTCGCACATTGGTGCTCACTGCTGCCCAACAGGGACCAACGCTGGTGATTATTCCCACACTGCACCGTGCTCGCTTGATGGCTGCATCGTTGCGCGAACATGGGTTGAGTGTTGCTGTGATGCCTCAAGACTGGGCGGTGGCGGCGGGTGGTGTTGATGTGGTGATTGGTGCTCGTTCGGCAATCTGGTCAAGTGCGCCAGCGTTACGAAGCATTGTTGTCATTGACGAGCACGACGATGCGTTGCAAGAAGAGAGGTCGCCAACATGGCACGCTCGAGATATTGCGGTTTATCGCGCCAAACATCTTGGCATCGCGTGCGTTCTGGTTTCGCCGGCACCAAGCCTGCGGGCCCTTCACATGGTGTCTGGTGTGGTTGCGAGCCTAGATCGCCAGACCGAAATGGGGCACTGGCCGCATATAGAAGTTGTCGATAGGCGCCTTGACGAACGATGGTCGACGTCGATGCTGTCGTCTGAATTGATTGCACAGTTGCGCGATCATTCGCGTCGCATCGTTTGCGTGCTCAATGTAAAAGGTAGGGCTCGATTGCTTGCATGTGGCAGCTGTCGAGAATTGGTGAGATGCGATATTTGCGAAGCGGCCATGACCTTGTCGTCCGACAAACAACTTGAGTGTCAACGATGTGCCAACACTCGTCCGGCTGTTTGTAGCAAGTGTGGATCGGGCAAACTCGCCGTACTTAAAGCAGGAATCTCGCGGCTTCGTGAAGAGTTGGCCGCTGCTGCTTCGAGGCGAGTGGAGGATGTGGTCGAAGTGTCGAGCGGCAGCGTGGGTGGCAAAGATCAAGAGATTGATCAAACCAAGATGCTGTTTGTCGGTACCGAAGCCGCACTCCACCGAGTGCGCGAAGTAGACACGGTGATTTTCCTCGATATCGATCAGGAACTTTGCGCTCCCCGTTATCGGGCTGCAGAAATCACGCTGTCGCTTGTTGTGCACGCTGCTCGTCTTGTCTCACGCTCAAAACGAGAACAACCGATCAACAGTGTAAAAAGATTTGATGGCAACGGATTGGTACTGATTCAGACGATGTTGGCAGATCATGCACTACTGCGAGGACTTGTCGCACATGACCTCGGCGAATTTGTTGATCAAGAGATGTCGAGTCGCAAGCTCATGATGCTGCCCCCATTCGGTGCACTCGCCCAAGTGAGCGGAACTGGTGTAGATCACATTGCGACGCTGCTGCGCAATGATCTGCTGTTGCAGGTTTCTGCACCGTTGAAAGACACAATGTTGGTCAAAGCGCAGGATTGGGAAACGCTCGCGAATTCACTCGCCACTAGTTTTGGCGCTCCTAAAAATGCGGTGCGCCTGAAGACGCAGGTTGATCCGCCACGCGCGTAGGACGTACACGCAAAACTCGAAAACCTTGTTTGCTGACTAGTCGCTCAACTTGGTAACCGATTGAGATGAGCCACACCGCGAGAGAGTCCGATCCGAGGTTGCGGTTGACAACGAGCCATGCCTCGCCAGTGTCGGTGAGTTTTGACAACCACAGTTGCAATAAGGCATGGAGATCGGCTTTTCCAATGCGAATGGGTGGGTTCGACCAAATCAGATCAAAACGAAGATCACTCGCCACTGACGTTGGCAAGAGCGAGGTGATATTTGTCAGAGAATTGAGCTTGGCGTTTGAAGCAGTAAGAGCAACTGCTCGTTGGTTGACATCAACGGCATAAATCGTGGCGCGGGGTGATCGGGTAGCAAGTGTCAGTGCGATCGCGCCAGAGCCACATCCCAGGTCGAGAAAGTTGCCCGTTGCTGGTGGCCGAGCCGCTGCATCAATCAATACCAATGTGCCCGAGTCGATTGCTTTGCGAGCAAAAACGCCGCTATCTAAAACAACCTGTAACGCCACATCATCAACACGAAGCGTTGTTGTTTTTTGTTTGCTCGTGCCCGCAGTTGATTGTGTTCGCGGTTGGTTAGTGAAGTACTGCTCGTCGCTCATATGCCTCGCTAGCCTTACACCATATGGCACAGAACACTCCAGTAGGCGCACCGCATGGTGGATTTACCATCCGGACGTATGGCGACCCTGTGCTCAAGAGCATGGCGGCCCAAGTGACGAATGTGGACGGCAAGATTGCAACGCTGTGTGAGCAGATGTTTGAAATGATGTATGAGGCGCCAGGTTTGGGTTTAGCAGCGCCGCAGATCGGTGTACAAAAGCAAATTTTTGTCTACGACGTCGATGATGATCCGCAGATTATTTTGAATCCGACCATCGTCGAATCATCTGGCGAATGGGTATATGACGAGGGGTGTTTGTCGATTCCTGGCTTGTATGTAGAGATGTTGCGACCAAAGCAAGTACTCGTGCGCGGATTGTCAATCGACGGAGAAGAAATTCAGATTGAAGCAGACGAGCTGTTGGCTCGATTGTTTCAGCACGAAATTGACCATCTCAATGGTGTTCTCATGTTTGATCGAATGACACCTGATCAGCGCAAACTTGCATTGGCTGAATATCGTCGTCAGGAAGAGCAGCCGAAATCCAGCGAACCGGTGCACTTGCGCCTCACGTGACGATGATTGCAGCGCTACCTACTGGGCGTACAGAACACGTTATTTTTTTCGGTACCCCGCAGATTGCTGTAGAACCATTGCGAGCAATTGTTGCTGCTGGGTTCGTTGTTGATCTGGTTGTCACGGGGGTAGACAAGCGCAGAGGTCGCGGTTCACAGACTTCACCGAGTCCGGTGAAGCAAGCGGCACTTGAAATGCATTTGCCTGTAACACACGATGTCGCAGATGCAATTGCGCTTGTGGCGAGTCGTGACGCGAGTGTTGCTGGTAGTTCTGTCGGCGTGGTCGTTGCCTATGGCCACATTATTTCTGCCAAAGCATTGCAAGTGTTGCCGATGATCAATATTCATTATTCGTTGTTGCCAAGATGGCGCGGTGCGGCACCTGTTGAGCGTGCGATACTTGCAGGAGACGAAGAAACCGGCGTCTGCATCATGCAGGTAGTTGAGCAGTTGGATGCAGGTGACATTCTGTTGTCTGCATCCACGCAGATTTTGCAAACAGACACCACTGCAACACTGCGCGCACGCCTTGGTGAGATGGCGTCTCCGTTGCTCATCGACGTGTTAACTCATGGCACGTCAGTGACGAAACCCCAGAGCGGCGATGTTGTAGTAGCCCCAAAGATTACACTCGCCGATCTTGAAATTGACTGGTCTGGGTCTGCAGTGATGATTGATCGACAGGTGCGTATGGGTAGCGCGTTCACCTTCTTTCACAGCAAGCGATTTAAAATTCATTCAATGAAAATTTCGACAGAAATATTTATTGCACAGGCTGGCTCGCTGGTGGTTGCAAGCGACCGAGTGTTGGTTGCATGTGGCAAAGGTGTAATCGAACTTGTTGAGGTGCAACCCGAAGGAAAGCCACGCATGAGTGCTCAAGACTGGAAGAAGGGTGCACGACTTGATGCGCACAGTCGGTTTGGCTCATGAACGGTGTCGTGACAAGTTTTAATAGCCACAGAGGGCTTGGTTATATTTCGGCTGACGGTGTGGAGTATCTCTTTCACTGCGCAGAGATCGCCGATGGAACGCGCGAGATTGCGGTGGGGACGCTCGTCAGTTTTGTGGTTGCACATCGCTTTGGCAATCTTGAGGCATCAACGATCGTCACTCTGTAGGTGGCGCAATGGCTCCTTTAATTTGCACAAACGCGAGTCGGATGTTGCCCAATGCATCGGTGAGAGTGGCGTGTTCGTCTCCGAGCCGCGGTCCAAGACCTTCTACAAGGCAAGCAACAGCATCGATTGCAAGTGCGGCCTCGACCAAATGCGGTGGTTCGGCCGACAGATGAATTGCCGCCAGTTCGTAGAGACCCATAATGTGATTTACAACGACCACATGGGCTGGGGCCTGACCCAGGCGCTCACGGGCATCGGCCAGGGCATCGGCAGCATCTTCAAGTTGATCTGATTGTGGATCGGTGGGGAGTTGACTCATCTGCGATACGCTAATAGCCCAAGTGGGGAACATTGTTCCTCCACCTGACCACAAGATTTCAGCACAAATATCGTCTACGAGGACGTGAACCGTGGCTGGCAAGTGCGTTTGGGTCGGCAGTGCTGGTGTGGCTTTGTGCCCAGCGCTTCGGCTTTCGCGCGCCTACCAACTCGGTGATCATCACTCCAGACGTCATCACCTACAGGAGGCCACACCGCTTGCACAGAAGAGTCCAGCCATAGCACCGCCAATTAACGAACCACGGTACAACGAAAGAATTCGCGCTCGCGAAGTTCGCCTCGTTGATGCTGATGGTTCACAAGTTGGAGTCGTATCAATCCTTGAGGCACTCGAAAGAGCCAGCAAGGCAGAACTCGATCTCGTTGAAGTAGCAGCTCAAGCAGACCCACCCGTATGTCGCATTATGGACTACGGCAAGTTTCGTTATGAAGAAGCGCAACGAATCAAGGAATCGCGCAAGAAGACGATTCAGATCACGATGAAAGAGGTGAAGTTCAAGCCAAAGATCGGCAAGGGTGACTTCAACACCAAAGTGCGCCACATCCACGAGTTTCTCGAGGAGGGTCACAAGGTCAAGGTCACGCTGCAGTTCAGAGGTCGCGAAATGGCTCACCCCGAATTGGGAACCAAAATTCTCGATGCGGTACTCGAAGATTTGGGTCAATTGGCTCGCGTGGACACCATGGCGAGACTTGAAGGCCGAAATATGACGATGGTGCTCTCACCAGAAAAGAAAGCGGCAAAAAAACCAAGCACGAAGCCA
>CAZHIN010000026.1:5919-18795 GCA_964532575.1 uncultured Acidimicrobium sp.
GACGATGGTGCTCTCACCAGAAAAGAAAGCGGCAAAAAAACCAAGCACGAAGCCACTCGCACCGGCGTCAGTAGCACCGGCAGCAGTTGTTAAGACTGCTCCAGTGGAGGAAATGCCAGCGGCGACAACCGAAGCAGTGGCCGAGTAATTTCTCGAACTCACATTCACCAACAATCTCGACAGAAACAACAGGAGACACACAATGCCAAAGATGAAAACATCAAAGACAACTGCCAAGCGTTTTAAGACGACTGGCACGGGCAAGTTGCGCCGTCAGCAATCGATGCGTCAGCACTTGTTTGAGCACAAGGCTTCTACTCGCACGCGTCGTCTTGACGGCTCGGTCGACGTTCACTCTGGTGATGTCAAGCGCATCAAACGCCTCTTGGGCATGCGTTAGAGATTTCAGTTCATTCATATTCGACGACAAAACAACTTGACGAAAGGGTTCTAACATGGCACGCGTAAAAAGAGCAGTTCATGCAAGAAAGAAACACAAAGCAATTCTCGAAAAGGCAAAGGGTTACTACGGCGATCGCAGCCGTACGTTCCGATCAGCCAACGAGCAGGTGTTGCACTCCGGGCAATATGCATTCCGTGACCGCCGCGCAAAGAAGGGCGAGTTTCGCAGTTTGTGGATTGCCCGCATCAATGCTGGCTGTCGCCAAAATGACTTCACCTACAGTCGGTTGATTGCAGGTTTGTCAAAGGCGGGTGTTGTTGTCGATCGTAAGATCATGGCCGACCTCGCTGTGCATGACGAAGCAGCCTTCAAGGCTCTTGTAGAAACCGCAAGAGGGGCGCTCGTCTGAGCGAGACTCGTCTCGGTTTTACTCATCCTCGCGTCCAGCGACTGCGCCGACTTACGAGTCGGCGCAGTGAACGGATTGAAGAGGGTTGCTTTGTAGTCGAAGGTCCCACGCTGATTGCTGAGGCGATCAGCGCGGGGTGGCATGTCGAAGAACAATTCGTCGCGCCAGATGGCATGGCCGTCTTAGGCAGTGACACCCCCGTGCACATCCTTGAAAACGGTGTGCTCGAGCGAGTCGCATCAACCACGTCTCCACAACCGGTGATTGCCATCGTGCGTCGTCGCACGTTTGGACTCGATTCGATTTCCAACGCGCAGTGGGTAGTTGTTGCAGATGGCATTTCTGATCCGGGCAACCTGGGCACAATCTTTCGTTCGGCAGAAGCTGCTGGTGCATCGGCAGTGGTCTTGACGCCAGGAACCGTTGAAGCGTTTAATCCCAAAGTCGTTCGTGCGTCGGCAGGTTCAATGTTTTACGTTCCGATTGTTGAAGACGTCAAAACATACAAACTGCAGGCTGCCGGTTTTCGGGTAATTGGCACTTCATCTCATGATCAAGAGGGAAGTATCGCTTACACCGCGGCCGATTTGACGGATCGGGTGGCGATCGTGGTTGGCAATGAAGCCCACGGCTTAGTGGACTCGAGCAACATCGACCAATGGGTGATGGTGCCACATCGAGGTCGCAGTGAGAGCCTCAACGTTGCGATGGCAGCAACGCTCGTCTGTTTTGAAGTCGCTAAACAACGGGATCACGCAGCCTCCAACGAGTAAAGTTGGCGTATGACAAGTGACGCGACTGCTGATGTAAGCGCGCAAGTAGACGCAGCGCGCGTAGAGGCATTGGCCCAAATTGCGGGTGCTACAGATGCCGCGTCATTGACCAAGATTGGCAGTGAGTTGTCTGGCAAAAAGAGCGTTCTGAATACGTTGCGCGCTTCGCTTGGCAAGATTCAAGATCCTGAGGCGCGCAAACTTGCTGGCCAAGCGATTAATGAAAGTGCGCAGCAAGTGGAAGCGGCATTACAACAACGAATCGAAGTGTTTTTGCTACAGGAGCGCGCGGCCCAGGTGGCCAGCGAGTCGTTAGACCTCACCGAGTTTGTAACAAACAATCGACGCGGCCACTCGCACATTGTGACGCAGGCAATGCAACGACTTGAAGACGTATTTATCGGTCTCGGTTTCCAAGTTGCCGAAGGCCCAGAGGTGGAGACTGATTTTTATAATTTTGAAGCGCTCAATATGCCTCGCACGCATCCAGCGCGTAGCGAATTTGACACAATGTTTATTGAGCCTTTTTCGAGCGAGCATGAAGCCAACACGGTGTTGCTGCGCACGCATACTTCACCGGTACAAATTCGTGTGATGCAGAGTTGGCAGCCACCAATTTATGCGATCATGCCTGGCCGAGTGTTTAGGCGAGACACTCCAGATGCCACGCACATGCCAGTGTTTCATCAAATTGAAGGTCTTGTCATAGATCGCGACATTACGTTTGCGCATCTGGCGGGCATCATCGAATCATTTACCAAAGCATTTTTCGGTAATGAATTCACGAGCAGACTTCGTCCTTCGTTTTTCCCCTTCACCGAGCCGTCCGCAGAGTTTGATATTAAACGCCCTAATGGAGACTGGATCGAATTAGGTGGCTGCGGAATGGTGCACCCAAATGTGTTGCGTGCGGGCGGCATCGACCCCGATGAATACACGGGCTTTGCATTTGGTTTTGGAATTGATCGGATGGCTAAAGAACGTCACAATGTTGAAGACATCCGCGAAATGTATACCAATGATCTTCGTTTTTTGAGGCAGTTCTCGTGAAGATTTTGCACTCTTGGCTCAACGAGTTTGCCGATTTTGGATCGAATGTCGATGCGATTGCGGCATCGCTGACCAAGCTTGGGCTTGCAGTAGAAAGCGTTGAACAAGTTGGATTACCAGTAAAGGGAGTTGTTGTCGCCAAAGTTTTGCGCACAGAGCGTCATCCTGACGCGGCAAAGGTTCATCGCGTGTACGTCGATGCTGGTGATGGAGTCGAAAAACATGTCTGGTGTGGTGCGTTCAATATGCAGCCAGGTGACCTCATCCCACTTGCGACACTTGGAACGAGCATGCCGGATGGTCGGGTGATCAGTCAGCGTGGAATTCTTGGTATCGACAGTGAGGGCATGTTGTGCTCTGGAACTGAGTTGGGAATTACGGCGGACGCCGCTGGAATCATGATTTTGCCATCCGACCTGACATTAGGCGCCGATGTTTTTAGTGCGTTAGGAATTGTTCAAGACGTTGTATTTGATTTAGATGTGACTCGAAATCGTCCAGATTGCACTGGCTATTTAGGCGTTGCGCGAGATCTTGCTGCTCACCAGCATCTGCCGATCAAGCCACGTACTGGTGGATCGTGGACACAGGGTAAAAAACAAAAGATTGCGGTTGATATTCGCGCCAGTGAGCGTTGTGGTCGCTTCAGTGTCACCGTGATGTCGGGTGTTGTCGTGACCGATTCGCCCGCTTGGATCGCTCAACGGTTAAGTCGTGCCGGCATGCGGCCAATTAACAACGTGGTCGACGTTTCCAACTTGGTCAATCTCGAAATGAATCAACCAAATCATGCTTACGACCTCGAAAAAGTCTCAGACGGATTCATCGTGCGTAACGCGAATGACGGTGAAGTGGTTGAGACCCTTGATGACGAAGCACGAACTCTGTCATCTCAAGATTTGCTCATCTGCGATGCAAAAAATGCTCCTGTTGGAATAGCAGGAATAATGGGAGGATCGGGTTCACAAATAAGCGCTACGACTACGTCACTTGCACTCGAGATTGCATGGTTTGAGCCACTGGGCATCGCGGCATCAGTTTCGCGTCTTGGGTTGCGCACAGAGGCATCCCTGAGGTTTGAACGTGGCGTGGATGCTTACGGAGCCAGTGCTGCAGCACATCGATTTGCACAACTCCTGAGCCTGACTTGCCCGAATCTTGTAGTTCATGACGGTGGTGCAGACGAAAAGACGTCAAGCCTGCCGATGGAAGAGCGCACAACCATTCTGCGACTAGATCAAATCAAGAGGGTGCTTGGTATTGATATCGATGTCGATCGTGTTCGCGACTTACTTTCACCGATTGGTTTTACGATGTCAAAGCCAGACAAGTCAAACAGTATTGTCGTGACGATTCCATCCTTCAGACCGGACTGCACACAGGAAATTGATGTGATCGAAGAGATTGCTCGACATTATGGCTTCGATGAAATCGGTAAGGTCGTGCCAAAGTCGCCAGTTCATGGTCGATTGTCTGCAGTGCAGCAACGACGTCGCAGTGTGCGAGAGTTTGTGCTTTCGCTTGGTGCTTCAGAAGCCATGCCAAATCCGTTTTTGGCACCGGGCGACCTTGCTCGCTGCTTGCTACCTGAAGATAATGCTCTGCGCTTGGCCAACCCATTGGTGGCAGAAGAAAGTGTGTTGCGCACATCGTTACGACCGGGGTTGTTGCAAGCAATTGCGTACAACCAATCGCATCGCACCAATGACATCAAGTTGTTTGAAGTTGGTCATGTTTACCCGCAGGGCAGTGAGCAACTTCCCGATGAGCATGAAGTTCTGTGCATTGTGTTTGCCGATAGCGACGCAACCAAGGCGATGGACATGTGGTCTCAGTTCTCTGCACATCTAGGTGTTGGAGCCCAGTTATTTCAAGATGTCGCGCCTGCGGGTTTTCATGGCACGCGGTCAGCACAACTCCGCAGAGGCAAGATTGTGCTTGGTGCGGTGGGGGAAATTGATCCGACAGTGCTAGCGAACTTTGGAGTTTCGGGTCGGGTTGCGTGCCTTGAAATCAATTTGTCCATTGTGTTGAGCGAGAACCAAAAAGTTGTCGCGGCGCAAACGGTGAGCAGGTATCCATCGAGCGATTTCGACTTGGCATTTGCCGTTCCTCAAACAGTTGCCGCTGGCACCTTGCTCAAGAGCCTTCGCCAGGCAGGGGGAAATTTGCTGGTGGACGCTGTGCTGTTTGATATTTACCGTGGCAAGGGCGTTGCCGATGACGCTCGCAGTCTGGCCTTTAGGCTTCGGTTTCAGGCCCCAGATCGCACTCTCGGAGAGTCTGAGATAGCCGAAGCTCGGTCTAGGTGTATCGCCGCCGCCCAGAAACTGGGTGCAGAACTGCGCTAGAGGGTCGTTGCATAGTTATGCACTCGGGTGTATGATTATGCGATATGTTTTCTGTAGGAATTATCGGTGCATCTGGCTTCACGGGCGCTGAGCTGCTGCGTATCTGCTCGCAGCATCCAATGTTTGACGTGGTGTATGCCACCGGCGACAGCCAGGCAGGAACGCTCGCAAGCAATTTGTATCCATCACTGGCAGGTGCATATCCCAATTTGGTTTTCGAAGAATTTGATCTCGATAGGGCACTGGCGTGCGATGTAGTTTTTTTGGGCTTACCCCATGAAGCGAGTTTGGAGATCGTTCCACAACTCGTCAACAAGGTTCGGTTGGTCGTCGATTTGTCGGCTGCATTTCGACTCACCGATACGTCGCAGTATCCAACCTGGTACGGGTTTGAGCACTCGTGTCCAGAGCTCATCTCGCAAGCCGTCTATGGATTGCCGGAAATGTTTCGCGCGCAACTGAAAACTGCTCGCTTGATCGCTACTCCGGGTTGCTATGTGACGGCTGCGAGTCTTGCTCTTGCACCGCTTGTTCGTCAGGGTTTGATAGAGCCGTCTGGAGTAATCGTTGATGCGGCATCTGGTGTGAGTGGCGCAGGGAGGGCACTAAAACACAACACGATGTTTACTTCGGTAGACGAGGATTTTTCTGCTTACGGTTTACTCGATCATCGACATACGCCAGAGATCGAGCAGGTAACGGGAGCGCAAGTGCTTTTTACTCCGCACCTTGCACCGATGAATCGTGGAATTTTGGCAACCTGTTATGCGCGACCTACACCAGGCACGACACCAACTACAGCATCGTTGCTCGCATCACTTGCGCGTTCCTATAAGCGTGAGCCGTTTGTGGTGGTAAGGCCAACACCTCCTTCAACCAAGGCAACTCTTGGCACCAATTCTGTTCACATCACGGCGCGTTTTGATCAACGCACCGGATATGTCGTTGTGTTGAGTGCGCTTGACAATCTTGCCAAAGGTGCGTCCGGTGGTGCTGTGCAAGCCGCCAATGTTGCGCTTGGCATTGATGAGTCAATGGGTCTGAGTCAAGTTGGAATGTATCCATGAGCCAGGACACGACACTGCGAGCGATGATGGAATCGTCACATGAATTAACAGGTTCAATGCTGAGTGAAGCGTTGCCCTACATTCAGCGCTTTGCGGGAAAGATCGTCGTTGTCAAATATGGCGGCAACGCGTTGGCTGGTTCGAGTGACGTAGATGCAGCGAGTACTTTCGCTCGCGATATTGCATTGATGCATGCAGTAGGCATCAAACCTGTGGTGGTTCATGGGGGTGGACCACAGATCAGTGCATTGATGGAGCGCTTGGGGAAGAAGCCCGAATTTCGTAATGGTCTGCGCGTCACTGATCAAGAAACTATTGAAATCGCCAGCATGGTGTTGCTGGGCACTGTCAATCCACAATTGGTTTCGGCCATCAACGTGCACGGTGCACGCGCAGTTGGTGTTTCCGGACAAGATGCAGGACTTTTACAGGTGACACAGCGCGACCCCGAACTTGGTTTTGTGGGCGACATACACCGCGTTGATCCCACAGTGTTGTTGTCAGCTATCCATGACAATGCAATTCCCGTTGTTGCCACAATTGGATCCGATGCATCTGGCCAGGCATACAACGTCAATGCCGACACGGCGGCGGCGGCAATTGCAGTTGCCTTAGGTGCAGAAAAACTCATTTACCTCACCGATATTGAAGGATTGCGCTCAGACAAAGATGACCCATCAAGCCTCGTTCGCAAGGCGACCGCATCCGAGATTGAATCGATGCTTGCCAGTGGTTCTATCGATGGCGGCATGATTCCAAAAATGGAGAGTTGTGTTTCGGCTTTGCAACAAACTGTGCACGATTGCCACATTTTGGATGGAAGGATTGCGCATGTGCTGCTCATTGAATTATTCACCATCGCCGGTGTTGGCACCATGATTTCAAAAGATGCTCAACACTCTGTCGATACGAAGGCGAACACAAGATGAATCCACAGAACAATGCTCACGCTTTTGCGGGCACGGCTGTTTCGACCGAGCTGTTGGCTCCGCAGTCGGCAGCGAGTGCGGGTCATTGTCCATTTATGCCGGTGTTCGGCGCACCGCAAGTGATGTTTGTGCGAGGTCAGGGCACTGAGTTGTGGGACGCATCTGGCAAGCACTACCTAGATTTTCTTTCTGGTATTTCGGTAACGTCGCTCGGTCACAGTCACCCTGCGGTCACAGCAGCGATATGCGAGCAGGCGGCAACATTGATGCACGTCAGCAATTTTTTCACGAACCCAGTTGCCACAGAAGCTGCAGTGATGGTGGACAAACTTCTTGGCGGAGGTGGGCAAGTTTTTTTCTGCAACTCTGGTGCCGAATCTATTGAGGCAGCGATCAAACTTGCGCGAAAGTTTGGTGGTCGTGGGCGTCACACGGTGGTGAGCGCACTGGGAAGTTTTCATGGTCGCACATTGGCTGCACTTGCAGCGACAGGACAGCCAGCGAAACACGAACCATTTCAACCGATGCCAGAGGGCTTTCGCCATGTGGTGTTTGGTGATCTTGCAGCAATCGACAAAGCAGTCGACAGCAGCGTCGCAGCCGTGTTACTCGAGAGTGTGCAGGGCGAAGGTGGTGTGATTCCTGCCAGTATCGAATATTTGCAAGCAGTAAGTGCGCTGTGTGCCGAGCGCGGTGTGTTGTTGATGATGGATGAAGTACAAACCGGTTTTGCGCGCACCGGCGATTGGTTTGGATTTGAGCACGCGGGCATCAAGCCCGACGTAGTAACACTCGCAAAAGCGATGGGTAATGGAATGCCAATCGGTGCGGTGTGGGCTCGACATCAAATTGCTGGCGTGTTTCAACCGGGCGATCACGGCAGCACGTTTAGTGGTACAGCAATTGCAACTGCGGCCGCTCGGGCAACGATCAATGCGATGATTGAAATGGACGCCCCCTTGCAAGCAAAAACCAAGGGCAAAATATTGAGCGAGGCTCTTGCCAAGTTGCCACAGGTGGTTGAGGTGCGAGGTCGTGGGCTGCTGTTGGGTGCCGAGTTGCAGCCAGGCATTGATGCCAAGGCTGTGCAATCAATGTTGCTTGAGCGAGGTCTAGTCACCAACGCCGTGACAGCATCTGCGTTGCGTCTCGCACCGCCAATCACCGTCTCGCATTCGGAAATTGCAACAGCAGTTGAACTGATTGCGTCAGTACTCACGGAGATTGCGAGTAAATCATGAGTGTGCGCCATTTTATTAACTCAACTGATTTGTCGGCATCCGAGTTGCGCACAGTACTGCACCTCAGCCAAATCACTATCGACGCACTTGGTAAGCCGCTTGCCGGGCTCGGTGCTGCTTTAATTTTTGAAAAACCATCCAACAGAACACGCCACAGTATGGAAATGGCCGTTGTGCAATTGGGCGGACATCCCGTATACACCCGTGGTGAAGAAGTCGGTTTCGATATACGTGAGACGGTGGAAGACATCACCAAAGTAATGGGCGGATATCACGCGATTTTGGCCGCCAGAGTTTTTGACCACAACATGGTGAGACGCATGGCAAATGTGTCAGCGGTGCCTGTTGTCAATATGTTGAGCGACCGTCAACACCCGTTGCAGGGTTTGGCCGATGTCCTCACCATGCAGCAACAGCTGGGCGATCTGCATGAAAAAACTGTGTGCTACGTGGGTGACTACAACAACGTCGCTCGTTCATTGGCTCAAACGTCTGCGTTGATGGGCATGCATATTCGACTTGGTTGCCCAGCCGGCTACCAGGCCGAGGATGGCGAGTTGCAAGCGTTGCAAAAATTGGGTGCTGCTTCGGTCATGCAATGCGACACGGTGAGCGAGGCTGCAATTGGCGCGAATGCGGTGCACACCGATGTGTGGACATCGATGGGGCAAGAATCTGAAACCAACAAACGCGAAATGGCGTTTGCAGAGTTTCAGGTCACTGAATCGGTAATGAAGCAGGCGGCGGTCGGCGCAATATTTATGCATTGCTTACCAGCACATCGGGGTATGGAAGTGTCTGCTGCGGTGATTGATGGGCCGAGTAGCAGGGTGTACGAACAAGCACACAACCGCATGCATGCCGCACGTGGATTGTTGGCATTTTTGATGGGGGTACGAGCATGACAACCAAGGTGCAACGTCAGCAATCGATTGCGCGCATTATTTCTGAGCGAGATGTGACAAGCCAGCCACAGTTGTTGAGGCTGTTGAAGAAATCGGGAATTGCTGCAACACAAGCAACGGTGTCGCGGGATCTTGAGGATCTTGGTGCTGTCAAGGTGCGCACTGCAAAAGGTGACACGGCATATGCAATACCCGAGTTTGAGCCCGAAAGAATTGCTCCACTCGAGCAATTGAGGCGCGTGCTTGCAGAGTGGGTGGCCGACATTCAGGTAAGTCATCCGTTGGTGATTGTGCGCACGCCGCCCGGTTGTGCTCACGTGGTCGCTTCGGCTTTGGATCGCTCACGCATCGAGGGTCTCGTTGGCACAGTGGCCGGTGACGACACAATGTTTTGTGTAGCAAGTGAGAAGTTTGGCGCAAAAAAACTTGCGGCGCATTTAGGAAAGTTGGCGGGATTGCAAACAACGGGAGCGAAACAGAAATGAGCACTGCATCTCAACCACTGTGGCATGGACGTTTTAATGTTGCACCTGCTGGGGAACTCATGGCATTCACGCAAAGTCTTTCGTTTGATAAACGGCTGTGGAAGGACGACATTGCGGGATCGTTGGCTCATGTAAAGGGTCTTGAACACGTTGGTTTGCTGACCAAACCCGAGGCAGTCGCAATTTGTGACGCGCTCCGTGTTGTTGCCCAAGAGATGGGTGATGACACATTTGTGTTTGTGGAATCTGACGAAGATATTCACACGGCAATTGAACGACGCGTTACTGAGGTTGCTGGCGAAGTTGGCGGCAAGGTGCACACTGGGCGCAGTCGCAATGACCAGTGCATCACAGCGGTAAGACTGTGGACAAAACGTGAACTCGGCGCACTCGTGCATCAATTACTTGAACTGTGTGAAGTGTTGTCGGCAACGGCCGACGTCGCGGGCTGGGGAAGCGACGGCGTGTATCTGCCTGGCTACACACACATGCAACGCGCACAACCCGTTTTGCTCGCTCATCATCTGTTGGCTCACGCGTGGGCTTTTACTCGCGACATAGACAGGGTGCTGCAAACGATTGACCGTCTTGACGTCTCTACGTTGGGAGCAGGTGCTCTTGCCGGGTCTTCATTGCCGCTCGATCCGCAATTCACTGCCAAGGAAATGGGTTTTGCAACTCACTTCGCTAATTCGCTCGATGCAGTATCAGATCGTGACTTCGTTGCAGAGGCGTTGTTTGACATTGCTCTTATTGGCACACACCTTTCGCGAATTGGTGAAGAGTTCGTGCTGTGGACAACGACCGAATTTGGTTTTGCTTCGTTGGATGACAGTTATGCGACTGGATCTTCTATGTTGCCGCAGAAAAAAAATGCCGACATCGCCGAACTTGCTCGTGGGAAGACCGGACGTTTGATTGGCAATCTGACAAGTTTGCTCGTCACATTGAAGGGTCTGCCTTTGGCATACAACCGCGATTTACAAGAAGATAAAGAGCCGCTGTTTGACTCGTACGATCAGGTTTCATTGGGCATTACTGCAGTTGCTGGGATGATTGCGACGACTACGTTTCATCGAGAGACGATGGGTAAAGCTGCCGATGCCGAGATGCTTTTTGCAACCGATCTTGCAGAATGGTTAGTGCAACAGGGCACTCCATTTCGTACTGCTCACGCCATGGTTGGAAGCCTTGTACAACAGGCTTTAAACGGCTCGCAATCGCTCAGCGAACTCGTACGTAACGATCCAAAATTCGGAGAAAAGGCAGCCAACCTGATCGGTCAAGGTCTCGGTATCGGTCATCGTTCATCTCCTGGATCAAGTGGACCATCCGCTGCATCTGAACAACGAAAACGATTTGCAAATCAGATTGCATCACTTCGCGGTCGACTGATCACCTCATAACCGCTGCATCGCCTAATATCGGTGTATGCCTGCGAATGATGTTCCGTTGCACCGTGACATTGTTGCCGAGTTTGCATCGCGTGGTTTAATACACGATTCAACTGACCGAGCAGAGTTATCTGCGCGCAGCACCTCGTCTCAGATTTCTGCTTATGTTGGGTTTGATCCAACGTCTGATTCGCTGCACGTAGGCAATCTGCTTGGGCAAATTTCGCTACGACGCCTGCAGCTATTGGGTCATCGCCCGGTTGTGCTGGCTGGCGGAGCAACGGGAATGGTGGGCGACCCGTCGGGAAGAAGTGACGAACGCAATTTGTTAGACGCCGAGACGCTCAATCACAACGTGCAGTCGATCAAACGGCAACTCGAACGCATCTTAGATTTCGCACCAGGTCATACTCAGGCAATTTTGGTTGACAATGCCGAATGGACTGCCAAGGTTTCGGCGCTTGACTTTTTGCGCAATGTGGGCAAGCACATCACCGTCAATCAAATGCTGGCAAAAGATTCGGTCAAGTCTCGTCTCGCAGAGGGCAATGGACTGTCCTTTACTGAGTTCAGTTATATGTTGCTGCAAGCAAACGATTTTCGTCACTTGTGTGAACATCACAGTTGCGAGATGCAAATGGGTGGGTCTGATCAGTGGGGAAATATCACTGCGGGCATTGATCTCATCCGCAAGACGTTGGGACGAAGTGCCTTTGGTCTGACTTGGCCGCTGGTCACAAAATCGGATGGATCAAAATTTGGCAAGACTGCTGACGGTGCAGTGTGGCTTGATGCGCGCCGCACATCTCCTTATCAATTTCGTCAATTCTGGATGCAGCTGAGCGACATCGACATCGAAAAGATGTTGCCGCAATTTTCGCTCCGTTCAATGGATGAGATCAACGAGATCTTGACTGAGCAACGTGCTCGACCAGAGTCACGTGTTGCACAACGAACGCTCGCACGCGAACTGACCGAACTGTTGCACGGTGAAGAATCTGCAGTGGCCGCTGAGCAGGCCGCCGACGTATTGTTCGGTGCAAATCCCATTTCTGCTAGCCCGGCGGCGCTGCATCTCATCGCCTCTGAAGTCTCGGGAAGCACGATGGGCACCGCTGCTTTGGGCGATGCAGTGAGCGTGTTAGTGCTGACAGGTCTTGCTACTTCAAACACAGAGGCTCGTCGATTGTTAACGCAACGAAGTGTGCGCGCAAATGGTGAGCAGATTGATGAGCACACCAAGCTCGACAAGATTCCGTTGCTGCACTCAAGGTGGTTGTTACTGCGTAAGGGCAAGACTGCATATCATCTGATCGATTTTCAGGGCTAAATTTTTCGAGTCGATGAAAAATTGATCATGCGCATTCCCTCAATGTGCGACGTTTAGGCGTTGACTGCAAGTAGACTTCATCAAGTGCCAGCCCCAGAAAATCGCGGTCCACGTCGTCCGCGACGGGATGAAGAATCCGGTAGACCTTCGCGTCCTGCCCGTCCTGGTGGCTCTGGCGGTCGTTCAGACAGACCAGCCGCCGGTCGCGGTCGACCATCTGACAGTCGCGGTGATCGTCCATCCCGTCCCGGTAGTCGTCCAGCAGGTCGTCCGGCATACGGTCAAAGTGATGGCCCAAGTCGCGGTCGTCCGCCAGCAGGCCGTGGTCGGCCATCTGACAGTCGTCGACCATCTGACAGTCGTGGTGAGCGCAGTGATCGTCCTTCGTATGGCCGTGGTGATTCAGCAGGTCGCGGCCCAAGTAGTGGCCGTCCGCCAGCAGGTCGCGGCCGACCGTCGTCTGATCGCGGTGAGCGCGGTGAGCGCGGTGAGCGCGCGCCGTATGGTCGTGGTGATTGAGCAGGTCGCGGCCCAAGTAG
>CAZHIN010000027.1:0-18138 GCA_964532575.1 uncultured Acidimicrobium sp.
TGGATGTTGGTGCATCAGGGTGCTCTACAACAGCTTGCGTGGTTTGGCGAGATCGTATTGCTAGGCGGTATTCGCCATGGTCGCACGCTTGGCTCGCCTGTAGCAATCGAGATCAAAAATAGTGAGTGGACGAAGAGTGATGTGTGGCATGAAGAAATGTCACCAGCCCCTGGCAAAACTAAAAAGCCATTAACACAACCGCGGCCTGGTCATGCCGACCTGACGGGGATGCAGAAATACGGATTTGACGATGCGCGCGATGTGTTGGAGCGCGCAAGTGCGCGCGAAACCGCTGCACGCGTTGCCGCTGGTGCACTCGCAAAACTCTTTCTCGGAACGATTGGTGTAGAGATTTTGTCGCATGTGGTGCAAATGGGAAGTGCGCGAAACACCACGGCTGTTCGACCGTTAATGAGCGATCTGGCTGTTGTCGACGAATCTCCAGTGCGTTGCTTTAACAAAGAGTCTGAGGCACAGATGATTGCTCAGATTGAAGCAGCAGCAAAAGATGGTGACAGTCTGGGTGGAATAGTCGAAGTGCTTGCCTATGGCATGCCGGTTGGTTTGGGAAGCTACGTGCACTGGGACCGCAAGCTTGATGGTTTGCTCGCGCAAGCGATGATGAGTATCCAGGCGGTAAAGGGCGTAGAGATCGGTGACGGTTTTGAAGTTGCAGGACGACGAGGCAGTGAAGCGCACGACCCGATTATTTGGGACGAATCCAATCAGTCGTATCGACGCGAAAGCACCTTGGCTGGTGGCACCGAGGGTGGAATGACAACTGGTGAGTTGCTCGTTGTTCGTGCTGCTATGAAACCGCTCGCAACACTCAATCGACCAACGATGAAGACGGTTGACACCGTGACAAAACAAGAAGTAGTGAGTTTTAAAGAACGCACCGATGTGACAGCAGTTCCTGCGATGGGTGTTGTGGCCGAAACGATGGTTGCTCTCGTGCTTGCCAATGAGGCGCAGCGTAAATTTGGTGGAGACTCCGTGGCCGAGTTTGTGCGCAATGCTCATGCATCTGCTGCATCATTGAAGTGAGCGTCTCGACTGGTCTTGTCATGAACGCACAAACCTCGACGACAAATTGTGGCGTGGTAGTGCTTGTGGGTGTGATGGGGAGTGGCAAATCCACCGTTGGCATGGGTGTTGCACGGCAACTGCGGTGCCCATTTATTGATATTGACGCTCGGATTGCACAGTCAACAGGAAAATCAGTTAGCGAGATTTTTGCACAACTTGGAGAGTCCCAATTTCGCGCGATCGAATCGGATGTATTGATGCAGGTGATGGATGAGTCGTGTTTGCACAACGCTCCGGGTGTATCTCCTTCGGTGGTGATTGCAACAGGCGGTGGAGCAGTTATCTCGCAATCCAACCGCGACAAGATTGCAGCCGTTGCCAGCCACGTGATTTGGTTGGACGCTCAGGTGAACGTGTTGTTGCAGCGAACGAGTTCGTCAAAAAATACTCGACCACTTCTTGCCAACGATCCGCAACAGACATTGAGCACACTCAGTGCCGAGCGTGCTGTGCTGTATCAGCAGGTGGCAACAGCAAAAGTTGACACCAGCGGCCTGACGATTAATCAAGTGATTGATGCCGTTGAAAAAATAGTTTGTCAAGGGGTAATCAGTTGAGTCGCCAGCAGGTAACCGTGCAGTTGGGCGATAGGTCGTACCCAGTAATTGTGGGTGCGGGTGTGCGAGTCGAGCTCAATTCGGTTTTGCCCGCATCAGCGCGCCGCGCTGTGATCGTTACTCAACAGACCATTCCGCTTCAAGTTGAGACCGATATTCCGAGCACCACGGTGGTGATAGGTGATGGCGAACAACACAAATCGATGGCCACCATTGAGCATGTTGTGCGCCAATTTGCTGCCGCTGGGCTCAATCGCAATGACGTTGTTATTGGTGTTGGTGGGGGAATGGTGACGGATGTTGCTGGCTTTGCTGCAGCATCGTGGCATCGAGGCACACCAGTAGTTCATGTGTCAACGTCTCTCGTTGGCATGGTGGACGCCGCAATTGGTGGCAAGACTGGTGTCAATTTGCCAGAGGGAAAAAATCTTGTCGGTGCATTTTGGCAACCGCACGCAGTGCTGTGTGACACCGATGCATTGGCAACTTTGCCAGAACGAGAATTGCGATGTGGCTATGGAGAGATGGCGAAATATCATTTTTTAACTGGTGATGACTTGTTAGCGATGGATCGCACAGCACGAATTGCGCGTTGTGTGCAAATTAAGGCCGACATTGTTGCTAGCGACGAGCGTGAAGGTGGACTTCGCGCAGTACTTAACTATGGGCACACGCTTGGACATGCACTCGAAATAGCAACCGGTTTTGACATCGCTCACGGAGAATCGGTTGCCGTCGGGATGATCTTCGCTGCACACCTTGCTCATGTGCTTGGGCGCATTGATGACGAGCGAGTTGCATACCATCTGCAAGTTGTTCATGGTGCATACGATTTGTCGACTGCACTGCCGCGCGACTGTCGCGCAGAGGATCTGATGGCACTGATGATGTCCGATAAAAAAGCCTTGCATGGTCTGACCTTTGTATTAGATGGCCCCAACGGAGTAGAACTCGTTGCTGATGTTTCCACAAAAGCGGTGACGCAGGCATTTAGTCGCATGGAAGTACGATAAGAACATGGCACGCGCGATCAAAATTCTGTTGCTCAACGGCCCCAACCTCAATTTGCTTGGCTCGCGTCAACCCGAAATCTATGGCAAGGAAACTCTTGACGACCACATCGCCGCCGCATCACAAGCAGCAAAAACAGCGGGCTTCACTCTTGATGCGTTTCAGAGCAACAGTGCCTCAGCGCTAGTGGAAAAGATTCACGAGGCTCGCACCAAGTATTCGGCCATCATTATTAATCCTGGCGCATTCACTCATTACGCATGGAGCATTACTGATGCGCTTAGTGCCTTTGATGGGCCGGTAGTAGAAGTACATATTTCCAATCCGCAGTCGCGCGAATCGTGGCGACACACGAGTGTTGTTGCACCTGTTGCGATCGGCACAATTGCCGGATTCGGTCAGCAGAGTTATGTGCTCGGCGTGCACGCAATTGCGCACTATCTCGACCACAACTAATCAAAGGTTTGCGACCTTGACCTCGCCGCAACGTCCAACCGTGTCGGCATTAATGCCACTCGTGGTAAGCGGTCGGTTGCAACGCGCTCTTGAAGTCGCACAAGAATCATTCGCAGTGCATGCACTTGTAGTCGTGTCGATGGACAACATTCGTTGGCTTACAGGCTTCACTGGTTCTACCGCGCTGTTGCTGATAAAAAATAACGACTCGGTCTTAATAGTGGACGGGCGATACACGCAACAAGCACGAGATCAAGTTGAGTTGTCGGGTGCGTCTGTGAGGGTGGTGGAGGCTCGAACTCAGTCGTTGCAAATGGATCAACTTGCAAAAGAATTGGTTGGAATCCATGCCTGTGGCTTTGATTCAAGTGAAGTCACCATGCTCAATTTTGAGATGATCAGTGCTCAACGCGACTGTGTGTTTATTGCTGCCAATGGTGTGGTACCTCAGTTGCGTCGAATCAAGACCGATGGCGAAATTGCTCGTATGCAGCTTGCTGCCAATGCCACCGATCTGGCGTTGGCGGATGTGCAGCAAATGCTTGAAGATGCGATGTCGACTCAAATTTCCGAGCGAGATGTGCGAGACGAGTTGGAATACAAAATGCGCCGCTACGGCGCGGATGGCCCAAGTTATGAAACGATTGTCGCTACAGGCGAGAACTCTGTTAAGCCCCACCATCGCCCGACAAGCACCATCATTCGCGAGGGCGACTCGGTAGTGATTGACGTCGGGGGATTGGTTGATGGGTATCACTCCGATATGACACGAACTTTTTTGATTGGTCAAGTTGATCCTGAACTTAGAGCGATCCATGATCTTGTGCTGCATGCTCAACGCGAAGGAGTGTTGGCTATCAGACCAGGCGTGAGCGGTGCATTCATTGACGAGGTTTGCAGAAGCATTATTACGCAGGCCGGATACGGACCAGATTTCATTCATGGCACTGGACACGGTGTTGGACTGCAAATTCACGAAATGCCATGGGTGCGATCTGACTTCATCGAGCCTTTGCAGTGTGGCGAGGTAGTGACCGTAGAGCCAGGGGTCTATCGTGTAGGTGTTGGAGGAGTGCGGATAGAGGATTTAATTCTTGTAACCGCAACATCCAGCCAAACCCTCACCCTGAGTCAGAAAGAGTTTTTGTGCCTGCCATCTCGACGAATGATCTAAAAAACGGCGTTTCACTGAACATCGATAACACGTTGTACACCGTTGTCGAATTTCAGCACGTCAAGCCCGGCAAGGGAGGCGCATTTGTGCGCACAAAATTACGTAACTTGCGCACTGGCAACATGCTCGAGCGCACGTTCAATGCCGGGATCAAAGTGGAGCAGGCAATTCTCGACAAGCGCGACATGCAGTTTTTGTATAAAGACGGCGATGACTACGTGTTCATGGATAACGAGACCTACGACCAGTTGACCATTAAGCCGGTGGCGCTTGGGGACGCAGCCGACTACCTGGTTGAAAATGCCGTCGCAATGATTGCAAGTTACGGCGACGAGATTGTGAGCGTTGAAATTCCGCCGTCGGTCGAACTTGAGATTGCATTCACCGAGCCAGGAATGCAGGGTGACCGTGTTTCTGGTGCGCGAAAGCCAGCCACATTGCAAACCGGCAAAGTTATTCAGGTTCCGTTGTTCGTCAACATTGGCGACCGCGTAAAAGTGGATACTCGCACTGCTGAATATGTGACTCGCGTCTAATCGTGGCGTCCGAAAAAAAACCACACGCAGGAGCGAAGAACGCTCGGTCTGATGCTCGTGAGCGGGCCATGCATATTTTGTACGAGGCAGACACCAAAGGTGTGACCGGAATTGACGTGCTTGCAAAACAAGTGCTTGCAGTAGACGATTTGACTACCCAGATTGTGACTGGCGTATCGACGCATATGGACGAGTTAGATAGTCATATTGTCGAGTGTGCAAATGGTTGGGCATTGACTCGAATGCCAGTGATCGATCGAAATATCTTGCGTATGGCGGCATACGAATTGTCGTACAGTCACGACGTGCCGATTGCTGTGGTCATTAACGAAGCGGTAACGCTTGCAAAAACTTTCTCTACAGATGATTCGGGTCGTTTTATTAATGGAGTGCTGTCCGCGATATCTAAAGTGGTTCGCGTCTCGTCGTAGCAATGCTTCCAATGGCTGCACAAGTCCGACGTATTTCATCGTGGACTGTTGTGGTGGCAGTAGCCGTTGCGGCCTACGCCTTGTATTTCAGTGTTGTGACAGTGCAGATTCACCGTGGCATCGGTACATCGGCATATGACTTTGGACTATACGACCAAGGTATTTGGTTGTTGTCGCGTTGGAAAGACCCGTTTGTCACTCTGATGGGTCGCAATCTCTTTGGTGACCACACCTCGTTCATCTTGTTATTGCTCGTACCTCTGATGTGGTTGTTTTCGTCGACGAGCACGTTATTTGTTGTGCAATCTGTGGTGATTGCTTGCGGTGCGCTACCAATTTATGCGTACGCTCGAAAACGACTCGAGAGCGATGCGCTCGGATGCGTGTTTGCATGCACATACCTGCTCTATCCGGCAGTGAGTTGGACAAATGTAGAGAACTATCACCCGGACTCCTTCTTGGGCGTGTTGGTCGCGCTGTCAATGTGGGCCGCATTACGTCGCAAATGGCGATGGTATTTCGTTGCAGTTGTTTTGGCGCTACTGGTGAAAGAAGATGTGGTGCTAGTGGTAGCCCCGATTGGGGTGTGGGTTGCGTTGCGTCGCGACGTACGAATTGGAGTAATCACGGTGATCGGGTCGGTCTGTGCAGCATTGATGTGCTTCATGGTTGTTATTCGTAACATCACTGGCACCGCGTTTCGCAATTCGTGGCGCATACCGTTCGGCGGTGTAGGTGGGCTTCTCAAAACCGCGTTTACATCGCCAATCACGCTGCTGCGTTATCTCACAAGTGATGGTCGAGTGACGTATCTTTTGCAGATGTTGTTGCCAACTGGGGGTCTTTTTATCATTGCGCCAAGCATTGCACTCGTTGGATGTGTGGTACTGCTCGCCAACATCGTCAGCACGTTTGGGTATCAATACCAAATTCACTATCACTACTCGCTGGTTGTGGCACCTCTGTTGGTGTTTGCCAATGTGGATGCAATTGGGCGCCTGAGCACAATGGCGCGGCGCAAAGCAACAGCTGTCGTTGCGCTGTGTGCGATAGTCGGTGCATTTTTGTTGGCGCCACTGCCACTCGCGCGTAACCAGCTTCAAAAGTTTCCCACATCAAATCCTGCGGTCGCAGCTGCACATGAATTGTTTGCCCAAATACCCCGAGATGCGGTGATCAGCGTGTACCACCCGTTGTCGGCACAGTTGGCTCGCCGTGAACGTGTCTATGTTTTCCCAAATCCCTTCAAGCGAGCGCTGTATGGTCCGAATGTTTTTGCGCAAGGGGACAGACTGGATTTTGCTGACGAAATTGAGTATGTGATGCTGCCAATTTTGCTTTCTCCGGAGTCGCAAACGGTCTGGCAGGCAGAAATTCACGACTATCTCCAGATTGCTTCTAACGAGTGGTGGATTCTGTACCGTCACCGCTAAAAGGTGCTACAGTCAGGGACGCATTCATCAGGATGCGAGTCGTTAATTGAACCCTGTGAGGTTCGAACGAAGGGAACAGAGTTGAGTAGTGCACCACAATCTGCGGTGGCCGTTATGTCTGGCCCCGATGTCACTCGAGCGATCAGTCGCATCGCTCACGAAATTGTTGAACGCAATCATGGCGTGTTGCATGTAGTGCTGGTGGGTCTGCAACGAGGTGGAACCTGGATCGCTGATGCGCTTGGCGATCGAATATTGGCGATTGAACCCGAGTTTGCAGTGCCCGTTGGTTCGCTTGACCCAACGATGTATCGCGACGACATCGGGCTTCGACCAGTGGTGGCAGGATCTGCGAGTCATATTCCGTGCGACATCACTGGCGCAACAGTGGTGCTGGTGGATGACGTGTTGTTCACCGGAAGGACTGTGCGAGCAGCGCTAGAGGGACTGAATAATTTTGGTCGACCACGCGCGGTGCAACTTGCGGTGCTGGTTGATCGCGGTCATCGCGAGTTGCCAATACGCCCCGACTATGTGGGCAAAAACATTCCAACTCAAATAGATAGCGAGGTGGATGTGTCGGCAAACGGCGTGCTGATCACGAGTGCAGTGGGGGTCAAGTCGTGAAGCACTTGCGGTCGATAGCAGAGTTGGGTGCAGAAGGTCTGGCGCGCATCTTGAAACTGACCGAGAGCATGGCAGAAATCAACACGCGCGCAGTTCCAAAAGTTCCTGCCCTACGCGGCAAAACAGTGGTCAGTTTGTTCTTCGAAGATTCCACTCGAACCAGGTTGAGTTTTGAAACCGCAGCCAAGCGACTGTCGGCCGAGACAATGAATTTCAGCGTCTCGACGTCGAGTGTCAACAAGGGTGAAAGTTTGCGTGACACGATCGAGACCATCACCGACATGGGTGTTGATGCTTTTGTGGTGCGTCACAAATCGGTTGGTGTGCCGTGGCAGATTTCGCAGTGGACAACCGCGTCAATCGTTAATGCTGGCGATGGCGCTCATCAGCACCCAACCCAAGCACTTGTCGACTGTTACACCGTGCGCGAGGCTCTTGGTGTACAGGATCTGAGCGGTATCAATCTGACAATAGTTGGCGACATTAAGCACAGTCGCGTTGCCAGAAGCAATATCGCAGCGTTTGGTGCGCTTGGCGCAAACATCACACTGGTTGCTCCACCAACGTTGCTGCCGCTCAACATTGGGCACTGGCCGGTCAAGGTAAGCAATGATTTGGATTCTGTTCTCGGAAGTACGGACGTGTTGTATATGTTGCGTTTGCAAAGCGAGCGAATGGCGCAAGGTCTTGTTCCGAGTCTGCACGAATACAGCACGCGGTACGGATTGAACGAAACTCGGGTTTCAAATTTGCAATCGAGCGCGGTCGTCATGCATCCGGGGCCAATGAATCGCGGAGTAGAAATGCTGATCGATCCAAGCGATATTCCAAATTCGTTGATTCATCGACAAGTAACCAACGGAGTTTCGGTGCGTATGGCTGTGTTGTTCGATTTGCTTTCAGTGGAGGAGTTGTCATGACGGTGGTCATTAAAGGCGGAAGTGTTGTTGGTGCGCGTGGGGTTGAAAGCGCCGACGTGCTCGTAGAACATGACGTAATTCTGAAGGTTGGCAAAAATCTCCAAGGCGACAACACCATTGACGCTTCGGGCTGCCACATCTTTCCCGGATTTGTAGATCTACACGCTCACTTGCGCGAGCCCGGTCGCGAAGACACCGAGACAATTGAAACAGCGAGCCGCGCTGGGGCAAAGGGTGGTTATACGGCACTGATTGCTATGCCCAACACCAACCCTGCACACGACTCGGTCACCGTGATTGAGTTTGTGCGAGAACAAGCACGGCGTGCAGGAATGCTCGATGTGTTTCCGAGTGGCTGTATCACGATGGGTCGTCTTGGCGAGGCACTTGCGCCACTGGCCGAGTTGAGCGCAGCAGGTGTGCGCATCTTTACCGACGATGGATCTGGAGTGCAGGACCCGGTGTTGATGGGTCGTGCAATGCAATACGCAAAATCTCTTGGAGTCACAATGGCTCAGCACTGTGAAGTCTCGGCACTCACGCAGGGTGCAGTGATGAATGAGTGCGGTTGTTCGTCCGACATGGGTGTGCCTGGTTGGCCAGCAATTGCTGAAGAGATGATGGTGCAACGTGATATTGAGATGTCGCGGGCCACTGGAGCGAAAGTCCATTTTCTGCATCTGTCAACAGCACGGTCTGTAGATTTAGTGCGCGATGCGAAGGCCGAAGGTCTCAATGTAACTGCCGAAGTTACGCCGCATCACTTGTCGCTCACGCAAGAACTGCTAACAACATTTGATCCCGTTTATAAAGTCAACCCACCGCTGCGCAGTATGCAAGATATTGCGGCTCTTAAGGTAGGTCTGTTGGATGGCACGATCGATGCAGTGGCAACCGACCACGCGCCGCATGCCAGGAGAGACAAGGAGCTGACGCTTGATCAGGCGCCACCAGGAATGATCGGCTTAGAGACCGCACTCGGAGTGGTGTTGTCGGCAGTAGATCTAGATCCTGTACACATTGCTGCTGTGATGTCGCGAAACCCTGCGCGAATTGCTCAAATTACTGAGCAACACGGTCACAACATTGGTGTTGGCGACATTGCCCACCTCTGTGTTGTTGACTTGGATGCGCAGTGGCAAGTAGATCCAACGAAACTGGCGAGCAAGAGTAGAAATACACCCTTCGTCGGAAGGCAATTGCGAGGTATGGTGCGCAGCACGATGTATCGCGGACAAATCACCGTTCTAGATGGAGTAGCACAACAATGACAATTCGCGAATCAGTATTAGTGCTTCGAGACGGCAGCGTGTTTGAGGGTGAAGCGATCGGAGCAGACCCCGTAGGAGCAATCGCGAGCGGTGAAGTTGTATTTCATACTGCATTGACGGGCTATCAAGAAGTTATTTCCGATCCGTCGTATGCCGGTCAGATCATTACGTTTACTACGCCACACATTGGCAACTATGGCACTACTCCGCTCGACAATGAGTCGGCGCACGTGTTTGCTCGCGGAGTGATCGTGCGCGAGATGTCGCAACGACGCAGTAACTGGAGATCGAATAACGATTTGGATGCGTACTTGCGCGGAATGAATGTCAGTGGCATTGCAGGCATTGACACTCGGAGGCTTACTCGTGTGCTTCGCGACACTGGTGCAATTACGGGTGCGTTTGGTCAGGCAAGTGAAGCAAGTGTGTTGGCCCGCGCGCAAAGCGAACTTGGCACATCTGGTGTCGACTTGGTGAAACAGGTAACAACTCAAAAGCCCTACATCGTTGGCAGCGGGCACATGAAAGTGGTGGCCTACGATTTTGGAATTAAGAGCACGATTCTGCGTTGCTTGAGCGAGATTGCAACGGTGCATGTTGTGCCCGCGCAGTATTCGGCACAAGAAGTGTTGGCATTGCAGCCCGACGGTGTGTTTTTGTCGAACGGGCCAGGAGACCCAGAGACACTCAAAGAAGTGCCTGGCGCAATTCGAGAGATCATTGAACAGGGTGTTCCCATGTTTGGCATCTGTCTTGGACATCAACTCATGGCCCTGGCACTCGGTGGAAAAACTTTCAAATTGCCGTTCGGTCATCATGGTGCAAATCATCCGGTGCGCAACTTGCGCACGGGGTCAGTAGAGATCACCAGTCAAAATCACAACTTTTGTGTCGACCCCTCATCGTTGAGCAATGTTGCTGACATTACCCACACCAATCTCAATGACCAGACCAATGAGGGAATGCGCGTGCGCGATGTGCGTGCGTTCAGTGTGCAGTATCACCCCGAAGCCGGACCGGGGCCGCACGACAGTCGGTATCTGTTTAACGAGTTTGCACAAATGATGGGACAACGCTGATGCCACGCCGTAGTGATTTGAAATCGATTTTGATCATTGGCTCGGGGCCAATTGTGATCGGTCAGGCGTGCGAGTTTGATTACTCGGGTACACAGGCATGTCGCGTGCTGAAAGAAGAGGGGTACCGAGTAATTTTGGCTAACTCCAATCCGGCCACGATCATGACCGATCCCGATTTTGCTGATCGCACGTATATCGAGCCACTGACTGTGGACGTTGTCGCTGCGATCATCGCGCGAGAAAAACCAGATGCGGTATTGCCAACATTGGGTGGGCAAACAGCATTGAACTTGGCAATGGCGCTGCATGCACGCGGTCTTGTCGGTGTGCCCGGCACCCCAGAACTTATTGGCGCAAACGCGCAAGCGATTGCAACCGCAGAAGACCGTGAGAAATTTAAAATTGCAATGATTGAGATAGGGCTCAATGTGCCAGAGAGCGGTGTAGCCCACAATATGGAAGAAGCGCTGGCAGTGCGCGACCAGATTGGCCTACCAGCCATCATTCGTCCTGCCTACATCCTGGGTGGACGCGGCACGGGCATCGCCCACAACGAAGAAGATTTTAAAAAGATTGTGGCGGACGGACTATTGGCAAGTCCTATCAATGAGGTGTTGATTGAAGTTTCAATCGCGGGCTGGAAAGAATATGAACTCGAGGTGATGCGCGACCGCGCAGACAACTGCGTCATTATTTGTTCCATCGAAAACATTGATCCGATGGGTGTGCACACCGGAGATTCGATCACTGTTGCACCTGCCATGACATTGTCGGATGTGGAATATCAAGAAATGCGAAATGCCGCTTTTGCTTGCATCAGACGTGTTGGTGTTGAGACGGGCGGATCAAACGTGCAATTTGCCGTCAACCCAACGACCGGTGAACAAGTAGTGATTGAGATGAATCCACGTGTTTCGCGCTCATCGGCGTTGGCTTCCAAAGCCACAGGCTTTCCGATTGCCAAAATCGCTGCCAAGTTGGCTGTTGGGTACACACTGGACGAGATTGCAAACGACATCACCAAAATGACTCCTGCAAGTTTTGAGCCCGTGATCGATTACGTAGTAACAAAGATTCCGCGCTGGGCCTTTGAAAAATTTCCGGGCACATCAGGCGTGTTGGGCACCCAGATGCAAAGCGTCGGAGAGGCAATGTCAATCGGCAGAACATTTGCTGAAAGTCTGCAAAAGGCATTGCGTTCGCTCGAGAATGGTCGTTCTGGTTTAAATTGTGACCCACCAGAGTTACTGATGCGAGATAAATCTGATGAAGAAATGCTCGGGCAGATTGCAATTCCGACCCCCGAGCGCATTTTTCAGGTGGGTGAGTGTGTGCGTCGAGGAATTGCTCGTGAGCGTATTTACGATGCGTGCCGCATCGACTACTGGTTTCTCGATCAGATGTCAATGATCACTGATGAGCGCGCATCCTTAGACGCGTGTGGAATCGACAAGATGACAGTGCGTTCGTGGCGGCGCGCAAAGCGAATGGGGTTCTCTGACGCTCAGTTGGCATATCTTTGGAAGGTCAACGAATCCACTGTGCGAGCAACACGCATTGCTGCAGGTGTAATTCCCACCTATAAGGCTGTGGATACGTGCAGCGCCGAATTCGCTGCGCAAACCCCATATCACTACTCGACATATGAAGATGAAAACGAAGTACGTGTTTCTGCCAAACCCAAAGTAATTATTTTGGGTAGTGGCCCAAATCGCATCGGTCAGGGAATTGAATTTGACTATTGCTGTGTGCATGCGAGTTTTGCACTTCGTGATGCAGGCTTTGAAACGATCATGGTCAACTGCAATCCAGAAACCGTGTCTACCGATTACGACACATCTGACCGCCTGTATTTTGAACCGCTCACCCAAGAAGACGTGATGAATGTGATTGAAGCAGAGACTCTTGCGGGCGGTGTTGCTCCGCGCGTAATTGTGGGCTTGGGCGGACAAACTCCGCTGAAGCTGGCAAATCAAATTCCAGTCGAATTAATTGCTGGTACGTCACCACACTCGATTGATCTAGCAGAAGACCGCAAGAAGTGGAGCGCGTTGTGTGAACAACTCAAAATCACTCAGCCACCTGGCGGTACCGCACTGACCATTGATGAAGCAAAAAAGATTGCGCTCAAGGTTGGTTACCCCGTGCTTGTGCGACCGAGTTATGTGTTGGGTGGACGCGCCATGCAGATCGTGCACGATGAAGCGCACCTTGAACGCGCAATGCACGAACTGAGTGTGGCAGGAACTCTTGGTCGTGAAGGCGGATTGTCATCTGAACGACCCGTGTTGATTGACCGATTTTTGGATGACGCAACTGAAATTGATGTGGACGCAATCCGAGACTCGACCGGAGAAGTGCTCATTGGTGCGGTGATGGAACACGTGGAGGAGGCTGGCGTGCACTCGGGTGACTCTGCATGCGTCATCCCACCGCCAACGCTTGAAGCGTGGGTTGTCGAGGCAGTCGAGGCCTATACAAAAGTGATTGCCAACGCTCTTGACGTGCGCGGGCTGATCAATGTGCAGTTTGCGGTTGCAGGTTCGCAGATTTATGTGATCGAGGCCAATCCACGCGCAAGTCGCACGGTGCCGTTTGTTGCTAAAGCCACCGGCGTACCGCTAGCAAAAGTGGCAAGCAGAGTGATGCTCGGAGCATCACTTGCTCAATTGCGCACCGAAGGCTTGTTGAAAAAACCTGTCAGTGGCAAACATGTCTCGGTAAAAGAAGCAGTGTTGCCATTCAGTCGTTTCCCCGAAGTGGACACGGCGCTCGGGCCAGAGATGCGTTCGACGGGCGAAGTGATGGGCATCGATTCCACCTTCGGTCGGGCATTTGTAAAGGCCGAGATTGCAGCAGGAACCGAATTGCCAACCAGTGGCATGGTGTTTTTGTCGCTCAATGATCGCGACAAACCAAGTGGTCTTGTTGTTGCAAAACGTCTGCGCGAATTGGGGCTTGGCATTGTGGCCACATCCGGTACAGCAGATTATTTGCAGCGCTTTGGTCATCCGGTTGATCGTGTAGTGGGCAAGGTTTCCGAAACGACATCAGCCAAAACATCTCGAACAAAGGGTGACAAGAAAAATTCGCAGCCCGATGATGCAGTCGAGTTGATCAAGCGGGGAGAGATCGCGTTCGTGATCAATACTCCACAAGGTAGGGGTGGCAGATCTGATGGCGAAGCAATCCGCAAGGCCGCAAATATTTTTCGCGTCTCGTCAGTGACAACAATTAATGCAGCATTGGCAGCAGTGCAAGGGCTTTTTGAGCAACAAGAGCATCCGCTTGAAGTCAAATCGCTTCAGGAGTATCACCAGCAGTGAGATCGCGATCGAGTCATCTCGCAACGCATGTTGGGTCGGTGACGCTCAAGAATCCGGTCATGACGGCATCGGGAACATGTGGTCTTGGCACCGAACTACATGCGTATATGCCGCTCAGCGAGCTGGGCGCCGTTGTTGTTAAATCATTGGCGTCGTTTGAATGGGCAGGCAATGCGCGACCTCGGCTGCATCCGACAGCAAGTGGAATGCTGAATGCAGTAGGACTGCAGGGCCCTGGTGTCGAACACTGGATTGCGCATGACCTGCCACAACTGCGTGAGGTAGGTGCAACGGTGGTGTGCAGCATCTGGGGCTTTGGTGTGCAGGACTACATCGACGCTGCGCGAATGCTTGCGCCTGTCAAAGATCAGATTGCAGCACTCGAGATTAATTTGTCGTGCCCAAATCTGAAAGCAGCAGTGGTGGGCGAAAACAAGTCGCATGCAATGTTTGCCCACGATGCCAAACTTGCTGCGCAAATTGTTGCTGAATGCACAGTTGCAGAATTGCCGTTGTGGGCAAAGTTGTCGCCCAACACCGATCGCATAGGAGAAGTTGCCGAGTCATGTGTAGACGCAGGGGCTCAAGCCTTGACGTTGGTCAACACTGCTCTTGGAATGATCATTGATATCAAGACTGGCCGACCAGCGCTTGGAAACGGCGGGGGCGGATTGTCGGGCAGAGCAATTCATCCCATTGCAGTACGCGCAGTTTCTGACATCTCTGCGCGCATGCCCCGAGTGCCAATTGTTGGTGTTGGCGGCATAACAAATGGACTTGAGGCGATCGAAATGATGATGGCTGGCGCGTGTGCTGTACAGGTTGGTACTGCCTCGTTTGCCGAACCACGAGCAGCACTCCGTATTGCAAATGAATTAAGTAGGTGGGCTGAGCGCCACAAGGTCGCGCAGTGGTCAGAGATCATTGGCATCAGTCACCGTGGCGGTTTTGGTGCTCCGAGTAAGCAGTGATCACAGTTCAACGGTAAAATAGATCAATGACGACCTCAACCAAACTTCACAGTGAGCGTCTTGCAGCAGTGTTGCCGTTGCAACTTTTGCGCCAGCAGATCGATGCCTTGCTCGGTCAAGTTGAGGGTGGAGTTCGCACTATAGATTCAATTCTGTTGTCGGATGATTTCAATGAGGCAACACGCGTGGTGTACATCTGCAAATTGATTGAAGTAGTGCCTGGCATGGGCAAGGTTGCCGCGCGACAGATGCTGGCTCACATCAATGTGAGCGAAACCGAACCAACTGGCAACCTGACTACTGAAAAGCGAAAACAACTTGTTGAGTTGATTGCATCTCGAGCGGTTGTGCAATGAGTGCCGGGCACGAGTCGCTGATCATTGTTGTATCTGGGCCTGGCGGCGTTGGCAAGAGCACAATCGTGGAAGAACTAGTGAAGCAAGACGATCGATTGTGGTTGAGTCGTTCATGGACAACTCGTGAGCGTCGAGCAGGTGAGATGCAAGATGCCTACAAGTTTGTGACGCATGAACAATTTCGTGAGCACATAGCAGCAGGTGGATTTTTGGAATGGACCGAATTTTTGGGCAACCTCTACGGCACACCGATGCCCCATGCGCCAGAGGGAAAAGACATCGTGCTCGAAATAGAGGTAGATGGCGCACAGCAGGTAAAACGAGTGCATCAGGATGCGCTGTTGTTGTTCATTCTTCCGCCAACACGAGAAGAACAAAAGGCTCGATTGGTTGGTCGTGGCGACGCTGAACAGAAGGTGGTTCAGCGATTGCGCAAGGCCGAAGACGAAGAACCAGTGGGCAAGGCACTTGCCGACTACGTGCTGATCAATGATGATTTGGCTGAAACAGTGACAGAGATGCTGGGTCTCATCTCGCGCGAGCGTGCTCACCGCCTGAAGTAGTCAAAACCGCCATTTTGAGCCGTTTTTGCAGATACAATCAACAGTTCGTTGAGTCGCAGACTCGCGATCCAGATTTGACTCAAACAACAATTGAAAGGAACCCGCCATGGCCACTGAAGACACCATGATGAACCCCCGCATTGAAAGCTTGATGAAGCGCACGGCATCCAAGTTTGGCCTTGTCACATTGAGCGCCCGTCGCGCACGCGAGATCAACTCGTATTTCAATCAACTGGGTGAAGGACTTGGCACCATGGTTCCACCACAGGTGAGTTCCACATCGCGCAAGCCGCTCTCGATCAGTTTTGAAGAAATTGCTGCTGACAAAATCTTGAGCGTTCCATTGTCGGTGTACGAAGAACTGGAAGCCGAGTTGGACGAAGAGATGTTGGACGCAGTTGCCGAAGTAGCAGGCGAGTAAATACTTCGTAGTTGAGTTGTAGCGAACACGAGTCACTATGAAATTGCTGACCGGCAAGCACATTGTGTTGGGTGTGAGTGGCGGCATTGCGGCATACAAGTCGGTTGAGTTGTGTCGATTATTGGTTGATGCAGGTGCGCACGTTGCACCCATCATGACAAGCGATGCCGAACATTTCATTGGCAAAGTAACGTTGTCGGCTCTTGCGTCGGAGCCAGTGCACACCACACTGTGGGACGATGTCGATCCGATACCCCACACACGACTTGGCCAACGCGCCGATCTCGTTGTCGTTGCTCCTGCAACAGCCCGCGTGCTTGGCGCATACACAGCAGGAATTTCAAGCGACCTCTTAACGGCAACACTGATCGCAACTCGTGCCCCAGTGTTGGTGTGTCCTGCGATGCACACCGAAATGTGGGAACACCCAGCAGTGCAAGAGAACATTGCGGTGTTGCGCCGACGTGGCGTAAACGTGCTGGAGCCGGAAACTGGTCGTTTGGCAGGCGGAGATATTGGCGCCGGTCGGTTGGCAGACCCACAGCGCATTTTTGACGAGATCGTACAATTGCTCACACCTGGTGATTTGTATGGCACTCAAGTTGTAGTGACGGCTGGTGGTACGCGTGAACCAATTGATGCTGTGCGCGTGATTGCCAATCGCTCGAGTGGCAAACAGGGTTATGCAATTGCAGCAGAAGCGTGCGCTCGCGGTGCCAAAGTCACGCTGATCTCGACGGTTGATCTGGGCGTGCCGTATGGCGTCACCGTGATCAATGTTGAAACAGCACAGCAGATGCAAGACGCTGTCGTACAGTGTTTCGAACATGCCGACGTTGTGGTGATGGCGGCTGCGGTGGCTGATATGAGACCATCAGTTGCGTCATTGGCAAAAATGAAAAAGAATCCAGCAACCGGAGTAATCGACGGCTTGGAGAGCATCGCGCTTGAGGCAACACCCGACATCCTTGCAGGACTTGGATCAATAAAAAGAGCGGGGCAGGTGTTGGTGGGTTTTGCCGCCGAAACCGAAAATCTAGTTGCGCATGCACAAGCCAAACTGCAGCGCAAGAATGCTGATCTGATCGTGGCCAACAATGTTGCCGATGATGGAGTGGGGTTCGGCCACGAGACAAATGCAGTGACACTGGTGTCGCGTGGGGCAGACCCTGTCGAGATCGGGCTCACCGACAAGCGGTCGATAGCCAAATCGGTGTTGGATGCTGTGGTCTCCATTCGCAGCCACTTGACCCACTAGTCTCGTCACGAACTATCTACCAAGGAGCAGCGTTGAAAAACTTCACTTTTACCTCTGAAAGCGTGACCGAAGGCCATCCAGACAAGATGGCCGACCAAGTTTCTGATGCGGTGCTTGACGCAATTTTGGCAGAAGATCCACAGGGTCGTGTTGCTTGCGAAACGCTGCTCACCACTGGATTGTGTGTTGTTGCCGGCGAAATCACCACATCTGCGTATGTTGACATCCCTAAATTGGCGCGCGAAGTAATTAAAGACATCGGTTACGACAATGCGCTCTATGGTTTTGATGGCAATACATGTGGTGTCATTGTTTCGATTGACGAGCAAAGCACCAATATCGCGCAAGGTGTAGACAAGTCTGAAGAGTTGCGTGCTGGCAAGAGCGGCGAAGACTTGCTCAACAGTCAGGGCGCTGGTGACCAGGGAATGATGTTTGGATATGCGTGTGATGACACTCCCGAGTTGATGCCGCTACCAATTTGGCTTGCGCATCGCATGGCCGAAAAATTGGCTGAGGTACGCAAGTCTGGTGCGATTCCATATTTGCGACCTGACGGCAAGACTCAAGTTACGTTTGAATACGAAAACGGCAAGCCAGTGCGGTTGACAACAGTATTGATATCGACGCAACACGCCGATGGAACGCCACGAGACA
Organism: uncultured Acidimicrobium sp.; assembly: GCA_964532575.1. GTDB lineage: Bacteria > Actinomycetota > Acidimicrobiia > Acidimicrobiales > Ilumatobacteraceae > UBA3006. The sequence continues at coordinate 18,137 of CAZHIN010000027.1, forward strand.
CG
>CAZHIN010000028.1:0-1399 GCA_964532575.1 uncultured Acidimicrobium sp.
TTGCGCACAGCAGCACATTGCGTGTTGCATTGCGTGCGCCAAACAATGATGTTGCGAATGTTGATGTTGAACGGTTGCCATCGTTTGAACAATTGCAAAAAGGTTGGCTCAAAGCCGTAGAGCAAGCCGGATATGTGATTGTGCCTGAAGGCGCAGTTGCCCCACTTGTTGCGCGCTTGCGCAGTGACGCATTGATCTTGAGTGGGCACAACATTGAGGACTGGGCCATCGGTGCAGGAGGAGATTGCGCTCGTGATCTCGTTGCATATATTTTGACGCTTCAGGAATTGTTGCGCATGGGCGAGAAACTCAACGGAGAATCTGCACAAAGTCGAGTTGATCACGCTGCGCGCCTTGTGCAATCTGTTGAGACCCTGTTGAAAGATAATAAGAAAGCGTCAATACTGCCCTGGGATGTAGAGCGCGCATTGTTTGCAGCCCAATTTGTGTTTGCGCGTATGGGAGAGCAGCGTGCAGCCGACGACGTTGCCGCGGCTCAATTGCGCATGAGTATCGCCGCAGAACCGCCAAACGTCATGCCAACCGATATTCGTGCAATTGCATGGGTAGAAGAAAAAATGGTTGCAATGCAGCGAGATGGTTCGGTACAGATTTTTGGTCGTGGTATTCCTCGACTGTGGCTTGGAGCAAACTTGGAATGTCACCGAGTGGCCGCTGGCCCATTGCACACCGTGAGTTTTGGTATTCGCTGGCACGGTGAAAAGCCTGCGCTGTTGTGGGAAGTTACTGGGCCTGCTGGAATCAAGCTGACCGCAGGCATCTGTGACCCAACATGGAGTTCTGTTGAATCGACAGGAGAGACACTGCTTCTAGGCTTTGCGCCATGAGTATCGCGCCGAGTAATTCGCCGAGTCTCGAGCCACTGCGCCTGACGGAATGGACGTCGTGTGGTGGATGCGCGGCCAAATGGGGCGCAACATTGCTTGCCGATTTAGTGAGTGACTTTCCTGCATCACTTGATCCTGCCTTGCTAGTAGGACTTGCTCCATTTGATGATGCTGCCGTGTATCAAGTGACCGACGATGTTGCTTTGGTGAGCACAACCGATTTTTTTCCGCCCCTCGTTGACGACCCAAGCGACTTTGGTGCAATTGCCGCAGCCAATGCATGCAGCGACGTGTTTGCAATGGGTGGCCGCGTGGTGATGGCCGTCAACATCGCTGCGTTTCCTGAGCACTTTCCACCAACGGCGATCGCGCAGATTTTTGCAGCAGCAGCACTTGTAGTCGCAGAAGCAGGTGGAAGTATTGCAGGTGGTCACACCATTCGTAATCCAGAACCGATCTTTGGGCTCGCAGTACAAGGCGTGGTAAACCCGCAACGAATTTTCCGCAAGAGTGGCGCGCGAGTTGGCGATATTGCAGTGATGTCGAAGCCG
>CAZHIN010000028.1:1409-18015 GCA_964532575.1 uncultured Acidimicrobium sp.
TCGGTACCGGCCTTGCCCTTGCCGGAGGATCAGATGCAGATAAAGCTGTAGCGATTGTTGGAATGCGCACATTAAATCGTGCGGCATCCGAGCAATTGCAAGGTTTTGGCACTGGTGTGCACGCCGTAACCGATGTGACGGGCTACGGACTTGCAGGCCACGGCTGGGAGATGGCGGAGCGCAGTGCAGTTGCCTTAGTCGTGGAAGCAAACACACTGCAGGCATATCCGGGTGCCCAAGAGGCAGCGCAGCGTGGCGTGCGCACAGGTGGAGATCCACGTAATCGCGACTATGTGGAAGGACACTTTGTGGATTCTGCCCACAACGAAGTTGCCGCAGCATTATGTTTTGATCCACAAACGTCTGGCGGCCTACTCGCTGCAGTAGATGTACCAACAGCAGAAGCCTTGCTGCAAAGCGGTGCTTGGTGGCGTGCAGGCTGCTTTGTCGGCGGTGCAGTACAGATTTCACTGCAGTGAAAGAAGCACCAACGACTGAATTAGAGCGGGTGCTGTTGCGCAAAGGCTCTTCGATCGTGATTGGTATTGACGAAGTGGGAAAGGGCGCATGGGCCGGACCACTCATGATCGGGGCGGCTGTTCTCTCGCGAGATGTGATTGCCAGCGACGATGCAGCGGTGCTCATGGGCGGTGTGCGCGACTCAAAACAATTATCAGAAATAAAGCGAGAAGCAATGTTTGATCACGTGGCTGCAACATGTGCAGCCTGGTCGGTTGGGCTAGCAACTCACGCCGAATGCGATGCGCTTGGAATGAATGCCGCCCAACGATTGGCTACCAAACGGGCTATTGAAAGTTTGGCAAAACAGATCGATATCAGTAACGCCACTGCGGTGATCGATGGTCGATGGGATTTTGTATCGCCGCATATTTCGCAAGTGGTGACGCAAGTAAAAGCTGACGCATCAGTGTTGTCGGTGTCGGCTGCTTCGGTGCTGGCAAAAGTTACGCGAGACGCAATGATGCGCGAGTACGCAAGCGACTATTCGTTATGGAGTTTTGAGACCAATAAGGGCTACCCGTGTCCAAAGCACCGCACCGCACTGCAGGGCTACGGGCCTTGCGTGTTACACCGCACGAGCTGGGCATTTATGGAGAATTTTGTACCGTGGCTTGGCAGGTCAACTCACCAGCAACACGAGCCGCAATCCCAACTGGAATTCCGATCCGCGTAAGTCGCGATTCCAACAAATCTGTTTCGTCGCCAGTGGTGATGAGTGCGTTTGCGACAAGTTTTGCTCGCTCCACAAGTTGTTGATGGTCGGTAGGTTCAACGGGCCACGCTGCGAGCGATTGTTTGAGTGAAAGAGGGAAGCGTTGGATCTGGCGGCGCGAGACGGGCGGAAGTTTGATGCGCACAGCTAAGCCACCGTTGACACTTTGTGCCGCACCAAACCACTGACAGCGGCGCAATGCACGAGTAAATGGACAATTGGCACCCTGTGTGAACGACAAACCAACCGCGAGTGCAATTTCTTCAGTGTCCATCTCGTAGCCACCAGGAAACTCGCCAAAGCCCATCACGATGCGGCGCAGGATCCATAGCGCACTTGGCCCCATGATGGGAAGCCAAAACATCTCGGCGTACCGAGAGAACACATCGAACCCGACTTCATCGACAATTGGGTCTGTCCAGGGCACCACAACAAGTGTTTTTTCTACGTGAAGTTCGTTCATGCTCACTTGTGTGCGCGGGTTTGGCAAGATAGCAGGGTGATCAACGAAGAATTACAAGAAAAAATAGAGCGGGCACAGGCCATTCTTCAGGCGTCTTCGCGCATCACGGTGTTAACAGGTGCGGGCATCTCGACAGACTCTGGTATTCCGGACTTTCGGGGGCCAAACGGATTGTGGACGAAGGATCCCGATGCAGAGCGTGCTGCAACTTTGACTCATTATTTGGAAGATGATCAACTGCGTCAAAAATCTTGGCGCAACAGGGTGCGTTGGATTGACAATGATCCGCAACCGAATGCAGGACATGTCGCATTACTCGAGATTGAGCGCCGCGGAGCGTTAGTTGCGATCATTACGCAAAACGTTGACGAGTTACATCAACGCGCAGGACATGATCCGAAGAATGTGTTGGAAGTGCATGGCACTATTCATCGCACATGTTGCTGGCAATGCAAAGACCGCAAACCGATGGTGGATGCATTGGCGCGCGTGATTGCGGGTGACGTCGATCCGAGATGCGAGTTGTGCGGCGGCATTCTAAAAAGCGACACAATTTTGTTTGGTCAGTCACTTGAACCCGATGTGATTGGCAGAGCGTTGGCGGCGAGTGAAGAGTGTGATGTGCTGCTAGCGGTAGGAACTTCGTTATCGGTGTACCCAGCCGCCAATGCTGTGCCAAGGGCACAGGCGGCAGGTGCGGCGTTGATCATCGTGAACGGCCAGCCAACTGAAATGGACAGTCGGGCGGATGTGGTGATCAATGCAGGCATTTCTGAGGTACTGCCTGTGCTGTGCCGCTCGCTCTGAGCATCAAAACCCGACTAGAACGGTAGGGTATTGGGCGGAGGATTTGTCACCAATATGGCCGGTTTTAGAGACCTACTTGCACAAGCAAAATCACAAATTGTTGAGGTGGACACGGCCGACGCTGCAGCGCGTTTGGCAACTGGATTGACCTTGGCGCTCGATGTGCGCGAACCCGACGAATTTGAACAAGGAACTCTGCCGCTGTCGATCCATATTCCTCGCGGTCATCTTGAAGCACAGATCGAGAGCAAGATCACCGATAAGGACGCGCCGATTGTGGTGTATTGCGCGGGCGGAGTGCGTAGCGCCTTTGCAGCCAAGACATTGCAAGAGCTTGGATACACCAATGTCGTGTCGATGGCCGGTGGTTTTGGCAAATGGAAAGATGAAGGAAGGCAATGGGGCACTCCTGCCTCGTTGACAGCAGAGCAGCGCAATCGTTATCAGCGACATATTTTGTTGCCAGAAGTTGGCGTTGAAGGCCAGGCAAAACTACTTGCAAGCAAAGTGCTGTTGTTGGGCGCGGGAGGCCTTGGAAGCCCTGCGGCACTGTATTTGGCTGCTGCCGGCGTGGGCACTATCGGCATTGTAGATATGGACGAAGTGGACGCAAGCAATTTGCAGCGGCAGATCTTGCACAACATAGATCGCATCGGTGATCGCAAAGTTGACTCTGCAAAAAAGACATTGACGATGCTCAACCCAGATGTCGATGTAGTCACCTACGACACGCGTTTGGATGCGAGCAACATCATGGAGATCATTGCGGGCTACGACGTGATCGTGGATGGCGCAGATAATTTTCCGAGTCGCTATGTGCTCAATGACGCAAGCGTCAAGCTTGGCATTCCAGTTGTGCACGGATCCATCTTCAGGTTTGAAGGAATGGTCACCGTGTTTGATCCGAAAAATGGTCCGACGTATCGCGACATGGTCCCTGAGCCACCACCAGCAGAACTTGCACCAAGTTGTGCAGAAGCAGGTGTGTTGGGCGTCTTGCCAGGAATTGTCGGTTCAATTCAGGCACTTGAAACGATCAAGTTGCTGCTTAGCCTTGGCGAGTCGTTGATCGGTCGCATACTTGCAATCGATACGACAGAAATGGAATTCCGCACGTTTAATTTGCGCGTGGATCCAAGCAATCAAGTGACATATGCCAACCGAGAGCGCATTGAAGTGCGCGATTTGGACGGCCTCTGTGCACCTTGGCTCTCGCACTAATTGCGTAGTATTTAGGGCGTGCTAGCACGATCGTTTGCCATCGTTGGCGCTGGCTTTTCAGGCGCCGTAGTGGCACGACAACTAGCCGAAGCGGGACACACGGCAACCGTTTTTGACACCCGCGATCACGTGGCTGGCAACTGCCATACCGAACGCCACGAAACCGGCGTGATGGTGCATACCTACGGGCCTCATATCTTTCATACGCAACACGAGCATGTGTGGGAATTCATTAACAGATTTGGTGTGATGAAACCGTATCGCCACAGAGTGCGTGCAATGGTGGGCGACAGAGCGTTTCAGATGCCGATGAACCTGACGTTGATCAACGAGTTTTTTGGGACCAATTTTTCGCCAGCAGAAGCCGAAGCATTTATCGCCACCAAGGCTGACTCAACGATTACCAATCCTGTTTCGTTTGAAGATCAAGGTTTGCGTTTTGTTGGACGCGAATTGTATGACGCATTCTTTGCGGGCTACACAAAAAAACAATGGGGAGTCGATCCGACCGAATTGCCTGCAAGCATCTTGGCGCGACTTCCACTTCGGTTTACTGCCGACGACTCATATTTCAATCATCCGCATCAGGGAATCCCCGAGCACGGCTACACGCCAATCGTGCAAGCAATGCTTGATCACCCCAACATTGCCGTGCATGTTTCGACTCGTTTTGAGCGAGCACAATCAAGCGCGTACGACCATGTGGTGTGGACAGGGCCAATCGATGCATATTTTGGTTTTGAGCACGGAAGGCTCGCGTATCGCACGCTTGATTTTGAGCAACATGTATCCGACGGTGATTTTCAGGGTTGTCCGGTGCTCAATTATTGCGACGAGCAAGTGCCGTACACGCGAATTACTGAGCACAAACATTTTGCGCCATGGGAAAACCATGATCGAACTGTGACCTACACCGAATTTTCTCGACTCTGTGGAGACAACGACACTCCGTATTATCCGATTCGTTTGGTCAAAGAGACTGATCAATTGGTCAACTATGTGATCAAGGCGCGTGCAGAATCTGGAGTCACATTTCTTGGACGCCTCGGCACCTATCGTTATCTCGACATGGACGTCACTATTCACGAAGCGTTGGCTGCAGCGGCCGGCATATTGAAGGCACTCGACGACAAGGCCAAAATCCCTCCGTTTTTTACTGACCCATTGGGCGGAGCAAAGCACTGATGCAATCAGCGAATTTGTTGCAACGACTTGTGTTGCCAACGCCAACCACACCTGAGCCGCTGTTGTATGCGCGTACGAGTGGCGATGTGCGATTGGTCGACAACGGCGCTGTGCTTGTACATGGCGGCACGCTGAGTTTTGATACAACATTTGGTGTGTTTGCCGCCGGTCGGTGGCGCCGAGTGAGTCATGTCGACAACTTGAGTGTCAGCGTGCGCGCTTCTGGTTATGGAGTCGCCGAAGTTGTGGTGGTAAACGGCAAAAAAGAATCGGTTGTAGCAACAGCACAATTGCCACGCGGTGAGGGATCACCAACGAGCGTGATGCTGCATGTGCCAAACCTGCAGACATCAACTCATGGAACATATTTCGTGAGGGTGCGTGCCGAAGGTGGCGAAGTGTGCATGACGGGCGGTGAGTGGGTCACGCAAGATGCCCCACGACACGAAGTGCGCATGTCGTTGTCGATTACCACGTTTAATCGTCAGGAATATGTGCGCAAGACCGTGCACAACGTGCTCGAGTTGGTGCGCAATACGGATGCACTCAATGGCAACGTGCGAGTGCTCGTGGTTGACAACGCCCAAAACGTCACGTTCGACGCTGCCGCAGACGCGCCGCTAACAGTAATTCCAAATGGCAACTTGGGTGGCGCCGGCGGCTTTGCGCGAGGACTGATCGAGCTTCGTAAATTGGGCTGGGCAACTCACGTGTTGTTCATGGACGACGACATCACGCTCGAACCAGAAGCAATTGTGCGCACAATGTCGTTGTTTGCCTACGCCAAAGATGCGCGTCTTTGTGTGCACGGGGCAATGCTTTCCGAAGAGCGTCCGTGGTTGCAGTTTGAGGCAGGTTCGCAATATTCGTGGAGATCGATTTATCCACTGCAGGCTCTTGGCCGAGAAGATGACATGCGTGACCGCGCAGTGGCTGTGCAGGATGCGCCTGAAGTGCCCTTTGACTACACAGCCTGGTGGTACACCGCTTTTCCAATCAACATCACCAACGAAAACCCATTGCCTGTGTTTGTGCGCGGCGACGATGTGGCCTTTGGTCTGATGCACACTGGCAAGCACTCAATAACGCTCAATGGCGTAATCGTGTGGCACGCCGACTTTGGATTGAAAAATAATCCATCTTCGCTGTTTTATGAATCACGCAACTTGGCGCTTGTCGACACATTGGTGTTTGATAAGCACACGTGGTGGAACCTGGCCTATCGATTTTCTTCATTTGGTTTCCGCAACCTCTTTTCGATGCGTTATGCCTCGACCGAATACATGCTGCGCGGACTCAATGCGTATTTGGCTGGTCCTGCAGAGTGGATGAAGATTGATCACGCGGCATTACACGACGAATTACGTGTATGCGCTGAAGAAAAGCCAGCGCCGCTCTCAGCCGAGCTGGCGGCAATAACACCACGCCAACCTCGACACAAAGCAATGCGCGCATTTGGGTTTTTGTTTGCCATTGTGTTGGTGGGTGGGTACATCATTCCTCGACCATTGCGACTGAAAAAATATGGCGTTGGCCCAATCGATGCTCGCGCAGTTGGTGTGGCCACATTGCGCAACCGAATTTTGTATCGCCATGATCGCATCGCCGATGGATACACAGTTGAACGCGACACAAAAAGATTTTTTAAACTGTTGCGTGAAGTGGTGAAGTCAATCTTTGCGATTGCAACGTCATACAAGCGACTGAAGCGCGAATACCGAGCGGCGTACCCAGCAATGGTCAGTACTGAAGCCTGGGAAGCGCGTTTTACTTCTGCATTGAAGCGGTAAGCAGGGCCTGCCACGTCAGGCGGTTAATCGTGCCTGTTTGCTTAATACCGACACTCTTTTGAAACCGTTTAACCAGGCGCGTAGTGCCTGCGCCATAGATACCGTCGGCCCGCACCTTGACTTTGAGCACGCGCGCGAGAGCAGTCTGTGCTGTGGCAACCGTGGCGTGTTTGGTGCCCTGAGAAAGAATGATTGTTGCAGGGTCGATGCCCAGGATGCCAAGTACTGATTCGTCGGCAATGCCGTCAATTGGTAGGGCGGCGTTGGTCTCGAGCGTGGTCACGAGGGCAACTGTTCCTTTGCCGAGTACGCCGTCAACAGCGATGCGCTTTTTCTTTGGCAGTTTGAAATATGCATTGAGGGCAGTTTGCAGAGCCTTGACGTTGTCGCCGCGGTCGCCCTTAGCCATCGGCACGCCAAGTGGCAACACGGTTGCGACACCATTGGTGATGATGTTCTGAGCACGCAATGCATCTAGTTGGTTGCGAATGAATAACGTAAATTCGCTTCGGCCGGTGCCGGTTAAATGAACGTCATCGAGGAACCAACGATTTTGAGATGGAGCAGAAGAAGCCGAATTCCAGTCAAGTACTGAAACATTGGGGTAACTCGTTGCAGCGTTGGCTAGAACCGCGTTAGAGAGCGCGTAGTTACGCGACGTGCGACGAGTTGAAAGATTAATAAACACAATTCGTTGTACGCCGCGAGCGCTGAGTGCGTTGACTACTTGGTCGACATCGGACTGGTACGTGTTCGGGTCGTCGTTGTAGCCCAATTGAATAATTGCCACACTTGGATATTGCTCTGGCGTCAGCGCGTTGATAATCGCTGGAGCATCGGGGGCACCGGCGGCCGCGGCAACACAACTTGAACCCACGAGGCAGCGGTTGGTGAGAGCCTGATAATTCATTGTTGGATACGCGGGCGTAACGACCGATGCAAACGTGCTGGCGATGCTCTCGCCAACCGAGTCTCCAATAAATAACAGTGCGCCAACTGGTCCTGCATCAAAGGCTGCACCGTAGACGGAAGAAGTTTCATACCACGGTGCGGGCAAGTCGAATGCAGACTTGAAGTCGTAACCCTTGATTGTCACGGTGGATGCTGTGCCGTTGATAGCAACCGACGTTGCGTAACCATTCCAGTCTCCACCAAGACCATCGTGAGTGGTGACAACAGAGGTGAGTGTGCCAATCTGCGGGTACTTTGCAGTTAATTGCGCTGCCGAAATGATGCGGGTCCAGACGAGCAAATTATTCACTGGTTCGCTTGCTAAATCTCCTGGGTCAACTTGTGCAGGAAATGTGCCGCCTGCTGTGCGACCGCCATTGCTCGACGTAAATTCCGTGCGTGAAGGCTTGCCATTTGGTTGCACGATTACAACGCCAGCAGTTTCGGCAATTGCTTGATCGGTAAGAGGGCTCTCGAGAGTAACGATTGCCCCATTGACCGACTCGCGCAACGCGCTGCCGCCGTACACCTGACAATCTTGAGAGTCGCAGGTGCGTGCTAAGCCCGCGTATCGGTTTTCGGTTGCCGAATACGAGCGTGCAGCAACTGCTTGCGCGCGAAGTGCGTGCATGCCGAGCCCACCTGCTGCAGTGCCCCAATCGGCGGGAGACTCGCGAGGTACGACCCCGCGCAAATAACTCTCGATCGTGGTGGCGTTGATGGTGCGGTTAGCACCACTTGAATTGTTGACAGCACGAATTTCTCCGCGGTAGTAACGAATTTTGTTTTTGCTACTCGTGCGCGGTTCGCACAGGCCGATGACTGCAGTTGCTCCAGCCGCAGGATCTGCGCCAACGGTTGTGGTGAACGATGCAACAGTCGGAACATCACCAATCAGTGTGAAACCTTCTGTGGCAGGGTCTGCGGTTATTGCACACTTGCGTTCCATCGAACCCCACACCCGATAGACGCGCTGCGATGTTTCAATCGCCACAAGTGACGTCCAGAGGCGCCCCGGTGTCGGGTCTTGCACAAACACTGCGTTGCTCGCGTCGGCGACCACCGAGGTTGCTTTATCGTTCATGGCCGAGAGGTATGTGGTCATCTCTTGGCCTGGGTCGGTGAGCGAACCAATGGTGTTTCCTGTTGGACCCCCGTAATAAAAGTTGAGAATTTGGTCCCAGGACGAACCACCAACTGCCCATCCATATGCGCCATATTGACTCATGCCACGACCGTGTCCGTTTCCACGACCATTGATCACGATTGCAGTGGGTAACAAACCGTCATCGGCACGCGCAGGACCAACTGTCAGCAACGTGGCAAACAGACTGCTGGCAATAATGCCAACTGCACTGATCATTTTAAAATTTGGGGGTACGCGCATGCTGAAGGATTCTCCTCGCCGCTTGACAGTCATTCTACCGAGAGTGATCGGCAGGGAAGAGCAATGCTTTAGGAAGATTCGCTTATTGGTGCGAGCGTGTCGCGTTGCTGTACAACCACGCCTGTCAACACCAATGCAATTCCGATCATGTCTACAAATGTTGGGGTTTGACCTAGAAATAAAAATCCAAACACGACAGCGGTAACTGGAAGCAGTGCCAGGAGCACCGAAAATCTGCGCACCGGAATTTTGCGCATGATGGATTGCTCAATTCCATATCCGAGAGCATTGGAAAACAAGCCGACGAGCAGACACAAACCCAAAATGGATGGCGATGACCAAGCAGGGCCGCTTTGTGGTGCACCAAAGGGAGCAATAGCGACGGCGCCGATCGCAAGGCCCACGCCAAGCCCCGAAACGCCCCGATTGAGTTGGGCAACACGCGAACCAACAACAATGTATGCAGCCCAACATGCTGAAGCCAGAAAGATAAACAGCAGGCCAAGCGGCTCGTTGCCAAGTTCGAAACCCGACAGAATGACGACGCCGAGTGTTGCAAGCCCAAGTGCACCAGCATTGCGACGAGACTTTGTTTGCCAAGCAGCCACACAGATTGGGCCGATGAATTCGATGGCAACACCTTTGCCGAGATCAAGTCGATCAATTGCCAAATAAAACGTGAGGTTCATCAACGCAACGGCGATGCCGAAACTGGCTGCAGAAACCAATTCATCTTTCGTCCATTTGCCCTGTGCCCGAAGTCGGCGTGCAGAAAATACAAGTAAAATTAATGCGGCACTGATGACACGCAACCATGCCACGCTGGCAGGAGCAAGTTGGTCAAACAAATTAAATGCAATGACTGCGCCGATGTATTGGGCGGATGCAGAGCAGATGAAAAATAATTCGGGTGGCAGTGCGCTGATGCGCGATGATGCTGATGCCGAACGTGTTTGAGGTTTACTCACTCGAACAATTCGGGATCTGATGCGCAAATCTCTTGAAACAGGGGTTGAAACTGAAACCATCCAGCATCGGCGTAACCGGTGAGTTGTTGCGTGTACTTGGCCATGTCGTGGGGGATGAGTTTCGGTGTACCCGCGGCCTCGGCAAGTAGTTGTGCTTGGCAACTGCGGTCCATGGTGATAAACCAAAATGCGGCGGCTTCAACGGTGGTGCCAACCGTAAACAAGCCATGGTTTTGATGAATCGCAGCCTTGCCGGTTGGAAACTTGGAGATGATTTCTTCGGCCGCAGTAGCTTCGAAGACAACCGCTCCACCTTGTTCGGAGATGACGGTGTGGTCTTCATAAAAAATGCACGAGTCTTGTGTAATTGGATCGAGTTTGCGTCCAAGCGACGACCACGCCTTGCCGTACGTGGAGTGCGCATGTGCTGCACCAATGACTTCAGGTCGAGCCTTGTGAATTGCTGCGTGCAATACAAATGCTGCTTTGTTGACAGGTTGGTTGCCGTACACAACATCGCCATCGTGATTGACCAGGATGAGATCGCTTGTCTTCATGTGGCGAAAACTCTTACCAAATGGGTTGACCCAAAAGTGATCGGTAAATTCAGGGTCGCGTGCAGTGATGTGGCCTGCCACACCCTCGCCGTATCCAAGTCGACCAAACACACGGAGCGAGGCAGCCAAACCAATCTTGCGGGCGCGACGTTCATCTTCGACATTGTCGTAGGTGGGGCGTCCAAGTGACGCAAGAGTCTGGGGAACAAGTTCACGACCGTCTATTACTTTCTCGATTTTCTTGATGCTCTCGGTGATTGCCATGAGCCAAGGCTAGCCAAGAGTGAGAACTGCTGTATTTGCTCTGCTCGGTCTGTGTGGGGTGCAGCGAATCTCGTAGCCTGTATCCGTGACCGAATCTCAAACCCCTCGCCAAACAGACTCCGGGATCGTTGTTGAGCCCCTCTATACGGCCGAGTCGATTGCTGGCTCAACCGCCCAAATCGGGAAACCGGGCGAGCCTCCTTATACGCGAGGCATTTATCCAACCATGCATCGCGACCGTTTGTGGACGATGCGTCAATATGCGGGCTTCGGTAGTGCCGCCGACACCAACCAAAGGTTTAAGTTTTTGCTCGAGGCTGGCCAAACAGGACTGAGTTGTGCATTCGATTTGCCGACGCAGATGGGTTACGACAGCGATCATCCACGTTCGGCTGGAGAAGTGGGCAAGGTTGGTGTGGCGATTGATTCGCTCGACGACATGCGCACACTGCTTGCAGATTTGCCGCTCGACAAAGTCACAACGTCGATGACCATCAACTCAACGGCTTCAATCTTGTTGTTGATGTACGAAATTGTTGCCCAAGAGCGTGGAGTGCCGGCCACTGCCATTAGCGGCACGATTCAGAATGATCTCCTCAAGGAATACATCGCACGCGGAACCTACATTTATCCGCCAGCGCAGTCGATGCGTTTGATCACAAACATTTTTGAATATTGCGCTGCCAACGTTCCGAAATGGAACACAATTTCAATTTCGGGATATCACATTCGCGAAGCCGGATCAACTGCGGTGCAAGAACTTGCATTTACGTTGAGCAACGCAATTGCCTACGTACAGGCTGCAGTAGATGCCGGACTCGATGTGGATGACATTGGGCCCCGTTTGAGTTTTTTCTGGAATGGTCACAACAACTTCTTTGAAGAGGTTGCCAAATTTCGAGCAAGTCGTCGCATGTGGCACGACATTATGACCAAGCGGTTTGGGGCCAAAAAAGAAGCAAGCAAATTGATGCGCTTTCATACTCAAACAGGCGGCTCGACGCTGACCGCTCAGCAACCGCTCAACAACGTTGTGCGTGTAGCAATTCAGAGCATGGCTGCTGTGCTGGGTGGTACACAGAGTTTGCATACGAATGGTTTTGATGAGGCATTGAGTTTGCCAACAGAAGATGCTGCTCGAATTGCATTGCGAACACAACAGATCATTGGCTTTGAGAGCGGAATCACCGACACACCAGATCCTCTCGCAGGCTCGTACTTCGTTGAGTCACTGACAAATGAAGTCGAGCGATTGGCCTACGAGTACATCGCCCGAATCGACGAGATGGGTGGGGCAGTGCAAGCAATTGAGGCTGGCTTCCAGATGGACGAAATAGAAGACGCTGCTTATTCGTACACGAAATCGATCGATGATCAGTCGAGAGTGCTGGTGGGCGTCAACAAGTTCACTGTCGACAATGAGTCAGCGCCAAAAATCACTCCTGCAAACCCATTGCTCGAAAAAGAGCAGGTTGCAAGGTTGACACAGTACAAATCAGGACGAGACATGGCTGTAGTGACTGCGTGTTTGGAAGACCTGCGCGCTGCAGCAAAGTCAACCGACAACGTGTTGATCCCAATGAAGGCAGCATTGCGAGCCAATGCAACTCTCGGCGAAGTCAGCGATGCGCTGCGAGATGTGTTTGGGGTCTATCGCCCAAGCTAAATGCCACCTAGAGGCCGTTTTGCTTGGCGATCTGCACCATGATCGCATCAAAGTCGCACGTATCAAAAAGGTTGGTGTATCCAAACAACGAGCTGTAGCCGTAGCCAATCGCTTGCTCGCCCATGCTGACTAGGTTGACCACGACAGGACTGAGATGCGGAAATGATTGAGTCATTGATTCATTTAATTCTGTGATCACCTTTTTCATCTCTTTATGAGTCTTTTTGTGATGGCGAGTTGCGATGATGCATTCCTGTCGAAAACGTAGCCAAGTTCTTCGATCTGGAATGAGTCCAAAATCGAAACTGTCGGTCAGACCAAAGTTTGGCTTATGAAGTGATGAGGCAACCTTTTTGGAATCGAGGTTCTGACGCTGTGTCGTACGCATCAACTCGCTTACTGAATCATTCATGAGAGACTCTTTGTCGTCATAGAAGTTGTAAATCGAGCCGCTCGTTATGTCTGACTTTCGAGCGATGCGCGAAATAGTTGCGCCGGTAAAGCCTGTCTTGCTCATCACCTCTGCAGTGGCATCAATCAGCGCATCGCGAAGTGGGTTTTGCGTATCCGATCTAATTGGCTTTGGGGTGAGCGATTTTCGTGCTGCGTTGGTTGGTTTGGCGTCAACGTATGCGTTCTGAATTCCGCTGACTATCAGTCGTAACCCAGGGTTTGAACCAGTAATGAACGAGCGGAGTATTGAACCAACGGCGATGGACGCACCAAGGGCAACTCCCGCGCGCTGAATTGGAGTGCTGGCTTTATTCAAACCCGAATCTTCCAACCATTTGCTGACTTCGCTCACAACAACTTCGCCCACCACTTCGTTACGTTGCGCAACGACAATGAATTCGGATCCAAGGCTAAGAATACGGTTTGGTTTTTCGATCTGAGCCATGCGAGCATCGACGTATTCGGTGGAGTCATTCGCGATAACTACAGCGATGGTCTCCTTAATGTGAGTGCTAAACACTGGTGCCACAACGTTTTGCCAGAGCGCGATCAGCATCTCGTCGTTGTTTTCATAGCGGCTGTAGATAGCACCTGTCGTGAGACCTGCGCGTTTTGCAATCGAGCTCGCGGATATGCCATCGAGACCCAGGTCGATGGCCTCTTGCGTGAGGGCCTTCATGATTGTGGCGGTATTGCGCGCACTGCGACTGGATGGCGCGCGTCGAGCAACCGGGCTTTGAAGGTTTTTCTGCTGAGCCATTGCGGATTGATGCATACCTTTCGAGATCATAACTTGACAATGCACTTTATAATTAACTATGTTAGGGATAATATTTTTTAATATCTAGTTGAGCCTATTTCTTTGGAGGAAAAATGAATCAGCGTTTTAAGTCGGTTGTCGTGACAGTGATAGTCGCAGGGTTCTTTGCCGCAATTTCATGTGTCGGAGTGGCGTCCGCGGTTCCGGTTGATCCGCCAGTGAAGACGTGTCTCGACAAACTCATTGGATCCAAAGCGACGAATGCGTTGATCAGCGCCAAGAAGCTATCTAAAACCCAGACTGCTCAAGTCGCGAAGTGCAAAAAATCAGCAGCAACTTCAACTGCAAGTCCTGCAGGTGGCTCGGCTGCTGGCTCAACGAGTGGCTCAACGAGCAGCATGGTTGCGCTGAATTACGTGTTGCTGTCGACAGTTACGTCGCAACAAAGTGGCCTTGGCAATATTTCCGACCCAGCGCTCGTGCAAGTTGCAGACGGTTCGGTACGGATGTTTTTCTTGAATGGCAATGAACAACAGGCGGGCATTAGTGGTTATGACAATTTGCAACATTCATATGTCAGCAGCGACGGTGGTAAAACTTGGACTCTCGAATCTGGCGTGCGAATGAGCGTGCAGTCACCAGTGAGTGTCAATGCGATCAACGGAGCCTATGAAGCATGGGGCAAGGTGCTAGCGCCGGGGAACGACCAATTAGTGCACTTCACATCTGCCAACGGCAAAGATTTCACCTCAGTTGGTGGAAGCGTTATCTCCACAACTGCTTGCAAAGGTATAAGCGGAGCTTCAGCAGCACATCTTGGCGATCCACAGATGGTCAAAGTTGCTGCTGGTTACATTGCCTACGCTCACGATTCAGGCAATCAGACAAGTCCACCCTTTACACGTTTCGTTTGTGCGTTGACTTCAACCGATGGCACGACGTGGACGGTAGATCCAAGTAAAACAATTTCATATTCAACAGACATCCAAACGAACCCTGAGACGTTCCGCAATGCATCCGGTGTGATTGAGCAGATCTTGCCAATTGATGTTGCTGCCGACCCACAGACTGGTGCGCGCAAAGGCATGCAAGTGCGCACGTCAACCAATGATGGAGCATCGTGGTCTGCATTAAGCGAGTTGAGTTTCTGGGGAGCAGACCCAGATCGTCTCGACCTCGCAAACGGCGATTCGCTTCTGGCATTTGGTGGCTTTGATCCCCGAAAGGGAGGATTGCTTGCTGTTGCTAAGAAGCAAACAACAAGCTACAAAGCGAGTCGAGTGGAGAGCGGAATGGAGAAAATTACCTGGGTGATCAGTGGGGCTGCGCAGAGCGCGATCAAGATTAAAAACTTGTGCACCAGCTCAGACCTTTCTTCAACTGCAACGTTTTCGACTTCCGGTTCAAACGTCACAGTCTCCGTAAGCGATTCGGCTGGTCATACCGGCTGCATCTACGCGCTGATTGGTGCGGAGCAAGCACTGAAGTAGTTCGCATTTCTTGGGTGATCGGGTAACGCCCTGTTGGCCCGATCACCCTGGTGTGAATTGACTAATTGAAGTAGGTGATCGCTGGCGCTGGGCGTTCAATAGCTGGCAGCGTTTTGGTTGGCCAGCCGATGTACAGCATCGCAGTGACATGCGTGCCTGGCGCAAAACCGCAGTGTCGTGCAACGTCGTCG
Source organism: uncultured Acidimicrobium sp. (assembly GCA_964532575.1). GTDB lineage: Bacteria > Actinomycetota > Acidimicrobiia > Acidimicrobiales > Ilumatobacteraceae > UBA3006. Next base: position 16,797 of record CAZHIN010000028.1, read on the forward strand.
TTGCAACCCTTTGGGCAACTCGACCAAAAGCTTGCGAGCCCGAGCGCAGTTGCGCCGAGCAGCATGTTTTGAATGCCTGCGGCGACGGCATCGCGGTTTTCTTCAGTCTGAAGATCTGATTCACCTGGAGCAGAACCGACTACAACAACGACTGGCGCGCGCAAATATTTGGTGCGCGTTTTAGTTACTTTCATTTCTGAATCACCATTGCGTTGCATTGCATCGGCCGTTGCATTGCTAAGCCCGCGACGCGACTCGCCAGTAAACACACCAAACACCCATGGCCACGTTTGCTGGTGATTAGGAGCCCATGTTGCAACCGAACACAACTGATTGACGAGATCGATCTCGACGTCGCGTTCTTGATCAACAATTAGTTGCGAGCGTCTGGTGCGCACAAGTTGTGCGAAGTCATCAAACTGCATGGCTCAGTTTTTGTGCAGGGCGGCATTGAGCCCACCCCAGTTGCCAGTGCGTTGCACTGCTTCGACTGCACCGCTTTGGCTATTGCGTCGAAACAGTAATCCACTCGCTCCGGAGAGTTCGCGTGCCTTCACCACAGTGCCGTCTGGCAACTTCACTTGTGTGCCAGCAGTGATGTAGAGACCGGCTTCGATGATGCATTCGTCGCCGAGTGAAATACCAAGCCCGCTGTTTGCGCCAAGCAAACACTTTTTGCCAACTGTCACCATTTCTTTGCCGCCACCAGAGAGTGTGCCCATGATGGATGCTCCGCCGCCGATATCGGATCCATCGCCTACAACAACTCCTGCAGAAATGCGACCCTCAACCATTGAAGCGCCGAGTGTGCCGGCGTTGAAGTTGCAAAAACCTTCGTGCATGACTGTTGTTCCACTTGCCAAGTGCGCGCCGAGGCGTACACGGCTGGCGTCTGCAATGCGAACACCAGATGGCACGACGTAATCGGTCATGCGTGGAAACTTATCGACACCGTGCACGACGAGGTGCTGGCCTTGGCGCAACAGGTTGTAGCGAACATCTTCGAGCGTGTCGATCGCAACTGGACCGATTGATGTCCATGCGACATTGGTGAGTAATCCGAATGCACCGTCGAGATTGATTGTGCGTGGCTCTACCAAGCGGTGCGAGAGCAGATGCAAGCGAAGGTAGACATCAGTTGCGCTTGTTGGCGCGGCCTGAGTATCGATGACGAGAGATGAAGGCACGATGGCAACGCCGCGCCGCTCATCAGTCGTTG